>QMPP01000217.1 GCA_003650425.1 Bacteroidota bacterium | reverse complement strand
TTTGTTGTTAAAAAAGCCTTTCATATTAGGAATAATTCCGAAAACACCTATGGAACCGGTGATGGTTGATTCTTCAGCAAAGATATATTTTCCGGGGGTTGAAATCCAATACCCGCCCGAGGCAGCGTAATTTCCCATCGAAACAATAACCGGCATCTTTTCGGCAGCCAATGCCAGCTCATGACGTATAATTTCGGATGCCTGCGCATCGCCACCGGGACTGTTAACTCTGAATACAATGGCTTTAACCCTGCTTAATTTTCGCACCTTCCGGATTGTTTTTGCAAGCGATGCCGAACCGATAGAGTTTGGTGTACTTTTGCCTTGAGTGATATCGCCCTCGGCATAAATAACGGCAATACGATCTTTGGTTTTTATCGGCATTTTTGCCACGGCCACGTTGTTGTATTTTGAAAACGAAACCAGATTTAATTGATCATTACTTTTCTTTTTAAGCCTGTCCAATACCTCATCGCGATAAAGGGCATCATCAATAAAATGGTTCTGCTTAGCAACATCTGCTGTTGACAACTCAAGATTGTCGGCCAGCTGATTTAGTTTTGAAATATCGATTTTACGACTTTCAGAAACAACTTTCAGGTATTTTCCCCATACGGCATCCAGCATTGCGGTAAGCTGCTCTTTATTGGGTTGCGAAGCCTTATCGTACAGCAAGGGTTCAACCGCACTCTTGTACTTGTTATCAGGTCCGCGAACGACCTGCGTTTCAATTTCAAGTTTATCCAAAAGACCTTTAATAAAGGTAAGTTGCGCGTGCAGTCCTTTAAAAAGGATGATGCCTTCAGGATTTAAAAATATCTTGTCAGAAACCGTAGCGAGGTAGTAGGCACTTTGATCGTAGTTGTTACCATAACTGTAAACAAATTTGCCCGATTTTTTAAATTCTGTCAGTTTATTTCTGATCTCCTCCAAGGTGGCAGCACCAGCCGGAACGGTCTCCATATCTAAAAATATCCCGTCCACATTTTTATCGTGCCCGGCTTTTTCAATGTTTTTAAGGATGTCGTTCAAGCCCCAGGGTTTGTTCGATTCCATGGTGGCAAAGTTAAACCCGTCGAAGGGATTGGCCGGGGTTCTGTCCTTGATTTTATTTTTAAACGATATCCTGACGATGGAGTGCGGCAGGATGGAAGCGGTACCCACCTTGCTTTCCTGCATATTCATCACGGACCCCACCATCAAGGCAACAAAAAAAGTAATAATGAGCAACACGGCTACAAAAGTCCCCAAAGCGGAAGCAAACATAAATTTGATAAACTGTTTCATAATTTCATAAGTTTTATTTTGAATGACGAAAATACAATATTAACAGTTGCGTGTGCATAAAAAATCGATAAAGTGCCTAAAATTATCGGTGAATTGTCGGATATTTGACTTATGCAATTCAGGATTCAAGACAGGCGAGGTATCTTGCTACTTATTCGGGTGGTTTTAGTTTTCTCACTCATTATTGTGGTGAAAAGCCCCGACACCTTTTCGGAAGAACGGGATATGATGAATGAACGTAGTAATTTAGGCTATGCAGGGCTTCCAATCGAATCTTTTTCCATCAATGGGAAAACCTTTTCGTTTTACCGTTTAAAACCGGTTGTTAAAACTGTTATGTCATCCCCACGACAGCCTGTTCCAAACCTTACCCCTTCAACCACTATTCTTTCAAAAGGAAATCTCTCGGCTGACATATTGAGTGCTTTTTTATTAAAAAACAATCCGGCACTAAACCCCTATTACGCTTTGCGACTTGCTACTGTTTACAAGGAAGAGGCTTCGGATGAGGGTATTAATCCCGATGTTGCTTTTAGTCAGATGTGTTTGGAAACCGGTTTTTTAAAATTTGGTGGCGATGTATCGCCAAGCCAAAATAATTTTTGCGGTTTGGGGGTTACCGGTGGTGGGGTACAAGGTATTTCGTTTGCCGATATGCGATCAGGGGTGCGGGCACACATTCAACATTTAAAGGCTTACGCTTCGCACGGAAAACTCACCAACCCGTTAGTGGATCAACGCTTCAACTATGTAAAAAGAGGCAGTGCCATCAATGTTGACGAACTAAAGGGGAAATGGGCTACCGATATTAATTATGATAAAAAAATTATCAGCCTGTTGAAAAAACTGTATGCTTCGGCAACTCTTTGATGAGTTGGTTTTTGATTTTATCGTGATTGTTCATCATAATATTTCTATAAAAGATAAAGTTATTACATGTTACCCGTTAGGCATTGCCAAGAAATAACTTCGCTTGCTTTGGTCAACATATTTCGTAGCAAAGCCTAAATCCCGCCAAAGTGGGATAGTCTGAGCCATTTTTAACAAAATACTGAATAGTAGAACCAGACGCTCTCTACAACCATCCCAGTATAAACCCAAAAACAATAATAGCAAGTATATCAATACCGAAAATAATGCTCACGGTGGTTATCTTCTTTTTGACGGATTTCATGTCAAATACCCAATAGGAAACAATAAAAAAGGTGAGATACCCAAAAACAACAATTAAATACGGTGCTGTAACATTCCACCATGAATAATCCCAGGTTAAGACCCCGGCGGTATTTAGCAAGATTTCAATTACCACGCAAAATATGGAGTTCACAATGGCAAAAAACCATCGGTTGGGAATGCCCATGATCTTCATCGATTTATCTTTGGGCAACATCTTGGCAAAAGCGATACCAGCTATGGCAAACATAAAACTGATTTCAATATTTAGCCCGATAAGAATTTCGTAAGCCGAATTTCCGGAAGCGCCCCAAACCGGTGCATAGTTGGTGAAATGAAAAACCAATGAATTCCAAATTTCGTTAAACCAGTCCATTCCCCAAAAAGCCAGTCCTGCAAAAAGCAAGTTCCAGTTCTTACGCTCAACTTCCACGGCATATACATAAACCACGAAAGCAAAAAGGGGGATAACATACCATTGAAACATAGAGGGGTCACGCAAATGGTCAAGAGCTTTCAAAGCTGATTCGGTAGGCATAATGTTTGGTTTTTATATTTAGCAGGCTAATATCGGAAAAAAAGAGACAGGATTGAATATGAATAGTAAATATGCAATGTTTACATCAACCCTGAAGCCGGTTTCGGTAACAAAACAATTTCACTTCGACCGTTTAACGGCACGGTATTTGTAATTTTTTGCATCAAAATTTATGGTTATGAAAAACATTGTTATCCTTTCATTGTTATCAATCTTCCTTTTTTCTTCCTGCAAAAAAAATAATCCCTTGCCTGATCCAGTGCCCATCAACCTGAACCAAAAGGCAAAAGCCATGGTTACCGCCAACAACCGGTTCGGGCTGGAGCTTTTTAAACAGATGTCCGAAACCGGCCTTGCCACAACAAACATCATGATATCGCCTCTAAGCGTTTCCGCGGCTTTGTCGATGACCTACAACGGGGCCAGAGCGCAAACCAGGGAAGCATTTGACAACACGTTGCACTTTACCGGCCTTTCCCTCCAGGAGGTTAACCAATCGTCCAAAGACTTAACAGATGCCCTGCTTACCGTTGACCCGAAAGTAACCCTCAGTATTGCCAACTCGATATGGTACAAACAGGGCTTTTCGGTAGAAAGCGATTTTATCGTCCGAAACCAGACCTACTACAATGCAGAAGTGCAGTCGCTGGACTTTGGTGCTTCGCAGAGTGTTAACACGATTAACCACTGGGTGGATGAAAACACCAATCATAAAATAAGTAACATAGTAGAAATACTAAATCCCGAGGATCGTATGCTGCTTATCAATGCCATCTACTTTAAAGGCGAATGGCGCAATCGTTTTAACGCTTCGGAAACGGCCTCCAAACCTTTTTATCTTGAAAACGGACAGTCAGTTACCACCCGGATGATGCAAACTACCGGAACCTACTCCTATTTTGAAAATGAGCTGTTGGATGCTCTTGAAATGCCTTACGGACAAGGAAATTTCAGCATGGTAGTGCTGCTGCCTAAAGCAGGATATCATGTAAATGACATTTTAGATACGCTTGATGCGGAAGTATGGAGTGACTGGCAGGATCAGCTTGTTTCGATTGAAGAGGTACCGGTTACCTTTCCTAAATTTGAGTTCAGCTACGATAAAAGCTTAAAAGAGACTTTATCAGCCATGGGACTTTCTGAAGCCTTTAGCGATTATGCCGACTTTACAGGGATTAATAAAGATGGCGGGTTGTCCATCAGCGAAGTCAAGCACAAAACCTATATCAACGTTGACGAAGAAGGAACCGAAGCTGCTGCCGTTACTGCTGTTACCGTTGGCGCCACCTCGGCAGGCCCCGGTCAGCCGTTTGTTGCCGACCACCCCTTTGTTTTTATCATCAAAGAAAAATTCACGAAAGCGATACTTTTTATAGGCGTTGTGGCCGAGCCAAGCCCGGTGGGAGAAGAATAACCAACATGCCGTACGTGTAAAAACAACACGTAATTATTCATACTGAAAGAATATACCGCGCATTTTATTTCATATTTTCAGAGGAAAACTTCCTATCACGGTTAAAGTTATTAACACTAATAATTTTAGCCGTTTTTTTATTTAACTTTATACCAACTTTAAAAACACATTACGTTTAACCCAAAAACCACCACTAATTATGCAAGACAGAGCAATAGTAGCCATTGGAGAATGGCAATTAGAAAAGAG
>QMPP01000216.1 GCA_003650425.1 Bacteroidota bacterium | reverse complement strand
AGTTTGCTAATCCTGAAAGGATTAAACATAATAACCCGGGATGAAGCGCAGTGTAATCCCGGGATGTTGCAACAAACAAAAAAGGGCTGAAAGCCCGACACGTTTAAAACTACTGCTATGTCACAAAGTCTAAAACGAAATTAACAAATGGCGTTTGCATCTTACGACTTCCCAATTTATTCCCCTAAAATTGTTCCAACCCTCACAGCTTTTTTTACTTTTGCCCTCAATATATGCTTTAGCAAAATGAAAAAAATCAGAGTTGCCATTAATGGCTTTGGCAGAATCGGCAGGGTTACCTTTCGTAATATCTACAAGAAAGACAACATGGAAGTGGTTGCTATCAACGATTTAACGGATCCGGCTAACCTGGCACACCTGTTGAAATACGACTCGGTGCAACGCCAGTTTGATGGAGAAGTATCTTCCGATAAAAACCATATTGTTGTCAACAACAAAAGCATTAAGGTTTTTAACGAACCTGACCCGGGCAAGCTCCCGTGGAAAGAACTGGATGTTGATGTCGTGATTGAATCAACAGGCCAGTTTGTGGATCGTGATGATGCCATTAGGCATGTTGAGTTTTCAGGCGCCAAAAAAGTGATTATCTCGGCTCCCGCCAAAGGCGAACGCGATGATGTTAAATATGTGGTTTTGGGTGTAAACGACCACATCATCGACAAAAACGATGTAATCATTTCCAACGCTTCCTGCACCACCAACAACGTAGCCCCTCTCATTCTGATACTCGATGAACTTTGGGGGATAGAAAAGGGGTTTATGACCACTGTACATAGTTACACCAAAGACCAAAATCTGGTTGATGGCCCGCACAAAGACTGGCGTCGCGGAAGAGCCGCAGCCTATTCAATTGTCCCCACCACAACGGGTGCTGCCAAAGCAGCCACTAAAATTTTTCCTCATCTGGAAAACAACCTGGGCGGTGCCGGCATCAGGGTTCCCGTTCCCGACGGCTCTCTCACCGACCTTACCTGCACCTTGCGAAAATCGACCAGCGTTGAAGAAATCAACAAGGCTTTTAAAGAAGCTGCTAACGGTAAATTAAAAGGTATTTTACAATATACCGAAGACCCCATTGTTTCGATGGATGTTATCGGGAACACTCATTCGGCCGTGTTTGATGCCAATTTAACCGCTGTACTTGGCGACAAAAACAAGTTTATAAAAGTAGTTGCCTGGTACGACAACGAAATGGGATACTCCAGCCGCCTGGTTGAGTTAATTGAAAAATTTGTTTAAAAAACAAAGGGCATAGTCGTGTTTTTAACAAACCTTTGAGGCACCTCTTTTTTTGGTGGTTTGGGCTTTTTGAGGTTCCCTTTTTTCGACATAGTGGTGGCAAACCCCGCAGGAACAACAGCATCATCTTTTTCAGAAACAATTTTTAACACCCCGTTATTATTAAAAATAGTGGTAAGTTTTGGCGTTACCGTAACCTGAAAATCGTTGCCGGATGGAATGAAATCCGCCAGCGATGTTTTAAACCTAACAGGGGCATCCATGTATAAAGTTCCCTCCAAAAGTTTTATCCGATTTCTATTTTCTACCTCTATTACACAGGTACTGTCAGCTTCCAAAAGCTGTACGGTATCTCTTGATGGAATTAACAAAACAAAATGTCCCCGGCCTATATTAACACGGGTTCCCTGTTGAACAGTTGCCGCCGGAATCTGCCTGAAATCAGTAATCGTACTATTGTCGATAACCAGTGTTGCCCGGCTGAAATCAGATCTGGGGATAAGTTGAATATTTCCATTTTTATTAAAAAGTTTAAACTGTTCAGCCAGTAAGTCAGGATCAGTGTTCCCGGCATACCTCCTCAATTTGTACGTCAAATGCTTTGATAAAATCCACCAGTTAATGGTTCCTGCCGGATCGGCACCACGCGTCAACGTTTCAAACTGTAACGAGTTCAAAAGAAAATCGCTGAAAACTGCTGTTGGCTTGGTAGTACATTCATCACCATAATAGTTTATTAAAAAAGATGTCTGCGAACCGGAAACCAACCAGGGCGGATATTTTTTTTGAGTATTAATGGCATCCTCTTTATTGACAAGCCTGTCAATATATCCACGATGGCTGTATATGGAGTTAGCCACAAACTCAGGGTGCTTTTTATCAAGATACTGATAAAGCAGATAGGCAAAAAAGTCAGCGCCGGCCTCATTAAAAGAAACGTAAGCAGCATTATCAAACAGATATTTTAACTCGTCAACCCGCTGAGTAAAGAGGTGTTTACTTCCGCTGCACTTTTCAGCCAAGAAGTTAAAATAGCGCTGGTTATGCAGTAAAACTGCCTGTTGTAAAAAGTGGCCCATCACATGAAACACCAAAGTATAAGCCGGGTCGTTAACCTGATTTATTTTACTGCCCCAAAAATCTTTTTTACTCACGGGGATATCAATGGTTCCGCTATAGGTCAGATTGTCGGAAAAGGTTGGTATTGATATGGATTTTACGTTGTAATTAAACTGCAACTTGTCAAGCTTTGAAAAAAGATAGGTTTTTGCCTCATCATTTAATGGAATGTTGGTGGCAAACTCCTCCACATACTTTTTAATTCTTAATTCGTGCTCATCAGGAGTAATCAAATCAAAATTACCATGATGGCCGATGGAAATAGTAGCACCGGCCTTCAAAGCATTGGTAACTGAATCCGGCAGCTCGTAAGTAAGCGGTAACGAACAATTATCCGACCAGGTAATCAACAACCTTAAACTGTTTTTATCAAAAGGTTTTCCTGTTCGTTCAGCAAACTTCTTAAGTTTTTCAATCTCTTTATCAAACAGCGTGGTGTTGAAAAGAATATAGAAATTTCCTTTGTCATCAGCCTGATTGGCCAATTGAAAACTAATAGGATACAGCTCCGGAGAGCTCGGTTGCTTTCGGGGTTTAAACCCGGGATCAACCGTTTTTCCGGTTAACAGCGTCACACCAATTGGGAGCGACAGTTCTTTTTCTGCTAAAACCTGACCTGTTGATTCAAGCATAATGGTTGCCTTAAAAACAACCTGTAACGGCAAATCTGCCAACGAAGTGGAACCCGGAAAAGCGGGCTCACCGATGGTAACATTAAAGCTAACGTTCCCCAACGAATCCATCAATAAGTCAGGATTAGTAACGTTAATAAACGGCATCTTGTTTTGTTGCTTTACTACCAGTTTAGTCTTTAGCAACGTGTCGGGAATATGGGAAATGCTAAGCTGTAAGGTTGAGAATCCTGCCACCGGCAGATAGCTGTCAGAAGCCTTGAATGCTATCGCTCCAACATCAAAAGTGTAGCTATTGGAATCCTGTCTTAAACCTGCGGTGTCATCAGGCAGATAGGTGGTATCAACCGACGACCACCAGCCCTCATCGGGCACTTCAAAGCCGGTCATGGTTCCGCTACCCGAAATGGCAATACCCTGTTTTTTCCCGATGGCTTTTTCCGATACCTGTTTATCTCCTTTTTTTCCAGCACCCACGGCCACCATTCCGTAAATGGACTGAACCTTTGCCGAACCGTTTTCCGATTCAACCGTGAAATCGGTGTTCATATCCATTACTTTTGCTTTGGGATTGAAAGCATACCATTTTTCGCCTTCGTTGCCCAGCACAATCTGAAAACTGCCACCGTCCGTCTTTCTCGACCGGAATCGAGCTTTACCCTGCCGGATGTAAACATTTACAAATTCGGGAGAGGCGTATTCGTAATAGGCAATGGTGTTAGGCATGATGTAGAGTGCCCCCCACTGGTGACCGTTTAAAAAGAATCCCAGTTCGGCCGATCCGTCACCGGTTTTAATACGACACCAGTTGTTTTCCAGCTTTTTCGCGTTGCCCGGCGAGAATGGTGTTTTCAGCGGAATCCAGTTTTGTGTTGAGAAATATCGGTAGTGAACATCGCCCCGGGCACGGATGATTTTTGCCGACGAATTTTTTAGCGGCATTCGCGGAATATCTTCCAAAAGCAGTTCGTCAATTTTTTCAAAAATATTGGTTGATTCAGTGATGGGTTCATCTTCGGGAAAGGCCGGTTGGATGGCAGGTGAGTGGATGTAGCCGTGGATGGCAAACCAATCTTTTGGAAAAGGAAAATCCTTCACACCATTCAGCCTGGCCGAGGAGATGGTAACCACACCATCGTCGGAAGCAAACTCTTTTTGAGAAGTCCCCCAAGTATGAAACCAGCTGTCTGGCAGGTAAAAAGCCGAGCGTTTCCGGATGCCATAAATCAGTGCATACTGCACGTTGGGGTCAAGGTGGCGGCCTTCGCTTTCACCGGCGTTCAGTTTCTCAAAAAAGGGGCTGTCGCTCCTGAGTTGCGCACTGGCAATTTGATGATATCCGGTGATTTTTGACGACCAGTAGCCGATGCGCTCGTCGATGGGAGAAGCCCCGTGATTGGGGGTTCCTACCATAATCAGTTTCCTGACATCATTTAAAATAACAGGCTTTTGAAAACGCTGAGCCTTGATTTGATCGCGCGACAACTTCACGTTGTAAGGGATGTAAATACCTGCCGTTTTACCGTATTTGGCCATGTTGCTGATGTAGTAACGGCTGATAAGCCCGCCCATGCTGTGCGCTACAATATCCACCCGGTTTTGTAAAAAACCGTTTGTGAGATAATCGGCACGCAACTCCTGAATGTATTTT
>QMPP01000215.1 GCA_003650425.1 Bacteroidota bacterium | reverse complement strand
TTTCATATTAACCTAAGAAGGGGGAAGCTCTTGCCCCTTTGGGTAATTCTCTTTCTCTATTTGCAGAAAGTTGAAGTTCAGTTTGTTTAACGCCAAAGGAACTCATGGTAAATTTCCTTAAAAGATTTCAAACTATAAAGGTATAATAATTTTGGGTGGGTTGTTGTGGGGGAGGAAAAATAATTTGCGATATTTTTTTGTTTTGGGAGCCTCTTTGTTAGGGAGGCAGGTCGGGGAAACCAAAAGTGATTAAACGTACAGGTAAGCATTTCACCCCTCCGTTGATACATTCATGCCCCAATAAATTAACATTACCACACAATCTTTTTTAAATATTTTTATAAACTTTATTTGTTTAATTAAAAAATTTATGTTTATTTTGAATTTCCTTTAAAAGTATTTTAAACGGAGAATTTTAAGTAAATTGGAAAACACGAAAAAAAATACCAAGAAGCAGCAGCAAAAAAATAAGCTGATACGACTATTATATCTGCATAAAACGCTGACGAATGCTAAGCTGGTTAAGTTGTCGGGCTTAAGTTTGCCAACCATTACACAACTTTTAGCGGAATTATCTGATGAAGGATACATTGAAATATTAGGTTCAGGGAACTCCAGTGGCGGACGAAAGCCTAATTTGCTGGGGTTGACCAACCATGCTTTTTTTACCATTTCGGTCGATATTGAACGTTACTCGGCAAAAATTGCACTTATCAACAGTCAAAACGATTATGTGGTTAAACCCCATCAGTTTGAGATTGATTTAAACGATAAGAATGGCACGGTTGATTTGGTGGCATCGCAGGTAAATAAATTTGTAAGCAGTTTTGAAGGGAACAGCGAACGGATCATCGGGTTGGGCATCAGCTTGCCGGGGTTAATTAACTCGGACAAAGGCATCAACTATAACTTTTTAAATTTTGATGAGTTGTCGGTAAGCTCAATCTTTGAGCAAAGAGTAAACCTACCGGTTTTTATTATTAATGATGCCAAAGCCCGTGCGTTGGCAGAGCTAAGGTTCGGAAAGGCCAAAGGAACAAAAAATTCACTGGTCATTTATATTGGATGGGGCTTGGGAACAGGTCTTATCCTTGATGGTAAATTGTACACCGGCAATGATGGGTTTTCAGGAGAGTTTAGCCACATCCCGGTGGTGGAAAACGGTATCTTGTGCCAGTGTGGTAAAAGAGGCTGTCTGGAAACGGTAGCATCAGGTACTGCTTTGAGTCGGCTTGCCATAGAGGGGATTGCACAGGGAGAGCAGACCGATTTGGCACGATTGACCGGAAACGAAGCCCGTCATATTCATTACATGTCGGTAGTTGAATCAGCCCTTAAGGGTGATGCTTTTTCAATTGATATATTGTCGGAAGTGGGCTCGGAACTGGGTAGAGGTATCGCCATGTTAATCCAGATTTTAAATCCTGAACTAATTATATTTGGCGGACAAATGCTCAAGGCAGGTCAGTTTTTAACCATTCCCATCGAGCACTCTCTGAACAAGTATTGTTTGAGCAATTTGCGTACATCCATTAAAATTGATATTTCAGAGATGGGGGAGAAGGCCAGTTTACTGGGTGCCACCATCAATACCATAGAAAAGTATTTTTCAAACCCTAATAATTATTTAACCAAACAGAAATCAAGCTTATGAAAAAATCATTACTTGTAATGCTCCTGTTTATTGTAGGAAGTGCCGGTGCACTTTTTGCCCAAAACGTAATCACGGGAGTGGTTACATCAGGAGAAGACGGCTCAACCATGCCGGGCGTTAACGTTGTTGTTAAAGGAACAACGTCAGGAACCACCACCGATATTGATGGTAAGTATAAACTTGCTGTTCCTGAAAATTCAAAATCACTTGAATTTTCATTTATCGGTTTCAACACTCTAACTGTCGATATCGACGGTAAATCAGTAGTTAATGTTATTATGCAACCCGGAAACCTCAATCTTGACGAGGTGGTTGTTACCGCATTAGGTATCTCGAAGGAGAAAAAATCGTTGGCCTACTCAACACAGCAGGTTAAAACCGATGAACTTACAGCCATTAAAGAGGTTAACCCCATCAACGCGTTAAACGGGAAAGTTGCCGGTATGACCATTAACAAAAGTGCGTCCGGAACCGGTGGCTCAACACGAATTACATTGCGTGGTAACAAATCAACCCGTAATAACCAGCCGTTGTATGTAATCGACGGGGTACCTATGCTAAACTACTCGCCTCAGCAGCCGGGTAGCGTTTGGGGCGGTACTAATGCCAACGGAAGTCCCGGTGTTGATGGTGGTGACGCTATATCGAACCTAAACCCGGATAATATTGAAAGTATCTCCGTGTTAAAAGGTGCTACTGCTGCTGCCCTTTATGGTAGCCAGGCTGCCAATGGGGTAATTATGATTACTACCAAAAAAGGAAAAGATGGAGCCACCGATATTAGTTTTTCGTCGAATTTTACTGTCGATAACCCAATTACCATTCCTGATATGCAATACACTTATGGCCAAACTGCCGATGGTGCTTTGGATAGCTGGGGCGATAAACTGGGCACTACTGCTCCTGACCATGTAAAAGATTTCTATCAATCGGGTTCAACCTGGATTAACTCCATCGCTTTTAGCGGAGGAAATCAGAAAGCACAAACCTATGTTTCGTATGCCAATACAACCTCTAAAGGAAATGTGCCTACCAACACTTTTAACCGTCATAATTTCGACTTAAAAGAAACTGCCACCTTTTTTGATGGTAAGTTAAACCTGGTGGCTAATGTTAGTCTGTTGCATCAGTTTTCAAACAACAGGGCAGTAACCGGCCTCTATTGGAATCCGCTGACAGGTTTATATCTTTTCCCGCGTGGCAAAGATTTTAACAGCTACCGCGATAATTACGAAGTTTGGGATCCTACCCGCTTTTTGAATGCACAAAACTGGTTTGCTGATTCCGACAAACAGCAAAACCCTTTCTGGATTTTGAACAGAGACGTGATGACCAACAAACGCGACAGGGCTTATGCCATGGCTTCGATTAGTTATACCATTACCGATAATTTAAAGCTTATTGCCCGGGGTAACCTCGATAAAAGCTGGGATACTTATGAACTTAAGGCGCATGCAACCACCCAGGCAACCTTGTCGAATACCAATGGTCGTTATATCTTGCAAAACACCAACGGTTCACAATATTATGGTGACTTGCTGTTAAATTACGAACTTCACTTAACAGATTGGTACGTTTCGGCAAATGTGGGTACATCCATTAGAGATGAAAAAATTTACGGTGAGTATTTTGATCCGTTCCCTTCAAATTTAAGAGTTGCCAACGTGTTTAGCATTCAAAACTTTGAGCAGCCCGGTGCTACCCTGAATCAGTCGATGTATCAAAAACAGTTGCAGTCGGCTTATGGTAGTGCTCAGTTTGGCTACAAAAGCATGTTGTATGTTGATGTAACCGGCAGAAACGACTGGTCGTCAACCTTGCCTGACCAATCCTATTTTTACCCTTCTATTGGCGTTTCGTTTGTCGCTTCAGAGCTGTTAAAAGCCGATTGGCTTAACTTTTTGAAAGTTCGCGGGTCGTACGCTGTTGTGGGTAACGATGTTGACCCTTATGTAGCCAACATGCTCCCGTTTTATGTTACCAGCAATGGTGTAAATACTACTACTATCGGATTAATTCCGGGAACGCAGCTTAAACCTGAAAAATCAAAATCATGGGAAGTGGGTCTTGATATGAGAACCTTAAAAGGACGTTTAAACCTTGACCTTACCTATTATAATTCGGTTACCGAAAACCAGTTTATCAAAATTGCCGCTCCTCAGGGAAGTGGTTTGGAAAGCTATCTTGTAAACGCTGGTAAAATCCAAAATAGCGGGGTGGAAGCCATGCTTGAGATTGTGCCTGTTGAAACCGGAAAATTCAGATGGTCAGCCAATTTCAATTTCACTAAAAACGTGAATACTGTAAAAGAGCTGAGTGAAAGCTTAAGTGGTGGGATTTATTACATTACACCCCCTGATGTTAACAACTACGCTATGGCTATTACCGAAGGTGGCTCGTTTGGCGACCTTTATGGAAAGCGTTTTGCCAGAGATGCTAACGGGAAAATTGTTGTGGATGCCGATGGCAAACCCATGGCAGAAACCGGTGGTTTGGGATACGTTGGAAACCCGAATCCTGATTTTATGCTCGGCTTTAATAACGTACTTAACTACGGAAACTTTACCTTTAGAGTATTAATTGATGGTAGATTTGGTGGCGAAGTAATGTCGATTACCCAAGCCATGAATGATAAATACGGTGTTTCATTGACAACAGCTGACGCTCGTGATAATGGTGGTATCGCTATTGATGCTGTTTACGAAGATGGAACTCCTGTAAACGGACTGCTTAACGCTCAGGATTTTTATACAACGGTAGGTGGTCGCGATGGAATTACCGAATATTATGTTTACGATGCCACCAATGTTCGTTTACGTGAATTTTCTGTTGGATACAATTTTCCGTTAAAATCAAACCTGATTAAAAACTTAAGATTGTCGTTTGTTAGCAGAAACCTGTTTTTCTTCTATTTGGAAGCACCTTACGATCCCGATATTGCCATGTCAACGGCTACCGGTTTGCAGGGTGTTGATGCCTATAGTATCCCTTCAACAAGGAGTTTTGGTCTTAACTTAGCCATTAAATTTTAACTGATTTATAATTGA
>QMPP01000214.1 GCA_003650425.1 Bacteroidota bacterium | reverse complement strand
GTTTCAAAAGAGGAGGTTGAAAATCACCTGACTCACAACAACGTTAAAATAATTACTCTTGAACCCATTGTGGCCAATATTGAAGACGTGTTCATGGAATTAATGGCTCACGATAAACCCAAATTATGATCGAAGAAAAAGTAATAATAGCAAAAGATTTAACCCGCACCTTTGGTAAGTTCACCGCGGTTGACCATATCAGTTTTGATGTGAAAAGGGGTGAGATATTTGGTTTTCTTGGAGCCAACGGTGCCGGTAAAACTACGGCCATCAAAATGCTCACGGGTATTCTGTCGTCCAGCTCCGGCCAGGCAACCGTGGCAGGATTCGATATCAATAAAGACAGAAACAGGTTAAAAGAGAACATTGGCTACATGAGCCAGAAATTTTCGCTGTATGAAGATTTGACCTTAAAGGAGAACATTAAATTTTATGGTGGAATTTACGGGTTGAACAATGCGGAGATTGCCAAAAAAACCGGAGAAATTGTTGAGCGGCTCGATTTACAGGAAATCGAGAACACGCTGATAGCTGAGATTCCGTTGGGATGGAAGCAGAAGATTGCCTTTTCGGTGGCCATCGTTCACAACCCTAAAATTGTTTTTCTGGATGAACCCACCAGCGGTGTTGACCCCATCACACGCCGGCAATTCTGGAATCTGATTTACGAAGCGGCCGAAAATGGAATTACCGTATTTGTAACTACCCACTACATGGATGAAGCCGAGTATTGCGACCGCATCTCGATGATGGTGGAAGGCCGCATTGAAGCCCTGGGCAGCTTACAGGAATTATTAACCAAATATGAAGCGACAAGCATGGATGAAGTATTTATAAAACTGGCAAGATGAAAACCTTTTTCGTATTTGTAAGTAAGGAATTCAAACACATCTTTCGAGATAAGCGAACGCTGATTATCCTTTTCGGGATGCCCGTTGTGTTGGTGATTCTCTTTGGTTTTGCCATTACTACCGAAATCAACAATGCACATATTGCCGTTTTGGATTTGTCGAAAGACAGCTATTCACGGAAACTTCAGGATAAAATTGCAGCCTCCGGCTATTTTTATATTGAAGATGAATTACAGTCTTTTAAGGAAATTGAAAAGTCCTTTTCAACCGGAAAAATCAAACTGGCAGTGGTTATCGGAAACAATTTCGGAAAAAAACTTATTACCGGCCAAAATGCCGAAGTTCAGATTGTGGCCGATGCTTCCGACCCAAACACTGCCAACATCATTTCCAATTACCTGATGGCCATCATTCAGAATTTCACAGCAGAATCGGGGGTGCTTTCCCCCATCAATTTAAACATCGAAACACGAATGCTTTACAACCCCGAAAACAAAAGTGTATTCATGTTTGTCCCCGGAGTAATGACCATTATTCTGATGCTGGTTTCGGCCATGATGACTTCCATCACTATTGCCCGCGAAAAGGAGTTGGGAACCATGGAAATTCTGTTGGTTTCTCCGTTGAGGCCTTTTGTAATTACACTCGGTAAGGTAGTTCCATATCTTGCTCTTTCCATTATTAACGCCATGACCATTTTATTACTCGGCTTGTTTGTATTTCACATGCCCATGCACGGAAGTTACCCGTTATTGTTTACCGAGGTTTCTCTTTTCGTGCTCAGTTCGCTTATTTTAGGACTGCTCATCTCTACCCTGGCTGATACGCAACAAACTGCCATGCTTGGCTCCATGATGGGACTGATGTTGCCCACCATTTTATTGTCGGGATTTATTTTTCCGGTTTCAAGTATGCCAATGATCTTACAATACATCAGTAATTTATTACCTGCCAAATGGTTTATCATCATCATAAAATCCATCATGCTGAAAGGCGCAGGACTGGAATCAATTGCTTTTGAAACAGCTATGATAGTGCTTATAACGTTTATCCTTGGTATACTTACCGTTAAGAAATTTAAAATACGACTTGAGTAATGAGACGAATATTATACATAGTTCAAAAAGAGTTTAAGCAGATACTCCGAAATAAGACCATGAAACCACTTCTGATTGCCATGCCTATTATTCAGTTGGCAATATTGTCGTACACGGCTGATTTCACAGTAAGAAACATCAATATTTTTGTACAGGATCAGGATCATTCGGTACTATCACAAAAGCTTATAAACAAAATAAGTGCTTCTGATAATTTTATCCTGAACGGAGTTTCAGCCTCTTATGACGAGGGTTTTGATAAAATTCAGAAAAACAAGATAGATGTGATATTAAGCATTCCCGAACATTTTAATCGCGATTTTAATTCCGGACGACATACCTCGTTATTTATAGCCGCCGATGCCATCAACAGCAATAAAGCAGGTATCAGTATCAACTACCTGCAAAATATTATTAAAGATTTCAGTTCCGAACAAGCAGCTAAAAAAGGAATGATAGAAATCAGGTCAGGGATTGAGGTTGTCAAACGAAATTGGTATAATCCTGCTCTGAACTATAAGTTCTTTATGGTTCCCGGTATCATGGTATTACTCGTTACCATGATTGCCCTGTTTTTGTCGGGGATGAATATCGTCCGCGAAAAAGAGATCGGCACCATCGAACAGCTTAACGTTACTCCCATCAAAAAGTATCAGTTTATTATTGGAAAACTCCTTCCCTTTCTAATTATCGGTATATTTGAATTTACCATTGGCCTCGCGGTAGCTTTATGGTGGTTTAAAGTTCCTATGCTGGGAAGCATTACCCTGCTATATCTTTTCACATTCGTATATTTGATACTAATTCTTGGGATAGGAATGTTTATTTCAACCATTACCGAAACCCAACAGCAAGCACTCTTTATTGCTTGGTTTTTCTCGGTTATTTTTATCCTGATGTCAGGACTTTTTACTCCCATCGAAAGTATGCCGGTGTGGGCTCAAAAACTGACCTTGTTTAACCCTATTCGGTATTATGTGGAGGTAATCCGGCTGGTAATGCTGAAAGGCAGTTCGTTTATAAGTATCAAACTTAACTTTGCCATTATTACGTTTGCGGCTTTGCTGGTTAACATGCTGGCCATACTTAACTACCGGAAAACCGCGTAGGCTTTTACTGCTTGATGAATGATGAAATTACTTTCGGGCTAACTGTTTTGCTCAACCCATTTACGAGCATTAACAAAAGCTTCGAGCCAGGGGGTCATTTCATCTTCTTTCCTGTCATCTGGATAATAGGGCCATTGCCAGGGTAAAAAGGCTCGTTCCAAATGAGGCATCATGCCGAGATGGCGGCCGTTGTTGGAACAAATGGCTGCTGCACCCCAGTCGGAACCGTTTGGATTACCGGGATATTCATCAAAGCTGTAATGCATTACAATGTCGTATTTGTCGCTGTAACACGGAAAAGAAAACTTCCCTTCGCCATGAGCCACCCATGCTCCCAGTCTGCTTCCCGAAAGGCTTTTTAGCATAACCGAGTTGTTTTCGTTAATATTTACATTAACGAATCCCGATTCAAACTTTCCCGAATCATTTTCCACCATCTTGGGGTGTTCGGGATGCTCCGGATAAATTAACTCCAGCTCTGTCATTAATTGACATCCGTTACAAACGCCCAGGCTCAGAGTGTCGGTTCGTTGGTAAAAATTATCAAGGGCATTTTTAGCTTTTTCGTTGTATAAAAAGGCTCCCGCCCATCCTTTAGCCGAACCCAGCACATCGGAATTGGAAAAACCTCCCACGAAAACAATAAATTGCACATCTTCCAGATTTTCCCTGCCCGAAATTAAATCAGTCATGTGTACATCCTTTACATCAAAACCTGCTAAATACAAGGCGTAGGCCATTTCACGATCGCCGTTAACTCCTTTTTCGCGTATGATAGCCGCTTTGGCTTTTCGTCCATAATCTTTGTCAAGACGAATATCAAAATCAACTCTTTTTCCGCTAAAATCATTCTTGAAGAAATAGTATAAATCCTGCTTATCAAAATTGTGAAACCGTTTGTATGCATGACTTTCACCACTCTGCCTGATATCAAGCTGATAAGATTGCTCAAACCATACCCGCCTGTAATTTTTAATATCCAGGTTATAGGTTTTGTTTTGATGATGCAAATTGAGCGAGCATTCGTTAATAACAATACCCAAAACATGAAAATTGAGATGATTGCTTATCAATGCATCCACCACCTTTTTAACATCTTCTACCTGAATAATCACGCCGGGGTTTTCGCTAAACATCAACTTAATAAAATCGGCCTCTTCAAAAACATCCATATTAAGGTTCATGCCGTAGTTGCAGTTGGAAAAATTCATTTCCAACAGGGTAGTAATAAGGCCACCTGCCGAGATGTCGTGACCTGCCAGTATTTTACCTTTTTCGATAAGTGATTGAACCGTATTAAATGCTTTGGCAAAATAGCGACTGTCGCTAACATCGGGAGCGGTAGTTCCTATTTTGTTTTGTGTTTGTGCAAAACTGCTTCCCCCCAGGGCGAAAGGTGTAGAGGAAAAGTCGATATAAATAATGTGAGTGCCCTCTTTGGTTTTAATAACCGGGCTTACAGTATTTTTGATATCTGAAACTTCGCCAACTGCTGAAATAATAACCGTTCCGGGTGCATAAACTACCTTACCGCCGGGATATTTTTGAGTCATTGAAAGGGAATCTTTTCCGGTTGGAATATTAACACCAAGGTCTGTAGCAAACTTGCTTACCGCTTCCACGGCACGATACAATCTTGCATTTTCACCTTGATTTTTTGCAGGCCACATCCAGTTAGCAC
>QMPP01000213.1 GCA_003650425.1 Bacteroidota bacterium | reverse complement strand
GCAACATTGATATTGTTCCGAAACTTACGGTTAAAGCTGGTAAATCTATGGATATGGAAGCGGAACATTACAAAGAGAAGGAATTTCGCTGGACACTCAACGACGACCCAATGGCTCATGATAAACTTTCGGAAGGCATTCGTCGCTTTAGTAACGATCTGCGCCAATTGGAGAAATATTTTTTAGAGAGGATATAAAGAAAAAACTTACTTTTGCAGCTTGATTTTTTGGCTCCATAGTTCAAGGGATAGAATAGAAGTTTCCTAAACTTTAGATCCAGGTTCGAGTCCTGGTGGGGCTACTAATTTTCTCTATTTTTTCGTAATTTTGCAGGCTCATTCTAAAATGATAGCATCATGATTAAAAATGTTTTATTAGTAGTAAGTTTAATTTTTAGTATTCAAATAATGGCTCAAACAGAAAAACCGGAAACCCTCGTGGTTATCCATACCAGCTTTGGCGATATGACCGCCAAGTTATACAACGACACCCCAAAACACAGGGATAATTTTATCAAACTTATCAAAGAGGGTTGGTACAACGATTCCCCTTTCCATCGTATTATTAAAGGATTCATGATTCAGGGTGGCCAAAATAAAGACGGACGGCAAGACCCGGGCTACACCATTGATGCAGAAATTCTTCCCAACCATTTTCATAAAAAAGGCGCTTTGGCAGCTGCCCGTATGGGCGATCAGGTTAACCCCGAGAAAAAATCATCCGGTTCACAGTTTTATATAGTAGAAGGCCAAAAAGTGGACGACAACTATTTGAACATGGTAACCGCTCGTACCGACCACTCGTTTACCGACGAACAAAAAGAGGCCTACAAAACCCTTGGCGGAACCCCTCATCTTGATGGTGATTATACCGTATTTGGGGAAATCCTCAGTGGCTTCGACGTACTGGACAAAATTGCTGCTGTCCAAACCGGCCGTGGCGATGTTCCCGTGGAGCCTGTTACCATGACCATTGAAGTTTTGGAATAGAAAAAGTGTTTTAACAAGTAGTAGTCGTGGTGAGTGATTTCGGTAAATAAGTGTCACGGTCTTCTGTTAAAAAGGAGTCGCTGAATGTTTATAGAAATTGTATCAAACCATAACACGTGAGGAAACCTAAAAAAATCCATTCAGGGCGACTTCTCATAAACGTTGAAAATTAATGATAGATGAAATCAAAAATAACACAATATCTCAAGGAAGTAAACGCGTTTAATGCTGACAGCATCGAAACATTAGAAGCATTTCGCATTAAATACTTAAGCAAAAAGGGGTTGATTCCCGCTTTGTTTGCCGACTTTAAAACGGTGCTCCCCGAGGAGCGTAAAGAAGTTGGCCAGCTTATCAACGGTTTAAAAAATGCGGTACAGGAAAAAATTGTATCTCTGAAAGAAACCATGGAGAGCGCTACAGAAACAACAGCATCCGGTCTCGACCTTACTTTGCCCGTGGAGTCTCCGCTTGGATCCCGGCATCCGCTATCGGTGGTAAGAAATGAGATTATTGATATCTTTTCACGAATAGGCTTTACCGTATCGGAAGGACCCGAAATCGAAGATGATTTTCATAATTTTACAGCACTTAACTTTCCTCCTGACCATCCGGCCCGCGATATGCAAGACACCTTTTTTATAGAGAAAGACCCTGATATTGCCTTGCGAACGCACACCTCATCGGTACAGGTTCGGGTAATGGAAAACGCACAACCTCCTTTAAGAACCATCTCCCCCGGGCGTGTTTTCCGTAACGAAGCCATTTCAGCTCGTGCCCACTGTATCTTCCACCAGGTGGAAGGATTATACGTAGATACTGATGTTTCGTTCGCCGACCTGAAACAGACACTCTTCTATTTTGCCCGTGAGCTTTTTGGAGAACATACTAAAATCCGTTTTCGCCCCTCCTATTTCCCTTTTACCGAACCATCGGCCGAAATGGATGTATCGTGTAATATCTGTGGTGGCAAAGGCTGTAATGTTTGTAAATATACCGGGTGGGTGGAGATTCTCGGCTGTGGTATGGTTGACCCGAATGTGCTGGACAACTGCAACATCGACAGTAAAAAATATACCGGGTTTGCTTTTGGGATGGGTATCGAACGTATCACCATGTTAAAATACCGTATCAACGATCTGCGACTCTTTTTTGAAAATGATATACGTTTTTTAAAGCAGTTTGAATCGGCGATATAAATAAGTTGGGCGGTACGCAGAAATAAAATCATAAATTACTTTGAGAGTATACTTATTTGATATACCTTTGTGGTATAAAAAAGAAGCATGAAAAACGTATCATTAAAAATTGACGATTCGATTTTTGGAGAGACAGAAAAAATACTTTCCAGAATAGGAAAACCTCGAAACAGATATATTAACGAGGCAATTGATTATTATAACAGATTGCAAAAACGATTATACCTAGAGAAAAGACTTAAAATAGAATCCGAACTAGTAAAAGACGATTCGATGAAAGTACTTAATGAATTTGAGGAAGTTGATTATGCCAATTAAACAATTCGAAATTTGGATAGCAGATCTCAATCCAAAAATCGGAACGGAACCAGGAAAAACCATACCTATTTTAGTTGTTCAAACAAACTTATTGAATAAAATTCCTCACCCTTCGACTATAATTTGTCCGATTACAACAAATGTTAAAAAGGATTCTGATATATTAAGAGTACATCTTAAAAAAGGAACTGCAAATTTATATCAAGATTGTGACATTATGATTGACCAAGTAAGAGCAATTGACAATAAAAGACTTATTAAGAAAACTGGTAAATTACCAAGAGAATTAAGTGAATCTGTCAAAGACAATTTAAAAATAATAATCGATTTAGAATAAAGCACGACGGCATAACAATGCTCATACTACATGCCGCATTTCGTCGCAAAATTGAAAATCATGTTCCATAATTGAATATATTTCTATGGTAAAATTAGTGGTAATAATGCGGAACGCAGCATAGCCCCGGCCGTTGAGTGGCATTAGAAGAAAGTCACTTGAATTCAAGAATTCAACGCAACAAATCAAAATTTTAGATTTGTTGTATGAAAGAAAAAATAATCACACCTTAAAATCAAATATGTGCCGGGTAAACTAATATCTATTCCTCCTTACTTTTTCCCTAAACAAATATCCAATCCCCTGGCCATTTGAAGCAATGAATGGTTGACAGGCAAAACACGCAAGCGACCACTAGTTTCTTTTAGCGAAATCGACTCGATTAGCTCGCCTCTTTTTACTACCATCTTGCCAAAATCGTTGTTTGAAATTAACTCAACTGCTTTCGCCCCGTATTCGGTAGCCAGTAATCGGTCGTAAGGCGACGGGCTTCCGCCCCGTTGGATATAACCCAAAATGGTTTTGCGTGTTTCAATACCCGTTTCCGATTCAATACAATCGGCAATGTATTCTGCAGCAGAAGCATATTTTTTTGGTCTTCTAATGCCTTCGGCAACCACCACGATAGAATATGGTTTTTTCTTTTTTGCCCTAAGTTTTAAGTACTTCATGATGGTACTCAAATCATAATCTAATTCAGGAATTAAAATAACATCGCCACCACCTGCCATACCGGCATATAGCGTTAACCATCCTGCATGATGCCCCATCACCTCGATAACCATGATACGTTTGTGTGAGTTGGCAGTAGAATGAAGCCGGTCGATAGCCTCTGTCGCCACGTTCAAAGCAGAATCAAAACCAAAAGTCTGATCGGTTCCCCATACATCGTTGTCAATGGTTTTTGGAATGCCAATAATATTCATCCCCTGCTCCGAAAGACCATAGGCTGTTTTCATGGTTCCGTTACCACCAATACAAACCAGAGCATCCAGTTCCTTTTCTTCATAATTCTCCTTAATTATTTTTGGCTTATCAACCGAGAGGAAGGATTTCTTTTTAAAAGGTTTTTCGCGTGATGTTCCTAAAATAGTTCCTCCAACAGTTAAAATCCCCGACAGGGAGGGCTCATCAAGAGGAATGAAATCTTTATTGATAAGACCTAAGAAACCGGCTGAAACACCAACCACTTCCATGTTGTATTTAACTATGGCTGTTTTACCTACTCCCCTGATGGCAGCATTCAACCCGGGGCAGTCGCCTCCGGCGGTGAGAATACCTATTTTTTTTGATTTGGACATAATTGTTATATTAAATTCCCTAAAAACAAAAGTAAAGTATTTTCCACTTATAAGCAGCCAATATAAAAAAAGGAAAGAAAAATTGTGTATGTTTGACTTTCGTGGTTGCGCGAGATCGAAATTGTTTAAAGTTGGTTACTTACATAATTATGAAATACATTGTAAATCAGAAAACAAATTCCATTATTTCCCTCTTTGGAGGGAAAACAAAGGAGGAGTAATTAACAAGATATTTGTTTTCTGATTTACATGGCGTTATTGTTAAAAAAGTAATTCCATTTTAAACAAGTTCGTCTTAACAAAGAAAATCTTAAGTATAAAATGGTATGAAAAAAATCGCTTTTCACTGGCAGATACTCATCGGAATGGTTATCGGTATTGTTTGGGGGTTAATCGCTGTAAAGGCCGGCTGGGTTGAGTTTACCACCTTTTACATTAAACCCTGGGGAACCATATTTATAAACTTGTTAAAGCTTATTGCCGTACCCTTAGTGTTGGTTTCGCTTATTAGCGGAATCACCAACCTGAAAGATGTTTCCAAGCTTTCACGGATGGGGCTTCGAACCATCTTACTGTATATTCTTACTACCGTGATTTCCATTACCATCGGTCTGGTTATTGTAAATATTACCAATCCCGGTAAAATATTTCCTG
>QMPP01000212.1 GCA_003650425.1 Bacteroidota bacterium | reverse complement strand
ACCACGGCATCAACCATTTGCAATATGTACCAGGCGGCTCCCGCGATAAACGACAGTTCGGTATTACGGCGATAATAGTCACGGATACTTTTCAAATCGTCGGTGCTGTATTTTTGAGCCAACGGGTCTTCGCATTGTTCACCCAGGGTAGCACTACAAATGTAGGCGTCGTGATATTTTAGGTATTCGCTTCGGTTGGTAACAGCAAGGTAGCCAATCACGCCAAAACCTGCATAAACGATGGGAAGTTTCCAGTACTTTTTGTTGTAAACTTGTCCGCCACCGGGAAGGATAGCCCATAAGTTGGCTTTTTTGGGGGAGTGTTTCATGTAAAGGGTATCTGCTTCTTTGTTCTGAGCCAGACTGTTGACAGGTGTTGATAATCCACAAAGTAAAAGCAGAGCAAACAAAGCTGCCGGCATTAATCTTTTACCGTGGATAAACATAAGGAATTATTTTTTTAACAACATGAGGATGCGCTCTAACTCATCATCACTTTTAAAGTTGATAACGAAGTTTCCCATACCGTTATTGTTGCGCTTGAAATTTACCTTAGTACCATACAATTGGCTTAGCTCATCAGGGATATGACGGTACTTTTCAGGAATTTTATTGGAGGAGGCCTCTTTTGTTTTAACCTTGGAATTTGTCATGTTGCGTACCAAGACTTCTACCTGGCGAACGCTAAGGCCTTTTTGGATTACCATTTTTAGTACACGGTTTTGTTGTGCTTCATCTTCCAGCGAAAGCAAGGCACGGGCATGTCCCATGGAGATATGTCCATCGCGTAGTGATACCTGAATCGTAGGTGGTAATTTTAGCAATCGGATGAAATTGGTAATGGTACTACGGTTTTTTCCAACTTTTTCTGACAGCTGCTCATGGGTAAGGTTTAGTTCATCCATAAGGCGTTGGTAGCTGATGGCAATCTCGATTGCATTTAAGTCCTGACGATGCACGTTTTCAATCAGTGCCATCTCGAGCATCTGCTCGTCGTTGGCCACCCTGATAAAGGCCGGAATTTTTTTCAGTCCTGCCATTTTAGAAGCTCTGAATCTGCGCTCACCGGCAATAAGCTGATATTTATCGTATCCCAGTTTACGAATAGTAATGGGCTGTATTACTCCTTGTGCTTTTATCGAATCAGAAAGTTCACGAAGCATCATCTCGTCAAAGTCAGTTCGGGGCTGAAACGGGTTGGCTTCAATTTTTTTTATTTCTACCTCGGCAATGGCTCCTGCAACAAAGTTCCCTGAAATGTCGCCGGCGGTAATATCTGTTTCAGGACTTTTTAAAATGGCATCGAGTCCTCTTCCTAACACTTGTGGGTTTCTCTTTTTACTCATTGGAATTTATCTCTTTTTCACTATTTTTCAAAACCGTGAGGTTATTCTTCTGCAAAATCTCCCTTGCCAAATTCAGGTAGTTAATAGCACCTGTGCTGTCGGCATCATGCATAATAATAGAGGTTCCAAAGCTGGGCGCTTCTCCTAATTTTGTATTTCGGTTAATAATGGTATCGAATACCATCTGCTGGAAATGAGTTTTAACCTCTTGCACCACCTGCCGTGATAATCTCAAGCGCGTATCGAACATGGTTAATAGTATGCCCTCGATATCCAAATCGGAGTTTAGCTGCGATTGCACTATTTTAATGGTGTTGAGCAGTTTTCCCAGTCCTTCCAAAGCGAAATATTCGCACTGCACGGGGATGATTACCGAATCAGCCGCCGTAAGGGCATTAACGGTAAGCAGCCCCAAAGAAGGAGAACAATCGATTAATACAAAATCGTAATTGTCCTTAACAGGTTCGATGGCTTTGCGCATCATCTTTTCGCGGTTGGGCATGTTGATAATTTCAATTTCTGCACCAACGAGGTCGATATGGGCAGGAATTAAATCGAGGTTGGGAGTGGCAGTTTGGAGAATTACATTTCCGGCTTCCACCCCGTCAACGATACACTCGTAAATGCTGGTTTTGATATTTTTTGGGTCAAATCCAATTCCGGAAGTGGCATTGGCCTGGGGGTCGGCATCCACAAGCAGGGTTTTGTATTCTAACACAGCGAGGCTTGCTGCCAGGTTAATGGCGGTGGTTGTTTTACCAACTCCTCCCTTTTGATTGGTTATGGTGATGGTCTTACCCATTGTACTTCAATTATATAACAGTTTGTAATGTGATTAACACAAAAGTACAAATTTCTCTTTTTGCCCGAGGGTCGTGATTAGGAAGTTATCAACAAAAGATTGTTTTAGCATGAGTAATACCCGAATAATACATTTGACCAAGGGTTATGGGGTATAAGGAAACGAAAATAGCTCCCGGGTGAAGGGAGTATGTCAGGTTTTATTCAGAAAAAAGGAAAATGAAGTGCTATTCCGACAGAGCCTCGCTATCGTTGCCGAGGTCTTCAAAGCTGACATCAGCCGGAGATGTGAGGGTTGAATCAACAACGGGCTTTTCATCTTCTACAGGTTTTTCACCAGTTTCAATAAAATTGATGGCGGTTTCCAACCCGTTTTTAAACTTTTCAAAATCTTCGTGGTATAAAAAGACTTTGTGTTTTTCATAGAAAAACTTCCCGTCTTCCTGATTAAAACGCTTTTTACTTTCGGTAATTGTCAGATATTGCTGACCATTACGGGTTTCTTTTACGTCAAAAAAATAAGTGCGTTTTCCTGCTCTTACTGCTTGCGAAAAGACGTCTTCTCTTCTCCCATATTTTTCGTTTTCTTCCATGCTTTTGAGGTTATGTCCCATTTCAATTACACCAAACAAAAATAAAAATTAATTGAAATGACCAAATTTATTATACCTTTTTTTTTGCGAAGCTTATCAACATTCATAAAAGCAGCATTGTTTTCCATCAGAATAATTTTTTAAGAAGAGATTAATTGTTATTTTTCGTTTCCAAAAGTACTAATAAAAAAAACAAAAAAAGCCCGGAATGATTCCTGCTTCAATCTCACCTGTCAGCTCACCGGTAGAAGAATAAATATAGACTTTACCATTTCGTACATAATCAAGGGCATCGGAAACATAAACAGATTCCTTATCGGGTCTGACACCAAGTGAATAAAAATTGTGTAATCCGCTGGTAACCCATGGAATGGCTGGCAGTTGATTGGCATTGATATTTATTTTATAAATGTCACCGTTTAAAAACCAAAGGGTGTTTCCTGCACCATTGATGCCGAGTGAAAAGGGGTTTGTGGTTTTATCGGAAAATGTCAGCATTTTTTCAATGGTATCGCTGTTGGGGTTTATTTGATATAGCGCGGGAAACCCGGTATTGTCGTAGCCTCCGCTGCAAAGTACCCATAGTTTGTTGTTGGCATCTGTTACCATGCTGTTGGGCTCGCGGGTAACCGTTATAGAGTCAATAATGGTGCCGGTGGCAGCGTCCAAAACCATCACCATGTTGTTTAGTGGGGTTTGGTTAAGTTTTGACCAGTTGTTGATAAAAACTTTGTTTCCAATCTGTACCATTGACTCGGAGGTTCGACCATGCAGGTCGATGGTTCGGGTAATCCGGTAAGTATTCAAGTCAACAACGGAGATGTATTTGTTAAACAAATCGGAGACCCAGGCGCTGTTTTTGTTTAAAATAAGTATTTCACGGGGTGATGTAAGTCCGCTGATTTTTCCAAGGAAAGCGCCTGTATAAAGATCGATAACGTAAACTATTCCTGAGTTATTTACCACGATGAAGCCCTTGTCGTTGTATGTCGTCATAAAGTTAGCCACGTCGCCCAGCGGGACTTTATTCGCGATATAAAAGACATCTCGGGATACAGTATCTTTTTCGGGTAGATACCAAGTTAGGGAGGCGTTGCCGGTGGTGAAATTTCCCTCGTTCACAATAAAAACACCTGGTTTTTGAAAGGTGGGGGTAGTGGGATGTACCGTCTTTTTTGTGCAGGATGTGAGCAGGATGGCAAGCATCCAAAAGAGGAGAATGGGATTTTTAAATTTCATATATTTGTTTTTCTGTGCTTGTTGTTTTGTCACGATTTTTGCACCCTGCGGAGCAAAAATAGCACCAAAACATTTTACCTGTTATTTATTACCCCGGGTTGCACTCGGGGCTATTCACGTTTTACCCCTATTGGGGTAAACTATCATGCTCTATATGTCGATGTTTATATTAATCGAAAAGTATACCAGTATTTCAATCCAAAAGTATACCATTTAGATTAAATAAAAAAGTCTAATCTTTCTTTCGCAGGGGTATCTCTGTGAAAGAAAGATTAGGACTCCTGATTTTCACGTTTTTTATTTTCATTGTTTTTTATTTTTGGTTCATTTCTCTGGTTTCTTTTAACCTGTATGATTCACCATTCATATTTATCAGATAGGCTTTATGTGTCAAGCGGTCAACCAATGCAGCAGTTAAAACGGCATCTCCAAATATTTTGTCCCAACGCTCGAACCCAAGGTTGGTAGTGATAATTGTTGATTTCCTGTCTGCCCTGAGCGATAAATGGTTAAACAGAAGTTCAGCACCATTTTTATCAAAAGAGACGTAGCCAAACTCATCGCATATCACTAAATCATATTTTTCAAAACGTGCTTCTACCTGCCTTAATCCACATTGCAGTTTAGTAGTTGTTTAGGAAGAATCATTTTTTAAAATTGCTCCAGGTACCACTATGGATTTTTTACGATAAAAGGGAACCGGTTTGTAGTTCAATAACTGATATATCTTTGATACTTTCTGATTTGGTGTTGAACATTGGCGGATTTTTATGGTCTGATAAATAATATTTTTCATGGTGGTAGTTACGGCTTTCTGCGTGTTCATTATCCTTACTATCTCGTTCCATTGTTT
>QMPP01000211.1 GCA_003650425.1 Bacteroidota bacterium | reverse complement strand
TTTTGAGTTTTGAATAACTAAATTCACTACTTAATACTCCTTTGATACCTTGTGTGTATTTGAACCAAACAACCGGGTAATCAGAGCCGAAAGAGACTGACCCCTTGGTTGTTTGTATTATTTTTTCGCGGTAGGCATACCTAAATTCAAGCGTTGCCTTGGTAAGGTGATAGGTTTGCGGGGTAACCTCAGGGTTAAAGGGTGTGTAGATATAATTGCCAAAAGCCTGCTTGGTTTGTTGTATCAGCCCTATGTTCCAGCTAAAATCTCTGAAAGTTTTTATTTTAAACTGGTAATTTATTTCGTAGCCACGCGTAATGTTCATCCGTTTCGTAAAAAACTGTCCGAAATAGTTGGTGTTCCAAATCTGGTCGTTGTCGGTAAAAAAACTTGTTCCTCCGCTTGGCAACACGCTATTATAATATTTAAAGTTGATTTTTGAATCAGATGGTTTATAAACCAATACTGAAACGTCAGCTCCGTATTTAAACATTTTGTCTTTAAAACCATAACCTAAAAAGCCGCCTACACTAATAATTTTCGACACTTTATGGTTGGTATGGGCTCCCACGCCCACATAAAAACCTTCGTAATCGTTGTAGTGAAAAAACTTGTTGATGTCGATGTCTACTGGCCCCCAGGGAATAACCCCCGACATAAGACTTTGAGCCGTGGTGGCATACTTGTCGAAATCGGTTTCTTTACCGATAGAGTCAATAACACGATAGGTTTCCCGCTCACGGGCAGTAAGTGAATCGGTTCGGTATTTATTCCAGAATTTATTCTTCTTTTTGGTGGCGTCTTCATCAACTTCCACCTCGTGAAACCCGAAATCTTTTTTTCTTAACCCCGGATGGAGGTTGATATCTTTTAAATAGCTGGTGCCATGGGCAACCAAAGCATACGAATGTTTACCGGATCCTACCGTCATATTGGTGAAGATAACATCGGTATTTAGCTGCGTTGGAAACCAATGACCCTCCACTTGTTCGTACAATTGCTGAATTTGAATGGTCAAACCGACAGTGTCTTTTGAAGGTTCCGCTTTCACGTTTTGGATGGCCCACCCGTCACTATTAATGTAAAGAAATCCTTTTAACCCATCGAACCTGGTGTTTCTGCGTGGACGATAACTAATTATAAAAGTGGTATCACCCTTGTTGTTGTACGTGGTGTCTTCCAGTAAAAAAAAATATTTCCGGGTGCTTCCTTTGCTGATGGGATTGATGTAGTTTTTATTCAGGATGTTAATCTTCTCGTCGTAAAACGAAGTCGACTGTATCTGCGAAAGCATAAACACGATAACCGGATTTCTAAAACCAGAAACTTTAGTGGCAATAACGTTTTCCTGGTTAAGTTTGGGAAACATATATTTTCGTTCGGTAACGGTTTCGCTCATAAAGAAATCCTGCTTATCAAGCAGCTTTCTCACCTTTATTTCCGAGGTATCCATTAACGCTGTATCCATTTTCATCAGCGAATCGGCATCGGCTGTAAGAATCATTTTATCGTACGAAACATACGAAAACTCAGGGAGGTTTTCGGGGTTGTTGTTGTCACGATTGGCGATTACAAGGTTGATAATACGATGAGCAGGGTTGATGCCTGGAAACACAGTAACCTCATCCAGGTTGATTGACTTGGGCATTAGTTCAATGGTTTGAAATATTTTTGAATAATCAATCGTATGGTTAATGGTTTCATATCCCAGGTAGGAGAGTTTGATGCAGCAAGTGTTGGCAGGTAAACTCATTTTAAACTTTCCATCGATATCACTCACGGTACCCGATGTTCCGTTTTCGGAAATAATGTTTACAAAAGCAAGTGGTTTATGGTTGTTTTTATCGAGTACCTTACCTTTTATCGTTACGGTTTGGGCAGCTAAAACCGTGCTGATAAACAATAAGAATATAAGAAAAAGAGGTTGTTTCACGTAGTGGATTTTAAAATTCAAATATAAATAAAACAGAGCTTATCCAACATAATGAATAAGCAGGTTGAATTGTTACACTGAAAAGGTGGAACTATGCTAGACTAACTCCAGCAGGGTTATTTCAGGTAAGATGCCGATTCTGCCGGGATATCCGATGGAGCCAATTCCCCTGTTAACATAAAGATGGTGGTGGCTGAGTGGGTTTTTGTACAAACCTGCCCAATGTTTGTAAATATACTGCGCAGGACTCCATTTTAAATTTTTCGATTCGATGCCAAATTGAAAACCGTGTGTATGGCCCGAAAGGGTCAGGTTAACCGGGTAGTTTCCGGGGACAACCACCTTGTCCCAGTGGGAGGGGTCGTGCGAAAGCAGTATGATGACAGGAACCTCTTCGGTGCCTTTTAAAGCTTCTTCAATTTTTCCATACCGGGGAAAACGTTTGTTAGCTCCCCAGTTTTCAACGCCTGCAACCGCAAGCCGTTCGTCGCCTTTACCAAAAATTACATTTTCGTTGTTAAGCAACTTCCATCCAATACGGTTGTAAAAATCGAAAAGGTCGGTCATGTTTTTTTCGCGGGCAGCTTTGTCAGGCCATGAAACATACAGGCCATAGTCGTGATTTCCAAGCGTGGCATATATACCCATGGGAGCGTGCAGTTTTTTAAGCTGCTCTTCAAACCGGTAGGCCTCTCGTGTTGAAAAAGTTACCAGGTCGCCGGTAAATACAATCATGTCCGGTTTCAGCTTCATAATGGTTTCGATAGCTTCATCCATGGGTTTGGTGAGCCCCCAGTTTCCAAGATGGAAATCGGAAATCTGAACAATCTTTAGTCCTTTAAAGGAGGAGGGGAGATTTTTAATCGGAATTTTTTCACTATAGATTTTGAATTCAAAAACCCATTTAAACATGCCAACAAACATACTTCCCATCACCAGACCTCCGGATAGAAACCCGATGTATTGCAAAAATTTACTTCTCGTGATACCTTCCTGATCTTTGTTGATTTCACGGCGTTTATGTTTTTTCGACAAGTGAAAACTACGCCCGATAATCCTTGTTGTATCAGCCAGCAAAAGAAAGAGAATGGGTAGCAGTTTGGCTGTGTAAGCAACTATAATAAAGCCAAACAGATAGTTTCTGAAAATGTCGTTCCATTCGATGATTGGAACCACGTTGGCACCAACTATAATAAATCCAATAGCAGCAAGAGGAAGCCAGTAGATAAAAATTAGAAATATTTTTAGTAGCAAGTTGTAGCTAAAAACCCGCTTACGAAATGCCGACCAAAGGTAGATGTCCCCCATTACCAGTACTAAGCCGGTAAGATACATGCCTGTATAGCGTGGCATCGACCATTTCAACAGGAACCATCCCGCTACCATAAGCAGCGGTATCAACAGGTATTGAGGTTTGAACTTCAACTTATTCGGCCTGTTCTTTAATAAAATTTACCAGCCCTTTGGCATTAAAAATACCCATCAATTTGTCAGGAAGTGGTGCAAAGTTAAATTGTTGTTCGCCCACAGTAATTACCCCGTTTTCAAAATCCACCTCTACATGGTCGCCCGGTTTGTAAGCATCCACTGCTTCGGGGACCAATAAAATCGGAAGACCCTGATTAACGGAAGAGCGGTAAAAAATCCGGTTTACCGATTTACAAATAACCGCTTTCACGCCGGCATGCGATAAACCCACCGCAGGATGTTCGCGTGAGCTTCCACATCCAAAGTTGGAGCCGGCTACGATAATGTCGCCGGATTGAACATTTTCGCTAAAATTAACATCAAAACCTTTAAAAAGGTGAGGCATAATTTTTTCCGGTTCGGAGCTGAGCACCTGGTAGGTTAAATTACCGGCAAACATCTGATCGGTGTTCAGGTCGTTGGCATCGGCATAATTCCAAACGTTACCTATTCTGCGGTTGTCGTTTTCATCAATGGTAACAGTATTGGCTTTTTCTATGGTATAAGGGAATTTATCGTTTGCCTTAATTCCACGCGGGTCAACAATCTCGCCGGCTAATGCCGAATGAGCCACGGTAGCAGGCGAAGCCAGGTAGACAAACGATTCTTTGTTTCCCATGCGGCCTTTAAAATTCCGGTTGGCCGTGGAAATGACATTATACCCGTCAGCGGGAATACCCTGGCCTGTTCCCAGACAGGGGCCACAACTGGCAGAAAGCACGTTGGCTCCGGCTTCGAGGAAAATTTCAATCAGTCCCTCTTTCATGGCTTGCAAATAAATCTTTTGAGAGGCAGGAACAATAACCATTTGAAAGTCTTCCGGTAACTTTTTACCTTTTAATACGGCTGCGGCTTCTCTCAAATCCTCCAGGCGGCCGTTGGTGCAGGTTCCTACCAGTGCTTCGTTAAGTTTAGTGCCGGCCACTTCCGAAACAGCTTTTACATTGTCAACATGGTGAGGGGCTGCCACCAATGGGAAGAGTTCCGAAAGGTCAATTTCAATCTCCCTGGCGTAGCTGGCATCTTTGTCCGCCCAAACACCATTACCTGAAAAGGTTTCGCCCAGCCATGTTTTTAATACTTCATCGTGAGGGAACACGGCATTTTTAGCCCCCATTTCCGAAGCCAGGTTAGCCAGTGTCATTCGTTGATCAACGGTTAAAGTTTGCACGCCGTCGCCATGGTATTCAATCGACATGTAGTCGGCGCCACTGGATCCAATCATTCCTATAATCCATAAAGAGAGGTCTTTGGCATAAACGCCCTCCTTTAGTTTGCCATGCAGGGTGATTTTAATCGATTCGGGAACCCTGAACCAGGTTTCGCCCTGTCGCCACAAACCGGCAGCTTCGGTACGGTCGATTCCGGCAGCGAAGGCGTTGAATGCACCGGCCGTGCAGGTGTGGCTGTCGGAGCCAACAATCACCATGCCCGGTTTGGC
>QMPP01000210.1 GCA_003650425.1 Bacteroidota bacterium | reverse complement strand
TTGCTTAATACTTGATATTCGATATCTTGTTTTGCTCTGTTCTAATAAAATATTTTTTGTAACAGAATTTTTAACGAGAAAAGCAAAATTTCAATAGATTGTCCTTTTGAATTTTCAAAAAAGGTAATTACAGAATTAGTGATATTTGCTTCAAATACTTTCATACTATATATTTACTTTATCTACAATTTTTGTAATACCTTTTACTTTTTCAGATAAGGCTACAACTCTTCCATACTGTATCCAAGTCCAAATATTTTTTGTTTTGCATCTTTGAAAGGACTTTAAGATTGAGGCTGTTTTATAGAAGTTACTTTTATATCTGTATTTATCTTTGGTGCTGGCAAATCAATTCCGCGAGCAGAGTTTCCGTTGTCAAGTTTAAAACTTTTATTTAGAAATTCTTTAAATTTATGCTCAATATATGTTCCAACTGCTTTTCCGTCAGTTACTCCATATAATTCCTTATTTTCATATTTGGTTTCTTGTTCACAAAACGCATTTGCTGAACTAATTAAATCCTTTATTGTTAATTCTTTTTTACCCATTTACTATCCTTTGTTTTAAAATACAAATTTACATATATTTAATGAGCTTTTTTATTGAACTTGCGTCTTTCTGGCATTACACACAACTAATTATATCCTCACGTTCCGTAAACAATTCTACTCCTATTTATGTACTTTTTTAATAAATGCTTCTACCTCGGGAACGCCACCCTGATAAACGAGATAGCCATTGTAGGGTTCACGCAGGGTTATTTCGTCATTAACGGGTGTGAGCATCATCTTTTTTACCTCTTCGGGGTCGTTGGTCTGTCCTAATATCCATGATAGTTTTACCCAAGCTACTTCGGGCAGCATGTTTCCTGTCGGGATGATTCCTTTCGCCATCATATCGCGTCCGGTATCGTACACAAACATTTGTACATAGCCCCATATTGTTTGCAGGGTCATAAACATGTGAACGCCTTTGGCATGGGCGCGCTCAATGGCAGGATAGAGCTCCTTGTTAACATGGCCAAGTCCGGTTCCGACAAAAATAATTCCCTTGTAACCCGCATCCACCATGGCATCCAGCACATCAGGCTTCATACCGGGTGAATAGTAAAGCATGGTAACCTCATCGCTAAAGTAAGGAAGGATTTTTACCTTTTTATCATTTCGGCGATGGTTATAATTTTTTTTGATGGGTATAATCTCTTTACGGCTAATCATAGCCAACGGCGTGTCGCCAATGGTTCGGAAAGTAGAACGATAGGAAGAGTGCATTTTACGAACCCGGGTACCCTTGTGCAACAGGCCGTATTCGTCGGAGGTGGGGCCAAACATGCACACCATCACTTCGGCAATATCGGAATGTCCGGCGGCTTTCATGGCATGCATCAGGTTAAGGGCAGCATCGGAGCTGGGACGGTCGGACGAGCGCTGCGAACCGACTAACACCACCGGAACCGGCAGGTTTTGACACATAAAGGTTAATGCCGCTCCTGTATGATGCAGGGTATCGGTACCGTGGCCTATAACAATCCCATCCACCCCTTTTTCAATCTCTTTGCCAATAGCCTTGGCCAACGAAACATACTGCTTTCCGCCCATATTTTCGCTAAAAACAGCAAACACCTTTTCCGTTTCAAGGTTACAAATGTCGGCCAGCTCGGGAACAGCACCATAAAGTTCACCGGGCGAAAAGGCCGGAATAACAGCCCCGGTTCGGTAATCTAAACGCGAAGCAATAGTGCCCCCGGTTCCAAACAGCTTTACCTTGGGAAGTCCCGGTGTGATGGGAAACTCCTTTTCCGGAATCTTGTAATTGGCTTTTTTATAGCCGGTTTCTTTCATGGTGTTAATGGTGGTAACATCAATGCCAATGTTGTAGCCGGTACTAATTTTTATTACGATGTGCTGATCGTCGTCGTTTTCGGCACGCGGCAACACGGTTCCTTCAAAAACACCTCTTGTTGTATCGATAGTGGCCGTTCCCCACACACGCACCTTGTATTTTTGTAAAACCTTTAGCGCATCGCCTTTATATCCTTGAAAAATATCGTTATTCATCGTGTTTGTTATTTTCAAATTGTTTTTCTATTGACTTTTTCTTTTGTTTAAAGAGTCCAAAAAAGGAGACGATGGCACTTTTTGACAGGAAAAGCCAGCCTGCCGATGAGACCATAATAAATGAGATTAGTTGAAAAATTAAAGAATAGAGTACCGAATCCGTTAAGCTTCTCCCCTGATCGTAAAACCAGGCACCCACCAGTACCGAGAGGGTAAACCACCCGATAATAAAAAAGATAAGCAGTACAACGGCAATCATCCCCAGCGAACCAAATATTTTCAACTCTTTTGAAGCTGTTTTAGCTGCTGCTTTGATGGGGTTTGTAATAAAGCTTTTTAACACAGGCACAAAAAGCATCGCAGCCTTTTTAATAAACTCCAAATTGATGGATACTTTATCTTCGATGGTTAAATTTTCCCGCTCTAGCTGTCGGGTTTTTTCTAACAGCAATGGCTTCAGCTGTTCAAAGTAACTATGCAGCTCCGTTTCGATTATTTGTTGTGGTTTGGTCATTCGTCAAAGAATCTTGGTCCGGTAATAGCATCACTCAGCTCTTTCATATCAACATTTCCCAGCGCCATATTTCGTAGCTGGCCCATCACGAAATTGATTAAATCAGTTTCTGAAATCATCCATTTTCCCTCGGCAAACTTATCGATAAGGGTTGGAATTTTATCGGTAATTTCATCCATGGTATAACGTTTAAACTTGATGGCATTAAGAATGGACTCAAATTCCATTTTGGGGTGTTGCACCAGTTCAGGTATCATTCGAAATGCCAGCTCTTCGCGCAAACCCGAATCTTTTAAAAACTTGAAAAGCGGGTAAAGCATGGTAAACTTAAACTCTCCCGAGGGCTGATAATGGCCCAGAGCAAACTTAAGCCTGTGCCCTAAAAAGTTTCCTAAAAACCTTGGTGAAACATTCAATTCGTTAATAATTCGCTCCATGAGCGGAAAGAGGTTTTTTGAAAAAATATAGGTGTATGTATCTTCGGAAACATGCCATTTTTTAAGTTGTTTATATCGCTCAACAATATCGGAAGGCAGGTTTTTTGACAACTCTTCGATGTATTCGTTTTTTAGAGGAATGGGGGCTGAATCGGTATCGGGATACATTCGGTCGGCACCGGGCAGTACTCGTTCAAAAATAGTAGTCCCGTCTTCCAGCGATTTGCGTGTTTCAGGCGGTACCCCGTCGAAAGCCATTTTACAACGCTCTTCCACGGTTTCGATGGCAGTAGGTATGTCAGCTTTATTGCCCCAGATAATAAGTTGAGCATCATCGTTGCCGGCTTTGAGCTGTATTTTTATCTTATCCCAGGTTGCCTCATCAACCATCGGATCAAACTCTTCGGAATGTATCATATTGGGTTTCTCGAGACAGGCAATTACTTTCAGTCGATCAGAAAGCTCGTTGGCAAACATTTTACCGGGTTGCGTGAAGTGTGACAATATCCCTTTAAATCCGGGCAAGTTAATGGCCACAATTTTATTGCTTTTGGGCAACAAGTCTTTTTTTTGCAACGTACCCGAAACAACCTCAACGGTATTAACTTTCCAACTCGCCGTATCTTTTATTTTTTTCGACAATTGTTTTTTTATCTGCAACAAAGCCCATTGCCTGAACATTTCGTTGTGGGTTAACTCCGGAATCCATTTGGTGTGGGCCACCCCTTTAATTTCAACCCGTGTTCCGCCTTTACAACTTACATTTACATCCTGCCGTGCAGCACCAATGCCGGTTCGCACTTTACCCGTGCTACGGTTTAAAAAGCGGATGTAATCGCATGCCTCTTTTACCTCGTCAGGTGTTGCACAGTCGGGATAGGTTACTGTTTCGATGAGTGGCATACCCAGCCGATCGGTTTTATACACCCGCTGATGCCCGATATCGGATATTTCACGGCAGGCATCTTCTTCGATACTCAGCTGGATAAGTCTGATTTTTTTATGGGGAAGCTGAAGTTCGCCTTCAACCCCAAGGATGGCGGTTCGCTGAAAACCGGCGGGGATACTGCCATCGAGATACTGCTTACGGGTGATGTGCACCTCGCCAACAATATTTAACTTTGAAAGCAACGATATCTCCAGTGCAATTCCCAACGCTTCACGATTGATTGGAAACGGCGGAGTGTCATCAATTTCGTAAGTACAGGCGTTTTCGTTGTTAATACGATAAATAATTTCCTTGCGGGTTTTAAACTCCATCAGGGCTGTTCCGTCGTACTCGCCAAGCTCGCTCAGCGTGGGGCGCATGTGGCGAATGAGTTCGGCATCAAAATCGTCATCTTTGTTATAAATACCGGAAGGACAGTGGCAAAACAACTTTTCTTCGGTAAGAAGTTGTTGATGAACTTCTAAACCCGACATAAAGCCAACCTTGTCATAAACTTCCCGGGTAGCTTTTTCACGGGGAAGATAACCGGATTTATTTTTGCTATCTTCGTAATTGCGTTTGGAATCAAACTGCATATTAATAATTGTTACATGTATTTTTCAAAAACCCCAAATGTAGGAAAAAATAGCCCTTTACCGGAGTGAAAAATCAAATAATTTTACACCTTACTTTTCGTTACTTTTGCAACAAAATAATTCTGTTATCTTTTGAAAAACATGTTCAAATACGGATTCCCTTTTTTATTGCTGCTTGTGGGCATTACTGCTTTCGGACAGCAAAAGAAGAAAAAAACAAAGGTTTATGTTGAACATGCCGACGTGCAATCGTACGATGAAAAGAAACTGGGAAAAGATATTGAAAGTTTAACGGGTCACGTTAAAATGCGCCACGAGAAT
>QMPP01000209.1 GCA_003650425.1 Bacteroidota bacterium | reverse complement strand
TCTCGGCCATTTTAGTGATGAATTATCAATTTAGCAATATAACTATTTCCCCGGCTACGCATCTTTACAATATACAATCCTTCCGGAAGGTCATCAACCTGCACCAGACTCGTTTGTAAATTCTGCTCTTTTACTACCGCACCCATCAGATTATACACAACCAGACGGTCACCCGGGTTGGATGAAATTAACGACTGGTCAAACCTGAAAAAACTCCCGGCGGGGTTAGGATAAACGCTCACCACTTCAGCAGTATTGGCTTTATGCTCTCGCGTACCTACCAATCCTTTAGCACCTACCACAGGTCGGATTAACAGCGCCCCATCGAAATTACTCGGATACCAGGTTTCATCGATAGTGTAAAAAATCCTCTCATTTTCATCGTTGTTAGAGTCGAAACCAACATTGAGGCTTCCTGCCTGATATTGCTCCCATCCAACATAAAAGGTTCCGGTAACAACCAGCGGAGTATCCAGCTGATAGTAAAAAAACTGGTAAGGCCAGCCATCCGACCATTGCACCTTCATATCCTCCTGCGAATAAATCTCCTGACCCGGCTCCCCGTTGTTATCGCGCCACACCTTTAATTTAAAGTAGAACTCGTTGGTGTTGTCTTTGGTTCGATTAAAATATATCTGAAGTCCCTGTAACGTATCCGCCACATTAACTGTGAACTGGTATGCCAGATTAGCACCGGCAGGCTCCAAACCGTAGCCCAACTCGGGAGTACCATCATCGTAAGCAAAATAGTTGTAAAAACCCTGATGGAATTTGATGGAATCAACAAGAGAGTTGTTGGTAGAGGAGTCGCTGATGTAATGAGTAATCCAGTACGACATGGTGTCCACATCATAATCCAACGCGAAATAAGAAGTAACATCGGGGCAAGCATGAGGTTTACAATGGTCGCAATTTTGGTAGCCCCCCTCGTAATAAGACAACAGGTTACAGCTTCCGCCATCGTACGAAAAGCTATGATTGCCGTTAACCTCAACTGCCTTGTAACTATATTTTGTATTATGCTCTACCTTGTCGAGATTGGTAATAAACATCTCAACGTTTCTTGCCTGCGAATTACTAATATCAGCACGGTATTGCCGATAAGGCATCGACTGATAATGCTTTAAAAAAGAGGGGGCTCTTTCCGAAAACGAGAGTTTACGATAAGTTGTGTCAGCTGTGGAACGGTTGTAATTCAGATACACAAAATCCACATTCCACTGATCCATATTGCTCCGCCACGAAGGAATATTATTATTGGCAATACTGGCATAGTTTAAAAACCGGAACTGAAATTCGCTGTAAAAATATTTGGGATCGGTTATGGGAACCATCACCTGTAGGAAACTCTTACCATGCAGTTGCTGAAAATCGGACAGGTGCGACCCTTCGGCTTTCCAAGCTGTTTCCCAGGCTATTTCAGGCATCATCACCGAGTCGGTAGCCACTGTAGTCCAGTCGTCCCACACCAACCGCGTGTAGGTAATGGTAAACACGTTTGGATTGTATCCCGGAGGAGCCCAAAGTGTATCACCCGGAAAAACCGTATCGGCCGGTGTCATAACGTAGAGGCCGTTTACCAAAACATCTATTGAATCCATGTGCGAATAGATGGTGTCTCCCGTACGGTAAGCCATTTGCAACAACAAAGTATCCCAGGGTTCGGGGTCGTTTCCCCTGCCCTGAGGCTGGTAATAAAAGCTGAGATAAACCGAATCGGCCGGCGTTAGCTTGCGGGCAATGGGCGAGAACAACGAATCGAGACGAATTGGAACCGAGGTCAGATGGTCGGCAATAAAATCAATCCAGTTGGCATTATCGTACACTTTACCTTGTGCATCCAATGCATCAAAAGTAGCTACCCCCATGTTTGGCGGACTATAGGCAAAATGCTGATTCACGTAAACAAAATTATCTTCCCACTTTTGCTGGTCGGGATAAATACTGGAAACAGAAAAATCGTCGAAAAAGGGCAACGTAAGGGCAGGGCTGCGCAATGTGGTGTTTTTATCATGCTGATTATTTTCAGCTTTTAACGCTTTGGCTTTTTGTGCCACCTCTTCGTTAATCTGAATTCCTGTAAGATACTCCTGAGCCTGAAGCGCTCCGGCTGTCAGTAAAAATAGTGCTATAAAATAATATCTAACCTTCATTTCTAAATGGGATTTTTCGTAGAAACCAATGTGTCCTGAGGGATGGTGTCGCCAAGAACCTCATGAATGTAATTCTCAAAATCGAAAGTTTTGTCTGAGCGATACCAAACGTTTATCACTGTACCAAGATCCAACTTTTCGTTGCTGACAAACCGCGGCTCGGTTCGGTACACCTTTGCATTGGCAATATCATCATCCATGTACACCTCGCTGCCAAGGTTCAACGACGCGTGATGCAGCTGACGTAAAGCCTCTTTAGCACTTTTCCCGATGATAAAAGGCATGGGAACAAAAACTTTCATTTCGCCTTTACCCAATACCAGGCTGACCGGTGTTCCACGATTTAGCTCTGTTCCCGGTTCAACCGGCTCTTCATCCACCAGCTGATCGATAACAGCATTACGGGCAAAATAATCGACATACTCGAGATGTCCGACTTTAAGGCCACTCAAATCGAGTGAAACCAGTGCCTGCCGCAACGAAAGATTTTTAAGATTGGGCATCACAACCTTTTCGGGCATGCTGGCCACCACCGTCAGGTAGAGGTGTCTTCCCTGTTTTACTTTTGAGCCCGGTTCAGGATTTTGCATAAACACAGAACCTCTCGGTTTCGAGTCATCGTACACCGAATCGATAACCTGAAAATCAAAATAGCTATCAAAGCCCTCGTCGGTTAATTGTTCTAGTGTTTTCCCCGTAAAGTCGGGCACCAGATAAACATCGCCATGGCGCGTATATAAACTCAGCATCTTTAATGAAACCCACAGCAGCACAACGGTTAAAACAATGGCAATAAGCAAATGTTTATAAAACTTCCTCTTCTTTAAGAAATAGAAAAAACCCATGTATTCATTCTTTAGCAAAACAACATTTCAGCTATACCTGATAAACTTACAATCCCGAAAAATATTGCATTTCAGGGCACAAATGTAAGCATTAATAAGGTTATAGGGGGAGGTTATTTTATAACACTTTAAACTCCGGTGACCCCCACAATGGCTTACCAGATGTTTTACTATCTTTGTTTTTTTTACATTTAAAGCAAGCAATGAAAAATATAGCCATTGTATGTGGAGGCAACTCGGACGAATACGAAATATCCATAAAAAGTGCCGCGGTTGTGGCAAAACACCTGAACAAAAAAAAATATAAAGGATACCTGATTGTACTAAAAGGAACCGACTGGTACTGGGAAGATGAAAATGGCAGACAGCATCATGTTAATAAAGATGATTTCACCATTCAGGAAAAAAGTCAAAAAGTTACTTTCGACGGGGTATTCAATGCCATTCACGGAACACCGGGGGAAGACGGCAAACTTCAGGGCTACCTCGACATGCTGCAGATTCCTTACAGCTCATGCAACACCGCCACCGCTGCCCTCTCGTTTGATAAGTTTTTATGCAACCGATTTGTTAATTCATACGGTATTCAAACAGCCTTGTCACTTTCGTTTTTAAAGGGCGAACCTGTTAATGAAACAGAAATAGTTAAAACGCTGGGGCTACCTGTTTTTGTAAAACCGGCTCAAAGCGGCTCGAGCGTGGGAGTTTCAAAAGTTGACAATGTTATCGATCTTAAAAAAGCCATCCATTTAGCCTGGGAAACCGATGAACGGGTTATTATTGAAGAGGCCATCAACGGCAGGGAAATCGCCTGTGGAATGATTAATAAAGGCAACGAATTATTGGTTTTTCCTTTAACCGAGATTATCAGTAAAAAAGATTTTTTTGATTACGAGGCAAAATATACTGCCGGGATGGCCAGTGAAATCACCCCTGCCAACATTAGCCAGGAAGCCGAAACCGACATCAAAACCCTGTCGTCATTTTTATACCGACAGATGAACTGTAAAGGTTTTGTAAGATTTGATTACATCCTTACCCCCGACAACCTCTATTTTTTGGAGGTTAACTCTATACCCGGTATTTCCGATGCCAGTATAATCCCACAACAAGCAGCAGCTTTCGGCATGAGTACAGGAAAATTATTTGACATTGCTATTGAAAATATGTTTCGTTAACCAATCGTATCATGATGCCCAAAGTACCCTATTCCCCATACAATAATACCACACCTTTTTTCCGTAAAAAGATGCTTTACCTAACGGGATTCATGACAGTTTTAATCACTCTTATTTTTAAAATATCAGACTTATCGCTTGTTACTCCCGATAAAAACATTCCGGATGGCATGATGGCTTTTGAGTTAACCAACAACATCCATGTTACACGGATTATGGCAGAAATGTGGGGAGAGAAAGGAAGGATAATTGCAGCATTCAGTCTGGGTTTAGACTATCTTTACCTTATTGTTTATGCCTTATTTCTAGGCATCGTTGCTTTTGAAGTTGGAAAAAAACTTACCGGCAGGTCGATACTGCTTGCCAGGCTCGGGTATTGGCTATCATGGCTAATGGTTGTGGCTGCTTTGTTCGATGGCATTGAAAATTTCGCGTTAATTCGGATTTTAGCAGGATGTCAATATCCGATGTGGGCTACAATATCGTATTATTTTGCTTCCATGAAATTTACCATCGTGGCTATTACACTCCTTTACATTTTGTTTGGGTTGACAATGATTTGGCTTATACCAAAGTTTTCAAAAACGCCACCAGTTTCGCAGTAGCCCTGCCACGGTGGCTTATCGTATTTTTAAGTTCCATTGGCATTTCAGCAAAAGTTTGAGCGTAGCCATCGGGTAAAAAAACCGGATCGTATCCAAAACCTCCGATACCTCGCTTATCGTGGGTGATAACGCCATCGA
>QMPP01000208.1 GCA_003650425.1 Bacteroidota bacterium | reverse complement strand
TGTACATTTTCAGTAATTTATGATTTTAGCGTTTTAACATACTGTTATAATGGCAGTTAAAAATATTAATCCACGACAATTTGACAACAATACTAAAACCCTGAATAAACCGTTTGCAAGATAAATTGATATTCATTAACAGAACTGTATTCCATGATTCAAAAGAAAACTCTGGTTATCGGGGCAAGTAGTAACCCACAACGCTATTCGCACAAAGCCATCAGGAAATTAAGAAGATACGGACATCCTGTTGAAGCCATTGGATTGCGCGAAGGAATGGTTGAAGACATTATGTTTAGAACCGGATTTCCCGAATTAACCGATATTGACACCATAACTTTGTATATCGGCCCAAAACATCAACCCCAATATTACGAATACCTGTTGGCGTTAAAACCCGTTAGGGTAATTTTCAATCCTGGTACTGAAAATGATGAGCTTATCAACCTGTTGACCGGCAATAATATTAAAGTCGTTGAAGACTGTACTTTGGTAATGCTTGGCAGTGGGTTATATTAGTTAATATTACATGGACAAACATCAATATTATTTTTACCTTTGCCCGGCAAAATAATTTTGCTTTTTATGAATTTATCTGTAAAATACATTATTTCAGTAGTTGTAGCAGGCGTAAGTTTACTGTTACTCTCGTCCAATGCTTACTCGCAGTTAAACTGCACCATCACCATTGATACACCACCGCCCTTGTGTATTGGTGCCGACTTTCAGCTTAGCGTTCCGGAACATGACAGTTGCACGTTTAAATGGCAAACCGCCAGCGACACCTCCTCGCTGGGGAATAGCAACACGTTACTTACCAATATTTCGGACACAACAGGCTTTATTGTTACCGTAACCGATACCAATACCATGGAGCAATGTATTAGCGATACTTTTTGGGTACAAACCTATCCACCCATCGAAGTAACTTTTGAGCAGGTTCAGCTTACCTGCACCAATGGCGATAACGACAATGGCAACACGGCTCAGGTTAAAGCTACTGCCACAGGTGCTTTTCCCTCTTCCGAATACCATTACATCTGGAATGTGCACCCCTTGCAAATTGCCCCCAATGATTCATCGCTGGCCATCGGGCTGAAAGCAAATCTTAATTACGACATCGAGGTGATGGACAATTACGGTTGCTTCGTTGTGGACACCTTCAGAACAAAATCGTACGACAATGCCGACATTGAAATAACCGCCGACCCCGACACAGCCTATATTGAAAGGCCTCATATATCTTTTTCGTTTGAAAACCTTTCGGCCGATTCAATCTCCGTTACCAACCATTTTTGGGATTTTGGTGATTTGTGCGACAGCCTTACCGGAACCAACTGCAACAGCTACGAAGATACGCCGACACACACGTACAATAATGAGGGAGATTACTTTGTGGTGCTAACAATTTACAATGACCAGGGTTGCGACACTACGTATTTAAAGAAAGTATCTATTAAACCTGTTCAGCTGGCCATTCCCAACGTTTTTACCCCCAACCAAAGCGATGACATCAACAACTACTTTGTCATTAAAATTGCACCGCCCAGCTCGGGAGGTGGAACAGGTGACGGAGCCTTTAAAAGTATTGAAGAAGTCAATCCCAACGCTAAACCATTGAATTTTTATTTTGAAAGCACCGATTTAGTAGTGTTTAACCGATGGGGTAACAAAGTATTTGAGTCCAATAACTATCAAAACAATTGGGATGGTGGTAATCTGTCAGACGGAACCTATTTTTATATTTTAAAATGTCACGGTTATAAAAATGATTACACCTACAAAGGGTCGGTAATGATTTTTAGAGGTGGCGAATGAAAAATTATGTAATATGAAAAAATTGTATTTTGTATTAGTTGTAGTATTAGGGATATCCCTGATGAGCTGCCAAAACAACAACAGCAGCAAAAACATCTCAACGGATGTTGTAAAAAACGACAAAAGTGCCGAAGGCACTACTAAAAGTGACATGGCTAAAATGGCCTTTGTTGAAACGGTTCATGATTTTGGAAAAGTGATTCGCGGCGAAAAAGTAAGTTACAAGTTTAACTTTAAAAACGTTGGAGAATCTGACCTCATCATCAGCAAAGTAAGTACTTCCTGCGGCTGCACCGTGGGACACTACCCTAAAGAGCCTGTTAAACCGGGTGAAGAAGCAAGCATTGGCGTTACTTTCGACAGTACACACAAAAGAGGCATGCAAAACAAAACCATTACCATTTTAGCCAACACACAACCCAACAGAACCATTTTAAGGATTAAGGCAAACGTGTTAAATCCTGAACGAAATTAATTATTAACAAATATCAATATTGAGATGAACACATTATTTATTTTACTGGAAGCAACCCCTGCCGGCGAACCCAATGCGCTGATGCAGTTTTTACCCTTGCTTTTAATTTTAGTTGTATTTTATTTTTTCTTTATCCGCCCACAACAAAAGAAGGCCAAGGATCAGAAAAAGTTTAGACAAGAGCTCAAAAAAGGCCAAAAAGTTGTTACCATTGGCGGAATCCATGGTAAAATTTTAGAGGTAAAAGAGTCAACCGTTATGATTGAAGTTGGTAACGGAGTTAAAATGACCATCGAAAAAAGTGCAGTAGCCATGGATACCGTGGGTATCGGTGATAAAAAATAGTACTCACTTCTATAGAAATGCAAAAAAGCCGGTTGACATTGTTAATCGGCTTTTTTTTTGTGTATTTTCGTTGATTCAACCAACCTTATCGTAAATGTGACCATGTCGAATAGAATAATAAATAACAGCAACGACAAAAAGGAACGAGTAAGTCGTTCACAACATTTTACTTTTATCATCTTCATTATCGTTTCTGCTATTTTCTGGTTATTAATAAAACTGTCGCAGGAATATTCAGAAACCTATAACATGAGCATTACTTATCAGGATGTTCCGAACAACAAATTACTGACACAAAAAATCGACTCTACCGTAAAATTTAACATTACAGCACGCGGATTTTACCTGCTCGAGTTAAGCATGCTTCACCCGGAAGAGTTGGTTATCCACCTAAAAAACTACACGATTCACAAATCCGACGAAAACGTGTATTATATCTCCACCCTGCCCCTTAACGAAAATATCGCCAAACTGCTGGACATCGACCCGTCGTTAATCAGTTTTTCAAAAAATACTCTTTCGTTTAAGCTGGAAAAACTTGTTTCAAAACAGGTGAACGTAGTCAGCAAGATTAATGTTACCTTCGAGGGGTCCTATAACCTGTACAAGCCCATAACGATAAAACCATCTAAAGTGACTGTTTATGGTAGTCAAACCGGGCTGGACACCATTCACGCCATTTACACCAAGGCTGTTGAACTAACTAATATTAAGGAGAATACTATGATTGACATTGCTCTTGAAAACCCAAACACCAAACTTTTCCGACTCAACCCCGACAAAGTGAAAATGTCGTTAGAAATTGCAAAATTTACCCAATCAAAAGTGGTGATACCTATTTCTACCAACGGCGGAAGGTATCAAATAGAAACCTTTCCAAAAATGGACACCATCTATTTTATTGTTGCATTAAAAGACTTTGAAAGAGTGAGCGCCACGCAATTTATGGTCTCTCCCGAAATAAGTGGTGTTAATTTAAAAGAAGCAAACAAGCTTTTATTGAAAGTTACCAAACATCCCGATTTTGTTAAAAACATCCGTACCGAACCCACCGATGTGGAATTTATCTTGCTTAAATGATAAAAGTTGGCTTAACCGGTAATATTGGAAGCGGCAAGAGTACCGTTTGCAAAATATTTGAAACGCTGGGCGTACCGGTTTTTTATTCCGATGTGCAAGCAAAAAAATTATACCAACGACAGGTAGTCAAGGAGGAACTATTCAAACAATTTGGAGATTCTGTTTTTAATCATTTAAAGGAAGTAGATTTTAAAAAGCTGGCGGCCGTTATTTTTAGCGACCGTGAATTGCTGAATTTTATAAACCGATTAATTCACCCTCTTGTGTTTAAATCCTACCATAAATGGCTTGATGAACATCAACAATATAGCTACACCCTGCACGAATCAGCCATTCTGTTTGAGCATCATCTGGAAAAAAGATTCGATAAGACTATCGTTGTTTATTGTCCGCAAACGATTCGTATCCAACGCGTAGTAAAACGAGATGGAATTTCTGAAAACGAAGTACTCAAACGAATATCAAACCAAATGAATGATCAACTCAAAAACAGCCTGGCCGATTTTGTGATAGTAAACAACGACACCAATATGATTCTTCCTCAAATTATGGAAATTGACCAACAGCTCACTTAAGCATTGCTAAGAAATAACTTTCTTTGAAAGCGGGTATTTTTATAACGCTACAGCGAAGCGTCCTCCTTGTAAAAGAGTGCAAAACGAGGGATGAGCTATCAAAAATCCACTCAAATTCTGTTAAAAATAATTAAAAACAGAGTTGATAATTTTCAATAACATAACACTTATCTCATATGTTTAAAGTAACTTAAGCGCTGTCTCTTTCGTTAATAGTATCTATTTTTGTCCATAGCCATGCCATTAATTACCCTTATCTTTGTCCGAAATTTTAAAAAATGGCTAATTATTGCTTGAATTACGCCTTAGTAAAAAAACATTCAAAACAATCGGCAATGAGTGGAAAAACCTTTGTAGAAAAAATATTTGAAGCTGACGCGGGCAGCATTGTTTTTAAGAAACCCGATATCATATTATCACACGATAACACGGCATCCATTTTCAACACTTTTCGTAAAATGGGTGGTGAAAAAGTAAAGTACCCCGAACAACTTTTAATTGTACTCGATCATAACGCCCCTCCCACCACGGCCAAGCTGGCAAACCAGTACGAAAGCATTCGTAAAATTGTACACGGGCAGGGTATCACCAAGTTCCACGATGCAGGAAAAGGCATTTGCCATCAAATTATGGCTGATTACGCCAAAC
>QMPP01000207.1 GCA_003650425.1 Bacteroidota bacterium | reverse complement strand
GGGGTTAATGTGGAAACAAAAAAATTTTACTTTTGCCGCGGAGAGTTGGCAGAGTGGTCGAATGCGGTGGTCTTGAAAACCATTGACCCTTCACGGGGTCCAGGGGTTCGAATCCCTTACTCTCCGCAAAAGGAAACCCACAACGGTAGTTGTGGGTTTTTGTTTTTTACGCTTAGCCAAACTCGTTTGGCTAAGCGTAAAAAACAAAAACCCAAAAACCTCGCCAGAGGTTTGGGTTTCTATGATTGCACAGGACTCCCCGAATGGGATCAACGAAGTTAATCCCTGCTCGTTTGGCTAAGCGTAAAAAACAAAAACCCAAAAACCTCGCCAGAGGTTTGGGTTTCTATGATTGCACAGGAACCCCCGAATGAGACTGTTTAAAAAGTCGTGCATTGTGTCAGTCAGTCTGATTCGAAGGATGTATTACACGGGTAATAAACCGATTTCGACTCCGCTCAATCTGACAAGATTATTATTAAGGACTTTTTAGATAGCTTCTTACTCTTCGCAAAATACAAAACCAACAAGTCAATTTAATCGGGCTGGAAGGAATAGTCACGATTGCTATATCCATGCATAAAATTCTGTGAAGTTTATCCTGAGTGATTTCTTTTGACGTCAGAAGAAAAAATTGTATCGGGAGATGTGGGTAGGAAATTAGATTTGATTGTTGCCCCGCCCTGAAGGACGGGGCAGAAACTTGGGATAGGATATAGTCTAGAAAATTAGGCAATGCCTTAATAGGCAAGAAGCTCCTTGGCTGCCGTAACAATCTTTTCTGTATTGGGCAAAATGGCCTTCTCCAAAATACGGTTAAACCCGATAGGTGTAAAAGTAGCTCCCAGCCGTTTTACCGGGGCATCCAGATTTTGAAATGCTTTTTCAGTAATAAGAGCAGACACTTCACCACCAAAACCACTAAAAACCTTATCTTCGTGAACCACCATAACGCGGCTTGTTTTAGCAACCGTTTTTAAAATAGCCTCTTCATCTAACGGTAACAGAGACCGCAAGTCGAGCACCTCGATGGATTTTCCCGTCTCTTTTTCAATTTCATTGGCAGCCGCAATACTCATGGGCAGCGTGTTACCATAGGTGATAATCGACATGTCGGTACCTTCGCGCCTAAGGCGAGCTTTACCGAAAGGCACTTCAAAGTCATCAGGCACTATCGCTTCTCCGGCAGGATCGTTGTAAAGTGCTTTGGGTTCAAGATATAACGTTAACCCTTTTGAACGAATAGCCGTACGAAGCAATCCCGCTGCATCATCGGCATAAGTTGGATAAACAACCCGGATGCCCGGGAAACTGGTAAGCACCGATTCGATGGTTTGAGAGTGATACAACCCGCCTCCGATATAGCCACCCGAAGCTAATCGAATGGTAACATTGGGAGCAAATTTTCCGTTACTACGCCAGTAGTCGTGCGAGCTGTCAACCAACTGTTCCATAGCAGGCCAAAAGTAATCGGCAAACTCAGCACCTTCAACAATTACCCGGATGTTTTCGTTGTAACGGGTCATGCCGTTGGCAGTACCTAAAATAAAATCTTCAGCAATCGGAGCATTGAAAACACGGGTTTTACCAAACTCTTTCTGCATCCCTTTGGAGACATTAAAGATTCCACCCTTATCTTTGTTAGCCATATCCTGACCATATAAAAAGGTGTCGGGATTGTGTCGGAATTCAGCTTTTAAGGTTTGGTTAAGTGCCTGAATTAGTTTTAATTTCTCACCTTTAGTTCCATCATGAAGCCCTTCGGGATATTTTTCAGCCCGATAAGGTTCGGGGACAACAAAATCGTAAATCGAATTCGGGTCGGGATTAGCAGCTTTAAGTGCTTTTTTATGAGCTGCCGAAATAGTTTTCTTTGCTTGCAGGTCAAGGGCATTAAGCTCCTCTTCGGTAAACTGGCCGGAGTGCAACAACTGAATACGAAACCTTGTTAACGGGTCGCTTAATGTAACGCAGTGACGTTCGTTTTCATCACGATAAAGTTCATGACGGTCGGAATTGGAGTGCGAATGAATCCGCAGGCAGTTGGCGTGCACAATAACAGGTTCGCTGTTCTCCAAAGCATGTTTCTTAGCTTCAAACATGGTATTCATGGAGTTGAAAATATTTTTCCCGTCACAGTACATAATCTTGAGGTTTTTAATACCCCTGAAATTTTCGGCAGCCCGGCGGTTAGCCGATTGATCTTTTTGCGGAACCGAGATACCGTACTGATTATCCTGAAAAACAAAAATAACCGGAAGTTTTTCTTTGGATGCCCCGTTGATGGCTTCAAAAACATATCCTTCAGAAGTAGATGATTCGCCCTGTGAGCTAATAGCAACACCACCGCCCTCGTAAACTTTGATGGACCGGGCCACACCCACCGCATGCAGCGTGTGATTTCCTGTTGCCGACGACACATTTTGGATGTGCCACTCCGGTTTGGCAAAGTGGTTCGACATGTGACGCCCGCCGCTGGAAGGGTCATCGGCTTTTGAGATACCGTTTAAAATAATCTCTTCAGCCGTCATGCCCGCCGAAATGGCTGTTAACATATCACGATAGTAGGGAAATAAATAATCTTTTTCCCTGTCAAAATGTTGTCCTATAGCCAGCTGTATTCCATCGTGGCCTGCATAAGGTGCATGATACGACCAGCCTAATGCCTGCTTCAGATAGTTAGGTGCCTTTTCATCAAGCTGGCGGCCAAGCGTTAACAAAGAGTACCATTTGCTTAAAGTCGATTTGTCTGTATTGTCTAACGTATATTTTCTATTACTGCTCATGTAAATCTCTTTTTCATATTTTGGACTGCAAAAATACAATTTCTTTGTGGTAATCTGTATTTATTCTAAATAAAAATAAATCTTTTGCTTTATTCAAATAAGGGTAAAATTGTGGTATTAGAAGGAAATGTGTATTTTTACAAGCAATACAACTAAAAAAATAGGTCTTATGAGCACAACTGTTAAGAGAAGTAATATTTATTTTAAGCCGGATTCGGCACGAATTATAGCCCGGTTTTTCTTTCCCGGCCCTGAGTCCAGAGTTATTTCTATCGTTGAGAAACTACTTAAGATGCCTGAAAAAATGGCCAGTTTGGTGTTAAACCAAACCTTGCGGGAGTTTTCATCGCGGCATCGTAATATCTCTTCGGTTTATACCCGTCACTATGAACGGGTTTGTGACATTATGAGGGGGCAGATTGAGGGGCTGACTGAAGCTTCCGACATTAAAAAACTATTGATTGGCGCCTATTTTACCAGTGAGTACTCCATCGAAAGTGCTGCTTTCTTTAATCCATCAATGGTAGAAGACCCTGATCAGACGGGCTTACAGGAGGGACAGAAACGCGTGATTATTAGCTTTAGGGCAACAGGTGAGGGACATATTTCTTCCATTGTTTTTAGAGGAGGGGTGTTGGATAAAGAAAATAGGCTTACCATGTTACCACGTGGTACCCTCGTTAATGAAGCTGACAAAATCAAGAATGTTGTTTATCAAAAAGAACGCTTTATTAGTAAGCTTACCGATATGGACATTGATGCACGTATTGTGAGTGCTGTGATGGATAAGCTACGATTTGAATTTGACTACAACGAACTTAACAACGCCATCGACCAGGCTATTCAGGAGGTCAATCCAAACGAATACCAACGCGACATGTTTCAGTCGGTTCGCTACCTTGCTGATTCGCACTACTCTATTACCTTTTCGTACGACACCTCTATTTCGGAGCGGGTTATTTTTCCCATCGCTTCGGCCGAAAGTAACGGTATTGAAGACGCCCGTTTTGTGAAATTTACCGAAGACAATGGTAGTGTTAATTACTATGCTACCTATACGGCTTACAACGGGCACACCATTATGCCCAAGCTTATCGAGACCAAAGATTTCTATCATTTTAAATTCATGCCTATTTATGGCGAAAATGCCCAAAATAAAGGAATGGCACTTTTTCCACGAAAGATTAACGGGAAATATGCCATGCTTTCGAGGCTGGATGGCATTAATAACTACGTGATGTTTTCCGATGACATTAATTTGTGGCATGATGTAAAAAAGATTCAGGAACCGAAATTTCCCTGGGAATTCATTCAGGTAGGAAACAGTGGTTCGCCCATCGAAACAGAGTATGGCTGGCTTGTAATCACCCACGGGGTAGGAACTATGCGTAAATATAGCCTGGGAGCAGTATTACTCGATTTGGAAGATCCTACAAAAATTATCGGGCAGCTGGCTGAGCCGTTGCTTTCACCCAACGAAACCGAGCGCGAGGGTTATGTGCCCAATGTGGTGTATTCATGTGGTTCTATCGTTAATAACGACGAGCTGGTACTACCTTATGCTGCTTCCGATACAGCTTCTACCTACGCGACCATTCCTTTGCAGGAGCTTTTAAACAGGCTGCTTCCATCTGATTTCGCCAAGGGAAAATCGAAAGAGAAAACAAAAGGTAAAATTCTGGTGGTTGAAGATGAGCCCATTAATCAACGTATGGTAGAGGGTATCTTGAAATCGGCAGGCTACGAAGTGCGGGTAGCACCCGATGGCATTGTGGCTATGACGGAAATTATCAAAGAAAAATTTGATTTGGTATTAACCGATATTGCCATGCCAAACCTCGATGGCTATCAGCTGCTCGAATACATCAAGCAAAACAATATTGATGTTCCGGTGGCCTTTATGACCGGTTATACTAGTGAAAAAGAAGAATTAAAAGGACTTAAAATGGGTGCAGTCGAGTATTTTAGAAAACCCATCGATAGGGAGATATTAAAGGTTAAATTCGATAAGCTATTGGGAGAATAAACTTATTCATTGAACTTGTTTGAAGTTACCTCACCAAATGGTTGTGAAAGATATTGAAAATCAGAAAACAAACTCCATTATTTCCCTCTTTGGAGGGAAAACAAAGGAGGAGTTATTAAAAAGATATGGCTTAATGGACAAAATTGAGGCTAAAATCGCCATATTTTATTGATATTGTTATTTTTACATCATTTTAAAGTTATGAGACAAAAATTGCATTTTCTGTTTTTCAAAAAACGTCAAGAAAAAT
>QMPP01000206.1 GCA_003650425.1 Bacteroidota bacterium | reverse complement strand
GCCGACACAAGGGTGTTTGAAGGCTCGGGGCTTGGACTATCCATTTCAAAAGCCTATGTTGAAATGCTGGGTGGTACTATCAGGGTAGAATCGGAAGAAGGTAAAGGTTCCAGATTTACCTTTACCATTCCTTATGTTTCCGAGGAACCTATTACTGAAAAAATGGATGTTATGGCTCCCGCACCCGAAAAAAAGCAAAATAAAAAAAAGCTATTCGATGTAAACTTGCTGGTGGTAGAAGATGAGGAAATAAGCATTCTTTACCTTAAAACCATTTTGCATGACAGCTTTAAAAACATCGTTTTTATTGACAATGGCGAAGATGCCATCAAGTATTGTAAGCAGCATCCTGAAACGGATGTCATCCTGATGGATATCAAGCTGCCTAAAATGAATGGTTACAACGCGACTCGTGAAATCAGAAAATTTAATAAAAAAGTGCCTATCCTCGCCGAAACAGCTTTTGCTTTAACAGGTGACAGAGAAAAAGCAATAGAAGCCGGTTGCAACGACTATATTTCAAAACCGATTAACAAGGATTTGTTGATCGAAAAAATCAAATCTCTTATTAATTTAGATTAAGCTTGATTAGGTCGCTTAGTTTAATTTTTTTGCTTAGTTTTGCTATAAACACGAATTGTTATTGTTTAACGGGTACATGGCAAAAGTGCCTCACCTATAAATTGCAGGTAGATGTTTGATAGTATTAAACAGTTACTAAGTGATATAAGTTTTAGACTTGATCCCAACGAAAAAATAGATTTCGACAAAGGCTTTTTATTGCCCTTGAGCCTTGTTGGAATAGTATTTTCAGTTGTCTCCATTGTTGTTAACACGTTTCTCGACTTTAATTTTCATCTCTACATTATTCCTTTTGTAAGCCTGTGTTTTTTTATCATCGTTTATTACTTTGGTCAGAAAAAACAGTTTGTTAAGCCAGCTAAGTGGCTGTTTATTATTACGGTACTTTTTGCTGCTAATTTTGTTTGGTATTTTAACTACGGTTCACAGAGTTACTGGTTTTACATACTTATTTTGCTTTATAGCTACCTGATTTTTATGATGAGTGGGCGTCAGTTGGCACTTATCAGCGTTGTGTTGTTGCTAAATATTGGCATATTGTTTATCTATGAATATACTCATCCGGATGCCTTGGGCGATTATGTAAACAGTCAAACCCGTGTTGTTGATACCTATGCAGCATTTTTTCTTTTCGGTATTTCTGCCTATATATTGATGAGTCTTACCAAAAGGTACTACCTGAAAGAGTACAAAAAAGCACGCGAATCTGACCACCTAAAGTCGCTGTTTCTTTCCAATCTGTCGCACGAAATACGTACTCCTTTAAACGCAATTATTGGTTTTAGTGGTGTGTTGGCAGAAGAAACGTTGAGTAAGGAAGAAAAGCTTCATTATAAATCGATTATTGAAAACAGTAGCGATTCGTTGCTACAGTTAATTGATGATGCTCTGGATGCTTCTCTTATTGAAGCAGGGCAGATAACGCTGGAAACAAAATCGTTTTGTGTAAACGATTTGATAGCTAAATTGGAAACAACCTACCGCCAAATTGCTAGAGATACAGGTCAATCCGGAGTGTCTATTCATGGAGAGACGCCAAACGAAAAAATATATATTACCTCTGACCAGACAAGGCTAAATCAAACCTTCGTAAAACTAATTGATAATGCCTTGAAATTTACCGAAAAGGGCTTTATAAAGCTCGGCTTTAAGGTTGAAGCTAATCAATTACATTTTTATGTTTCTGATAGTGGAATAGGGATTGAAGATAAGTACAAGGATTTGATTTTTGATCGATTTTTTAAGATTGAAGACCAGATTGAAAAACTGTACAGGGGAGCCGGACTTGGTTTATACCTGACCAAAAGAAATGTGGTATTGTTGAAGGGGCGCATTTGGGTTGAATCGAAGATGGGAGCAGGCTCAACTTTTCATTTTCTGATTCCGGCTCCTGACCTTAAAATACAAAATCAGTTGAGGACAGCCGGTCAACAAGATGACGAGCTGGTTAAGACAGGGAAAATTGCTTCGATACTGATTGTTGAAGATGATCCCGCCAGTATGACGCTGCTTACTCAAATAGTTATTCCTGTTGTCGGGCAGCTGTATAGGGCTGTAAAAGGATTTGAAGCAGTAGATATTTTTAAGGAGAACAGTACCATTGAATTGATATTGCTTGATATTCAACTATCTGATTCTGATGGATTTGAAATCCTAAAGCAATTACGTTACATAAACCCACGTGTTAAAGTAATTGCTCAAACAGCTTATGTTTCGGAAAAGGATAAGAAGATGTGTTTTGATGCAGGTTTTGACGATTATATTGCCAAACCCATCGATAACAAGAGACTGCTGACAATGATTAATAAATTGCTTGAAACTGCTTAGAAAAAGCAGTTTCAAGCATTTATTTTTTTTATTCCAGTTCCAGCAAAAGCTGGTTTTTTGCCACGATGTCACCCACTTTTACATAAACTTTTTTTACCACACCATCCATGGGTGTGGCAACCTGGTTTACCATCTTCATGGCTTCCAAGGCTATCAACTTATCGTTAGCATTAACTTTTGAACCTTTTTTTATCGAAACGCCAACAATGGTGCCTGGTATAAAGGCCGTCACCTTTTTGGGATCGTTCGGCTCATATTTTTTTCGTTCTCTAAACTTTTTGGTTAACAATGTTGTATAGGCAACATCGTCAACTTTTAGAATTTCCATTGGAGTAGAGGCTTCCTTTTTTTCAACGCGCTTTTTTGCCATTGTTCAGAATTATTAAAATGGTGGTATTCCATGTTTTTTAGTTGGCATGCTTACATCCTTTTCCGCAGAAATTTCCAAGGCATGAATTAAAATTTTACGAGTTTCGTTGGGTTCAATCACCGCGTCAATGTAGCCATAAGCCGCTGCAACGTACGGATTGGCAAATTTTTCCTTGTACTCTTCCACTTTCTCCTGCCGCATCTTGTCAGGATTTTTGGCGGTAGCAATCTCCTTACGGAAAATAATGTTGGCTGCTCCTTCAGGGCCCATTACGGCAATTTCGGCCGTAGGCCATGCAAATACAAAGTCGGCACGCAAATGGTGCGAACACATGGCTATATAACCACCACCGTAAGCTTTACGCAGGATAAGCGTAATTTTGGGTACGGTTGCTTCGGAGTAGGAATACAGCACTTTGGCACCGTGACGAATGACACCCGCATGCTCTTGATCAACGCCCGGAAGATACCCTGGAAGATCAACAAGTGTGATTAACGGAATGTTAAAAGCATCGCAATAACGAATAAACCTTGCTGCTTTGTCGGAAGAATCCACATCAAGTACCCCGGCAAGTACCAGCGGCTGGTTGGCAACAAACCCAACCGTTTCGCCGTTTATACGACCAAAGCCAATAACCATGTTTTGCGCGAAGAGCTCCATAATCTCTAAAAAGTCGGAGTCATCTGTTAGCGATTTAATAACATCACGAACGTCGTAGGGCTCCTTTGGGTCTTCCGAAATAATTTGGTCAATTTTATACTGACGTGTTTTGGGTGACTTTTTAGGAAAGTGTTCTGCTTTTCGAGTGTTGTTCCAAGGGATGTAGCCAGCCAATTTTTTAATCTGACTAAAGCATTGCTCTTCACTTTCAGCATAAAAGTGGGCATTACCGGTGGTTTCGCAGTGTACACGGGCACCACCAAGTGCTTCCATCGATATTTCTTCGCCAAGCACCGATTTAATAACTTCGGGACCAGTAATAAACATTTTAGATATTTTATCCACCACGAAAACAAAGTCGGTAAGCGCCGGCGAATAAACCGCTCCCCCTGCACAAGGCCCGAGAATAACCGATATTTGAGGAATAACTCCTGATGCCAGCGTGTTACGGAAAAATATCTCGCCATAACCTGCCAACGAGTTAACTCCCTCTTGGATACGGGCTCCACCGGAATCGTTAATACCTATCAAAGGTACTTTCAGCTTCAACGCGTGATCCATAATTTTTGTAATCTTCTTGGCGTGCATCCAGCCCAACGAACCACCGGCCACGGTAAAATCCTGAGCATAAATACAAACAGGATGGCCACTAAGGGTACCTGTACCTGTTAATACACCATCACCCGGAAGATATTTTTTATCCATGTCGAAATCTTTTGCCGCATGTTCAACAAACAGATCATATTCGTGGAATGATTTGGGATCGAGTAGAGCAAGAATCCGTTCACGGGCGGTTAATTTCCCAACGGCTTTCTGTTTCTCAATGGCTTTGTCGCCACCACCTTTTAAAGCGTGCCTCATACGCATTTTTAAATCACTGGTTTTTTCTTTTAGACCCATAATTTATTAATTTTCAGTTTCATAAAAAAAGAGATAAGCCATAATAGCATACACTATTATTGAAAAATGCTTATCTCTTTAACTGCAAATGTAATTTAAATTGATAAACCTGCAAGAAGTTTCTTATTAACAATATTGATTAATTGACAGCTCATTTTTTATTGTCCTCTATATTTTTATTATACAGAATGTTATACTTTAACCTGTCAATCAAATTACAAAATATATTTTATTCTATTTTTGTCAGCATAATAGCTGTAATAAGATTAACGATAAATATGAATGTTGAAGAAATAAGGGATTATTGCCTTGCGAAAAATGGGACGGAAGAGTCGTTTCCGTTTGATGAGGAGACCCTGGTAATTAAAGTGATGAATAAGATGTTCGCGCTGGTTAGCTTGGAGGATGGCTCGAAAGTAAACTTAAAATGCGATCCTGCCAAAGCAATTGAGTTGCGCGAACGCTATGCCGAGATTGTACCCGGTTGGCACATGAATAAAAAAAATTGGAACACGGTTACTTTTAATCAATCGATTCCTGATGATCTGGTTAAAGAGCTGATCGATCACTCTTACAATCTTGTGGTGGCGAGTTTGCCAAAAATAAAGCAACAACAGCTGAAAATAGAAAAGTAGTTAACTTTAAACAATTTCTCTGTAATAAAATTAGTTCCGTCAAAAGTACTACGAAGTTCATTAAAAATATTCTTGTTATTTTTTCTTGCTGT
>QMPP01000205.1 GCA_003650425.1 Bacteroidota bacterium | reverse complement strand
GAAGAGTAGCTGTCACCGACATTGTTAAAGGCAGTAACCTTAACGTTGGCAAGTTCCATTTTTTTGTCGCCCTCTTTTGAAAAACGTTGACGCGTAATCTCGATATGCCCCTCAATTTTGCCGGCCTTTTCGAATGGAATTTTTATAAAAGTGTTTTTTATCAGTTCAACATTTTCAGCACTTTTATTGATGTAAAAGTATTGTTGCATGTCGGTCATGGGGACAATACTCAGCTGATAAAAACCTTGGGGAATCTGATTAAAGGTAACAAATCCCTTTTTGTTTGATAACAGCGTAATATCAACCGGAATGTTGCCATGCTTGGTTTGATCTACGGCATTTCGTAATTGTAAACGAACCTTTACATTGGGAATCTGGTTTTCATTTTTATCCATGATACCATTGCCGTTTTCATCCTGGAAAAGCTGAATTTTTAATCTTCTCACATCATCCTTCCACCGGTCATATTTTCGTTTTCCCCACTTCTTTTTAATGGAAAACTCAAGGTAGTAAAAAGATCCGTGGGTGGTAAAATCGGAGTAGGACTGGGTGGTATAGGTATAGTTTCCACCAATCGAAACATACCAATCTTTATAAAGATAGGTTTCGATTTTTGGATTGATATTTACGGAACCGTATTGTAAATCAAATTTATAACTCAGGTTGGTGAACAGCGAAATGTGCAACCAGTTTTTAAAGTACGACTTTATTAAGTAGGGCGCAAAATTAATGCTGTTGTTACCCACATCAAGCGCGTATTGATAGAGACCCATGTTCACCATGGGACCGTAATCGTACGACAGGCGAATGCCGTAACCGTTGTTACTGTACGATGTTAATAGGTGAAAGTCGTACACCGCGTCTTTAGTCTTTTTGTCGCCTTGAAAATACATCAGCCCTACACCATATTTGGCATTAAGCATAAAGTGGCGGCCAAAAAAACTTTTGTACTCCATGCGGTATTTGCTGATATTGAAAAAAAGTCGTTGACCCGGTTGTGAGGCAGGACGTGATGAGGCATAAAATTCAATGCTTGGTCCAATATACCATCGCACTTTTTTACCGGCGTTGAAATTGAAAAACAGGCTGGCATATTGGTCTTTTAAATGAATATTGGAAAGTTTAACACCGTCGCCGTTTCTGTTGTAGTAGTTTCGTGAACTATTTAAATAGAGGGCGGTAAAGTAGTTTTTTGTGCTGCCAATATTGTATCGGGCACGCGACAAAAATGTTAAAAGTCCCTTTTGTGGTCCCGGGATATCGGATGAGCCGTAGATGTTTGAAAGTTGAAGCGAAAGATTTTTATTTATGATACCAAGGTAGTTAACATCCCAGGCAAACCCGCTTTCGTGAAAGCTGTTTTTAAAGTAGTTTTTTTCATCGTAGCCATATAAAACAGCATTCATCTGATGATTTTTTGTCAGTTTGATTTTACCTGTGCTAAAAATGGCCGAAATAGTATTTACTTTATTAAACTTATCAATATCAAACGACAGCGACCCCTGCATAGTAACCTTGTCGTTGTTAAGATGATAAGCAGCAGCAAAACTTGCTTTGGGGTTGATGATGCTGTAACTGGCAAACCCTTCGATACCGGAGGAAGGACTGAGCTTTATCATGTCCGAAACCATAATACCGTTTCGGCTATACAAGTTTCTTCCGAGCTGCGAGCTGAAAGCGCCCAAACCAACTTTAAATTCGTTTTGCTGATACAGAAAATTATAATAGGTATTACCTATCAGATTTTCGGTTTTCATTAAGTTGTAGTAAGTAAAATTGTACTTGAAAAGTGCTTCGTTTTTAAATGTTTTAATACCACGGGCACGTACAAAAGGCAATAACTCATTGTTTTTCAAAAAAGTACGTACTCCAATTTCTGCTTCATTTAGTAAATCGTTGTTAATTTTAAAGGGAGCATAGGTGTCGGTGTATTTTTCAATAATTACCGACCGGAAGAGCTTTTTATCATCCGCGGAAGCAAAAATCTTAACCTTGCTGATATCAAATACCCGATTTTCGGAATAAATGTAAGTTGCCTCAAAATTCAACGTCGTGTCGCTATTGGGAGGAAGGTTAATAGAGAGACTAAAGTCAGATAGATTTTTACTTTCCAGGTTAATTTTTACATCGGGTTTTATGTCGAGCGTGATATGCTCGTTGGTGTTTCCATTGTTTACTACAATAACATTAAATTTTGTACTGTTCATTCTTGGGTAGAAAAATACCCGCTTGTCGGGGATAATAACATTCCAGTTGTGATACTTTTCAAGAATCACACTAAAACTGTTTTCTATCAGGATGTTATCCTTAGCAGAGAAAGCTTTAAACCGGATGGTATGTATTATGGTTGATTTGGCAGTACTCGAAGTTCGAAATCTGAAGGGTAGTGCCAAGGTAGCATGTGCCGGCACGACGGTATCCTTAAAAAAGGTACTAAACATGGCCCATCCTTTGGGTAAATCGAGAATAGGCCGAATGGCAATGGGGTTATCAGTATTGTTTTGAACGCGAACCACGTTAAAACTGAGTGCTCCTTTTTTTTGACTTATTTCGTTTTTAACAAAAGAGGTTACCAATGGGGCAGGGGTGCTGGCTGATTGAGCTGTTGCAGTATGGGTGATAAACAAAAAAAATAGCGGCATCAGCAATGCCGGAACAGACCGGGTTATATGGAGTTGCCCTTGCACATCGACTATTTTTTGTAGTGTGTCTTACTTTCTGACAATGTAATATAAAAGCCATCAACGTAATAGCCATCCTGAATAGACAAGTTGGAAAACCTAGCCATCTTGCTCAACTCATCTTCAAAAATGAATTTCCATCGGAGTACAAATGAATTTCGGCTGTGGCCTCCTATGTTGTTTCTTCTCCCGTTTATTAAAACCAGGGTTTTTTCAGGCTTTAACGGGAGGATGGTATCTTTTGAACGATTGGCAATGTGCGAAAAAATTCCGTTATCCCAGTTGTTGCCACGGTTTTCGATGGTATAGCCTAAAAAATCGACAGGAATTTTTTTGGTTGAATCAGACACATCGGTAAAATAGGGTTTGCTGGCCGAAATACTTAAATTCCAGTTGCCGGTCGATTCTACACTAAAATTAATGTCGTCGGGTTTTTTCGTAATTTCGAATAAATTATCATTTACCTTTTTAATGCCAAATTCAATTTTTGTATCAGGGTTGATGTTTAAAATCAATACCGATTCCAATCGTGCCTCCATACTCATCTCCAGGTTGGTTTCCTGAGCAGCTGCTGAAATCGAAAGAAAGAGTATCAGCGATACAAAAATATTTCCACGACCTTTTCCCATAACCTCAAAATTACTCATTTTTACAATGTGAAGCAAAAAAAAGGGAACAGAAAACTGTCCCCTCCATTCTCGATAACGAATAAAAACGGGTTATGGTAAAGCCGTTAGCGTTAAATTCACTGTGGTTGTGAATGATCCGAGGTTCGCGATAGTACCGTCAGATAACTGCTGAAAAATACTACTGGTGTTCATGGTGCCTTGCATTGTTCCCATGGTCCAGTTTAAGTTAAAGGCATTATCGGATGCGTCCCCGCTATTTCCTGATCCATTGTCCAATAAAAGTTGGTCGGTACTTGAAAGTCCCATGGCTGTAGCCAGCGACGTATTTGAACAAGTTACTTCTGCACCAATGGTGTGTGCTCCTGTAGCTTCGCACCATACACCCAGATTGTTGATAGGGATGGTTGCCGAAGCCCCATCTGAGAAATCGGCAGCATTGATTTCCAGCTTCCAGTTTGAGGTTGCTTCCATGGTTACGGTGGTGGTTCCCACAGCATCAATCCCCAGATTGTACTTGTCAGGTGTGTCGAAAGTGGCCGTTTGTGTACCACCACCTGTTACGTTAAGGTTAAGCACTGAGCTTAAAACGGCAGTAAAGTTTACTACTTCAGCATCAGTTTGACATTGTGCATTAAAGGTAAATCCCAGTAACGCAATCATTAAAATAAATGTAAATTTTTTCATGGCTTTATTTTTTATTATTGTTTGAGAATTCTGTTTACGACTATATTTTTTTGATGGTATAAAAGTACACTACCTAATAAAAATGTAAATCGGGTTTTTACTGATATTAGGGTTCAAAAAAACTGATATTTTGTAAGAAAGAGTGACTACTAAAGTAAGTATGCGTCAATAAATAAATGATAACAATCATTAATCCAGCGAAATAATGCCTTTTTTTAGTGCGTATCTAATCATTTCAACAGTGGTTTTTATGTCGAGTTTTTCCATGATATGCTGACGGTGGGTGCCAACGGTTTTAATGCTCACGAAAAGTGCTTCTGAAATTTCGCGGGTAGTTTTTCCTTCAGCGTAAAGCTTTAAAACATCCATTTCGCGTTCAGTGAGTTCACTCTCTTTATTTTCGCTACTGTTTTCCGTATTTAGGTAATCATCAATTAAGGTCTCTGTTATATCACCACTCAAATACTTTTCGCCTGCAACCACGGTTTTAATGGCTTCGATAAGCTGGTTGTAAGTACAGTTTTTAAATAAGTATCCGTCAACGCCTGCCTCCAGCATAGTTTTAATATAATGCTTGTCAGAGTGCATGGTAAGAGCAATCACTTTAATGGATGGGTTTTGTTTTTTTACAAGCCGTGTTGATTCTTCACCATTCATAACCGGCATGCTTATGTCCATTAAAATAACATCAGGGTTGTATATAATAGCTTTCTCATAAGCATCTTTCCCGTTATCGGCATGAGCAATGATATCAATCTCTTTCGAGCTTGACAATAAATTGATCAGTCCTTCTCTGAAAAGTTGATGATCATCTGCTATTAATACTTTTATTTTCAAGGCTGGTTATTTTAACTTTTAACGGGAATCACAAGTACAGCATGCGTTCCTTTTCCTGTTTTCGACTTAATTTTAAACTTACCATTGATTGATTCCATACGTTCAACGATACTAAACAGACCGTAGCCTGACTGCCGGTTGAATTCATTTGATTGCTTCGTGTCAAATCCCTTCCCGTTATCGACGACTGAAATATAGTAATTTTTTTTAAGATTTTTTATAGAGATGCTTGTTTTC
>QMPP01000204.1 GCA_003650425.1 Bacteroidota bacterium | reverse complement strand
TGGTGGCAAACATGATGTTTCAACCAAAATTACGATTGACCGTAAAGGCAGAATCAAATTGGATGATGGTACCCTCGACGATTGGAATGTAGTTACCGAAGACCAGTTTGTTGTTCCCTTGGGTGATAATGCCGGTGCAGTAGTTTCAGCAAAATACGAGTATGATGCTGATTTCGTTTATGCTTACATTGAGTTTGAAGGTAATTTAACCGATGAATTTCAGTACGACATCTTTTTTGATTTTGATAACGACAGTACCACCGGATTCAAATCATGGCACTGGACGCAGTCGGGTGGTGATTTCTTAATAGAGATTGCTCCTGTTACTGATCCTGAGGCAGCCCCGGGTGCATTTCTTTATACCGGCGCACCGGGAGAAGGAGATTGGAGTTGGGAAGAAAAACAACTTGCTAGTGGTTCCATCGTTATGGGAACTATGAAACAAGTTGGAAACAACGTTGCTTTTGAAATTGGATTTGATAGAGCTACTGTTGGTGATGGCGCTTTAAATAACGATGCGATTTCTATGGGGGCTTTCATAAGTAATTCCGATTGCGCAGAAATTGGCTATGCACCAGATGGTGCTGTTGAAGGTGGCGCAAGTAAAGCTTACTTTAAGTTTGAAATGAAATAGTTATTAGGGTAATTAATTTCATTGAGAGGTTGCCGGGCTTTTCCGGTAACCTCTCTATTTTTCTTTTTTTTAAAACTGCATTATGAGGTATTTGTTTCTCCTGCTGATTGTTTTTTTCTTTTCTAATGGTGTTTCTGCACAAAATTTAACCCATGTTAATTATAGTGCTGACGAGACTAATTTCCCAAACCCGGGAAGAGGCTTCTATCATGCCGACGATCAGTTAGAACCGGCTACCATTGCCACCTATCCCGCCGAGGGAATTACCTTGGTGTTACGTGAATACCATATTGATGAGTTCAGAGATACTAAAATACCGGTATGGTATTTATGGAATATCAAGCGTGATTTGAATAACCTGCGTAACGCAGGACTAAAAGCCATTCTCAGATTTCGTTACACGGCTAAAACATCAAAACCTTACAATGATGCCCCTTTAAGCATTGTTCTGATGCATATTAAACAACTCGAGCCCATCCTTCGCGAAAATAGCGACGTGATATTTACTTTTCAGGCAGGTTTTATTGGCGCCTGGGGCGAATGGTATTATACCGATTACTTTTCGGCAAGTCCCGGAAATGTTACTGAACAAAACTGGATTGACCGCCGTACAATGGTTGATTCGTTACTGAGCATGTTGCCTCCTGAAATTATGGTCAACGTGCGCACGCCCGATTACAAAAGACATTTATTGAACGAGGAGAGTTATAATCCTGTAACCATGGAGGAGGCTTATACTGATTCGCGTGTTGCCCGCCTCTCGCATCACAACGATTGCTTTCTCGCCAGCCTTTCCGACGTGGGAACCTATACCGATACGGCTGTTCAAAAACCCTATCTTGCCGAGGATACAAAATACACGGTAATAGGCGGCGAAACCTGCGGGCAAAGCGGGTACTCGCATTGTGAAAACGCCTTAAAAGAATTAAAAAGATTTCATTGGAGCTACCTTAATCGTGATTATCATCAGGGCGTAATCGGTGACTGGATTGATGAAGGCTGCTATCCAACTATTCAAAAAAAATTAGGATACCGGTTTAGGCTGATAAATGGAGATTATACCACTTCAACTAATCCGGGTGGAACCTTTAACTTTAAACTTAATTTGTTAAACGAAGGATTTGCTAACCCTGTAAATCCTATGGATGCAGAGGTTGTTTTTGTAAATACCTCAAATAACAAAAAACTTGTTGCCAAAATACCCGGTGATATTCGATTTTGGCCTGTTGATGATACTATTAAACTTGATTTGAGTTTCGGATTACCTCAAAATATGGAGGCAGGTAACTATAACTTGTTTTTAAATATTACCGATGCACATTCTGTTATTAAGGATAATCCCGGCTATTCCATCCGCTTAGCAAATCAAAATGTGTGGGAGGATGAAACAGGATACAATAATCTTGACTTTTCATTGGAAGTGAATAATAACTCTTCGGGACAATATGTAGGAGGCAACTTCTTTAATTATAAAAATAGTGTGGTTACAGGTGGTAATTCCATAGTTGTGGACGGTAGCGACAGCGATTGGTCAGATATTACACCTGTGTATCATAATCTAAACGAAAATCTCCGTACACTAAAAGTATGGAACTCTTCCGATACACTCTATCTTATGATGGACGGAGGCGATCCTAATGGTACTATTAATTGGCTTATTGATGCCGATAATAATAGTAGTACCGGCAAACAGTCTTTCGATTATAAACTGATGATTAATGGCCTCTATTTTGTCAATGAAAATGATAACTGGGAGAAGATTCAGAATGTTGATGTTAACTCATCTTATGCAGCAGATATAAAAGAAATTGCAGTGGCAATTAAAGATTTGTCGCCTCTGTTGTTGGAAAATATGTTTAAAGTTATGGTAACTACACCAACGGGGACAATACCCGAAAATGGGGCTGTCTTACCAACGGTGTATTTAAACACTATTTTTGATAAACCTGTTATCAACGTAAAAAAGGCGGGTAATACCAATACTGTTTATTGGAATAGAAATGTTTTTTCAAAATCAGGTTCAACGATTATTGAAAAATCACATAACGGAGTTGATTATGAGCGGTTGGATATTGTTAATAACAACACCATAAGTTTTCTTGATAAAAACCTTGAAGAGGGAACCATACACATTTACCGGGTGAGGTACCAATCGGGAAACGATGTTTCGGAATGGTCGAACGGAGTGGGTGTTAATACTGCCGTCGGCGATAAAATGTATATTTCCATAAAACTTGACGGAGAAGAGGAGGATTGGAATCTTTGTCGTCCCGTGGCTACGGGTTTAAGTGATTCTAAGTTTGACGTTGTAAGTTTTTATAATACAGTTGATACTTTGTTTTACAGTTTAAAAGTAGATGGAGATATCGTACACGATTATCAATTATATTTTAATACTGATGGAAATTCCGGTTTTGAATATAAAATAAGCAACGATTCGGTGTTCAGCAACCAAGCGGGAAACTGGATTTTGAGTCGTGTTAATACATCATACAGCCATCTTGGTTTTATGGAGTCAGGACTATTGTTAAGTGACCTGGCTATGGATACTGTTGATTATATTACTGCCAGGTGTGTTATCAATGGTCATGATGTTTGGGGTAATAATGAAGAGTTTGGTTTTTTAAAATATCCGGTACTTGAAGCGCCTGCAAATTTTGAATTAAAAGTCTCTGCCGAAACACCCTATACCCGTATCAAAGTTAAATGGTTGTTTGATGGCAGCCCTGATGCGTACGTTATCGAACGCTCGATTGATGATAGTTTACATTTTGAAAATCTGGTTGAAGTTAGCAGCTCTACTTCCTATTTTTTGGATAACGATGTTGATAGCAGTCATGTGTACTACTACCGGATGTTTTCGCATAAAGATATTTTGCGTTCAGTCTATACAAAAATAATGTGGATGCGGCCGGGTGTTGCGGGTATAAACAGCCTGAAGCGCAATACCGGCAGTATTCAGGTGTTTCCTGTACCGATTACCGGTAATGCAACCGTTAATGTTAGGTTAACATCGCCCGACTATGTTAAAATGGAATTGCTTACTATAACGGGCAAGCCATTACTAACCATTTACCAGGGTAAAATAGTTGATGAAAAACAGGTTGCTTTTAACGTTTCAAAGTTGCCTGCCGGGTTCTGTTTTTTGAGTGTTAAAGGAAATAACACGTTAATGATAAAAAAGATTGTATTAAGATAAATTTTTCTCTCGTTAATTTTTTGGTTAATGATGATTTCCCGGGCTTTTGTCTTTGGGCAAAAGTTCCGGGTTTTTAAAAAGAAATTTCTGTATGAATAAAAAACATTGGTTGGTATATGCCTTGATAACCACTTTTTTTTGGGGTGTGTGGGGAGCCTTTAGCGAAATACCCGAAAAAAATGGTTTTCCCGGAACACTGATTTACGTGGTTTGGTCCTTATCAATGATTATTCCTGCCATTTTTGCGTTAAAGCAGGTAGGCTGGAAAATCGAAACGGATAAGAAGTCAATATTTTACGGGTTACTAATAGGGTTTCTTGGGGCAGGTGGCCAGCTGGCCTTGTTGTCGAAAGCCATTGTTACCGGGCCGGCCTATTTAATATTTCCGATAATATCGTTGTCGCCGGTAGTTACTATTATTTTATCAACTCTGCTTCTGAAAGAGCGTGCCGGATGGAAAGCGTGGACAGGCATATTAATTGCCTTGGTGGCCATCCCTCTGCTTTCGTATCAGGCACCCGAAGATGGAGCTGCCAATTATACCTGGCTTATTTATGCCTTGGTGGTTTTCTTGGCCTGGGGACTGCAAGCCTTTTACATGCGTAAGGCCAACGAAACCATGTCTGCCGAGAGTATCTTTTTTTACATGACACTAACAGGCCTGGCACTCTCCATCGTAGCTATGTTAATGACTGACTTCACAAAAGATATCAACTGGGGTTTCAATGGTCCCGGGCTGGCATTTTTAATTCAAATACTCAACGCCATTGGTGCTTTAACTCTTGTTTACGCTTTTAGGTATGGTAAGGCAATTATTGTAAGTCCGCTTACCAATGCCGTGGCACCGGTAATTACCATTGTTATTTCATTAATTTTATATGCTGTTTTTCCAAACAACGTCGTCCTAACAGGAATGGTGCTGGCACTGGTTTCCATGCTGATTTTATCGTTTGATGATGAAGATTGATTACTTTTACGAATGCTATTTATACAAAATGCCATTATATCAATGAAATATAATCGAATAAAGTATTGTACCACGTTGTTGTCTATCCTGTTTTCATTAACCCTCTTCGCCCAAATCGGACGAGATGAGTTTACCGAAATTCATATCGACAGCGTGCCTCATCATGTACAGCCCATGACGGGTATCGTGTTTTGGCAGGATCAATATCAAAATAAAATTCAGGATGCCACCTCCTTGGAGTTTTCCTACATGCTGTTTAACGATGTAGTGTCGGAACAGGAAGTTTACGACTGG
>QMPP01000203.1 GCA_003650425.1 Bacteroidota bacterium | reverse complement strand
TCGGGAGAAACTCTGAATGGCCCCGGATTATCAACAAAACCAAAACTTTGCTGATATCGCCCGGTTAGTAGTGCTGCCCGTGACGGACCACAGACCGGTGCCATTACATATCCTGAGGTGAAACTCACACCGGCAGCCGCCAATTTATCAATATTTGGTGTGGGTATTTCTGTTCCCTGATTGTGGTAACCAACATCGGCATTCCCCAAATCATCGGCAACTATAACAATGATGTTTGGTTTATCGTTTTCTGCTTTTAATTTTTCATTTTGAAAAAAAACCAGTAAGCTTAAACAAAGTATATAAAAGTAATTTCTCATTTTTTATTTAGTTTTAACTCCTACTCTTTTTTGTAATTTCCATCAATTCCTTTTTGCCAACCCCACTGTGGTTGCATCAATTTAGTTGTCCACTGTTCGTGCTTTGCCAACATCGCATTTACGCGGTTTGCATTTTGTGATGCAATGTTGTTTTGCTCCTCTTTATCGACCGACAAATTGTACAATTCCATTTCATCCTGACCTTTTGGTTTTATCAATTTCCAATCGCCTTCGCGAATCGCCCACTGCTTGTTTTGGCGCCAAAACAGAGTTGAATGAGGAGCTTCTGCCTTTTCACCCTGAATAAACGGAAGCAAATCAACACCGTCGAATTCGTTAAAAACATTGCCAACGTTTGTATTTAGCGATAGTATTGTAGGAAGTATATCGAGAGCAGATACAGGCTTTGTGAATATAGTATTGGGTACTATCTCACCTTCCCACTGTATGGCGAAAGGAATTCGGATGCCACCTTCCCACATCTCCGTTTTTCCACCTCGGAAAGGAAAGTTGTCAGAATAATTTTTCCCGGGATAACCACCGTTATCGCTGTAAAAAATTACAAGTGTCTCTTTTTTCAGCCCCAGCTCATTCAGTTTGTTCATAACTTTGCCAATGTTGACATCCATGGCGTAATTCATTGCCAAAGCCGTTCGGCGTTTTTCGTCGGCAATTCCACTGAATTTTTCCAGGTAATTTTCAGACGCTTTCAACGGAGTGTGTACCGCGTTAAACGAGAGATAAAGAAAAAACTTTTCATCTTTATGATTTTCGATAAAATGAACTGCCTCGCGACCAAAAGCATCAGTCAGATACTCGTCTTCCTGTGTTACCGGAATTCCATTTCGCAGCAAATTCCGCTGTGGATTATTTCCAATCTCGTAGCCCGAAGCACCTCCCAGAAAACCAAAAAACTCATCGAACCCACGCTTGTTGGGATACATATTTACATCCTCTTCGCCTAAATGCCACTTGCCGATTAACCCGGTTGCATAACCGGCATCTTTTAAATATTCGGGCAACATTTTTTCATTCAATGGAATTCCCGGAACAGTTTCAGCCGATTGACGGAAAGGGCCAATGTTGTCTTCAAAACCAAATCGTTGCGGATATTTTCCGGTCATTAATGCCGCCCGCGACGGGCCACAAATAGAACTGGTAACATACGCATTTGTAAATCGCACACCGCCCTCAACCAGTTTATCCATTTCAGGAGTAACTGCCTCAGAACCCGTGTTGAAACTTTGAATATCGCCGTAGCCTAAATCGTCAGCTAAAATGACAAGGATATTTGGTGACTTATTTGCCACTATATTTTCTTTATCACCTTCCATAATATCAGATTCACTGCAAGACAATAACATTGCAATAATGAAGATGAAGAAAGAGAAATATTTGTATTGGAATTGTGACATATTTATTTTACTGTTTCGGAATTATTGTATTGTTAATCCCTTTAAATGAAACGTACGGTGGTTTGTAAACCCAGTCGGGGACATCATATTTATGTTGCAATTTTTTCAGCTCTTTTTTCAGCTTTTCAATCTCCGAATTGTAACTTGGGTTTCCATATAAATTATTTAGTTCATTCGGATCGTCTTTCAGATCGTACATTTCCCAGATATCATCGGTATAAAAATGAATTAGTTTATATCGTTTTGTCCGTACACCGTCGTGTCGCCCTACTTTATGCCGCCCATGGTCATAATAGTGGTAATAAACCGATTTTCGCCAATTCTCAGGTCGATTGCCTTCCAGTATTGGTTTGAATGATTCGCCCTGCATTTCATCGGGTATTTCAACTCCTGCCAAATCGAGAACAGTTGGAGCGTAATCAATATTCTGAATCATTGATTTAATGCGCGAACCTGCTTTAATCATTTTCGGATAACGAATGAGAAATGGCATTTTCATTGCCTCTTCGTACATCAGCCGTTTTTCTGCATATCCATGCTCACCGGTAAAATAACTTTGGTCGGAGCAATAGATAACAACGGTATTTTCTTTTAATTTTTCGTTTTTATCTAACCACGAAAGCAGGCGACCAACATTTTCATCAATTCCATCAACCACCCGGATATAATCTTTTATAAAGCGCTGGTAGGTGTAACTTTTCATTTTGTCGCCGTCTAAAAGTCCGGCCTTTTTCATTTTAAAAAACGCTTCATCTTGCGGGTCAATAACTGCATGATAAGCTTTTAATTGCTCATCGGTCATTCTTTTCAGATAGATATTTCCCGAAGGATCTTTGGGTAGAGATCTGTACTTATTAATCTTGAAATTTACGTCAGTAGCATAATGACTGCGCGTTTTATAGTCATCAAAAAAAGTTTTAGGTTCAGGAATGGTGTCATTTATATAACGACTTAAAAACCGCAATGCTGGCATACGCGGAACATGCGCTGCTTTAAACTGAACAAATAACATAAAAGGTTTTTCTCCTGTGCTGTTTTCTTTGAGCCACTGTAACGATTCGTCAGCAATAATATCGGTTGAGTACCCTTGCTGGGTTACGGTATCTTTTCCGTTAATACAAAAATCGGGATTGTAATAAAAACCCTGTTTGCCTGCACCAGTCAATACTTTCGAATAGTTGAATTCATCTCCCGGCAAACTGTTCAGATGCCACTTCCCGATTAAAGCCGTAGTGTAACCGGCATTTTTCAAGATTCGCGGGAACAGCATCTGGCTGCCATCCCAGGGAGCACCGTTTCCGGTGATCCCGTTTTTGTGGCTGTGTTTGCCGGTTAAAATAGTGGCACGGCTCGGTCCACAGATTGAGTTTGCACAAAAGCTTTGCGTAAAAATTGCCCCTTCATCGGCCAGTCTGTCGATGTTTGGTGTACGATTTATAGTTCCATCGTAGGCACTAATCGTACGGTTGGCATGGTCATCGGCCATTATAAAAATAAAGTTTGGCCGATTGTTTTCCTGTTCCTCTGTTTTACAGGAATAGAGAAGTTGCCCAACCAATAATATCAAAACAATTGTTCTCATCTCTGAAGAATAAATGATTCTTTTAAAACATCTCTTGAGTTGCCTCCAACAAAAATTTCAAAGTCGCCCGGCTCTGTTCCAAAACTCAGATCGCTTTTGTAAAATTTTAGGTCATCCTCAGAAATTTCGAATGAAACTTGTTTGGTTTCTCCTTTTTTGAGTGCTATTTTTTTGAATCCTTTTAACTCTTTAACCGGTCTTGAGACACTTGCCACTAAATCACGAATGTACAATTGTACCACCTCTTCGCCATCGAAGTTTCCGGTGTTGGTAACAGTAACTGTTGCTACTAATTTATCATTAGCATTCATCACTTTTGAATTCAACTTAAAATTGGAATAGTTGAAATTCGTATAGCTCAATCCGTATCCAAATGGAAACAGTGGGTCGTTTGGAACATCGAGATATTTAGAGGTGAATTTGAATTCTTCAATAAGTGGGCGACCTGTATTTTTATAATTGTAATAGATAGGAATCTGCCCTACATTCCGTGGAAATGTAGTAGTCAATTTTCCTGACGGATTGTAGTCACCAAATAAAACATCGGCTAATGCATCTCCTGCTTCTACCCCACCGTGCCAGGCTTCAATAATTGCATCAACATTTTCATTCTCCCACGACAAAGTTAACGGGCGTCCGTTGGAGAGAACAAGAACAACAGGTTTACCGGTTGCCAGCATCTCTTTTAACAAATCTATTTGACATTCAGGAATTGAGATATCGGAACGACTTGCAGCTTCGCCCGACCATGCCCGTGGTTCTCCAAGAACGGCAACAATAACATCAGCTTTATTTGCAATCTTTTTGGCCTCATCGAGCAACTGCTTACTTTGTTCTTCAGTTTGAATAATGTATTCTTCTTTTTTCTTATTTCGGTTTAAAAGAAAATTGTCCATTGTAAAAAAAGAGCCCTGAGCATAAAGGATTTCCGCTTTGTCGCCGGCTACATTCTTAATTCCCTGAAGCATTGTAACTACTTTGTCCGTCTTCCGGGTACCTGCCCATGTTCCCAGCATATCTTCCTTACTGTTGGCAAGTGGCCCCACTACGGCAATCTTCCCCTCCTTTTTAAGCGGAAGTATTCCCTTTTCATTTTTCAACAGTACGATAGAGCGTTTGGCAATATCCCGTGCAGCATCTAAGTGTTCCTGTGAAAGCACAATTTCTTTGGCTTTTTCAGCATCGAAATATTGAAAAGGATTTTCAAACAATCCCAGTTTATATTTGGCTTCCAAAACCCTGCGGCAAGCCTGGTCGATTTCAACCTGAGTTACTTTGCCTTCATCAAGTGATTTACTCAGTGTGCCAATAAATCCTTCTCCAACCATATCCATATCAATACCTGCTTTTAAGGCTTGAACCGATGCATCCTGCAAATCTTCGCTTGTACCATGATGAATCATTTCGTTGATGGCAGTAAAATCAGTTACAACAAATCCGTCGAAACCCCATTTTTCGCGAAGAAGGTCGTTCATAAGCCATCTGTTTCCGGTAGCCGGAATTCCATCAATGATATTAAAAGAGCTCATTGCACTGCCCGCACCTGCATCGAAAGCAGCTTTATAGGGTGGGAAATAGTCCTGAAACATGTCGAGTCGGCTCATGTCCACCGTGTTATAATCCCGTCCGGCTTCGGAAGCTCCGTATAGTGCAAAATGCTTTACACAAGCCATTATTGTATTATTTTTTGAAAGGTCGTCGCCCTGATATCCTCGCACATATGCTTTTGCCACCTGCGAACCATACCAAGTATCTTCTCCTGCTCCTTCTGCAATTCGGCCCCAACGCGGGTCACGACAAATATCAACCATGG
>QMPP01000202.1 GCA_003650425.1 Bacteroidota bacterium | reverse complement strand
GATGTTATTGATAAAAAAGTATTGTTAACTTTAAACAACTTCTAAGTTAAAAGTACCGATTTTAAAAACAAAATTGGATAATCTATTGCACTAATCTATTGCTTCGTAAAAGCAATTTATACCAACGCCCTAACTCGACTGCGATTTCTAAGAAAGTCCGGCATAGGCCGAATGGACATAAGATTGTTATTGGGTGGCGAGGCGCTCTTGTATTCTTCTATCATCTCGGCAAACACAGCTTTTACAGATTGTATTTTTGTTGTCCGATAGGCATTACTCCCTGCAAATACAAAACCGTTTTTCAAATTCCCTTTACTGGCATTTATCAAAGCCAACGAGATACAATAAGGTGCTTTTTTGTAATCACAAGTCTTAATACATTTCCACGGACATTTTATGGGTTTCTTTTCCCCTGCTTCCACCGCTTCAAGAAATTGATTACGAATCGCTCTACCGGGCAATCCAACAGGACTTTTAATAAGCATCAAATCTTCTTTTTTACTGTTGATATACGCTTTTTTAAATTCCATGGAAGCATCACATTCAAAGGTAGGAACTAATCGGGTTGCAATTTGAACCCCGGCGGCTCCCAACGACATTATTTGGCGCATGTCGGAACCGGTATAAACTCCCCCACCGGCAATTACAGGAATAGGCCGTCCGAATTGTTGCTCAAAAGGTTTCATTATCGAAACAATTTCGGGAACCAATTTTTGTAGTGAAAAATCCTTATCGTCTATTTGGGTTGTTTTAAATCCAAGATGTCCGCCGGCCAACGGGCCTTCCACAACTACCGCATCGGGAATAACGCCGTAATGGTCAGCCCAATACTTGAAGATGAGTTTTGCTGCTCTCGCTGATGAGGCAATAGGAACAAATTTAGTTCTATTTTCACCGGCTTTATCTTTTAAAAGAATAGCAGGCATTTTGAGTGGTAAACCGGCTCCTGAGATAATTAAATCAACCCCTTCCTCTACTGCCACTTGCAAATGATCGGTATAGTCGGAAAGAGCCACCATAATATTAACCCCGACAATTCCTTTCGTTAGCTTTCTCGTTTTTCGTATCTCTTCACGAAGAGCACGTTGATTGGCGGCTCTGAAATCTTTAGAAAAGCCCGGGATCAGCATCCCGATGCTCGCGGATGAAATAACACCTATGCCTCCCTCATTTGCTACTGCTGATGCCAATCCCGACAATGAAACCGCTACGCCCATGCCTCCTTGTATAATAGGAAGTCGTGCTTCCAAATCTCCTATTCGTAATGCTTGCATAATTCTCTGTTTTTTTAAATTGAAGAGCAAAAATACAGCGAGGTTTTGCACTTTTATAAAATAAGGGGTTGGCATCAAAAGAAAGGGGTTAATGGCAACCATAGGGATAAAAACAGAAAATTTAGGGGTGAAATGCAGCAGACTTTATGAATTTGTTTAAAGTTAATCACCTAAATAATTACAAGGCGTTACTTTTAAAAAGATATTCCAACTTTAAACAGCTTCTATGCTAACACGAATTAATCCGTCAACGTTTGTAAAATAATTTTTTAAATTGAGGGATAAAGTTGCGTGATACAATGACTGTATTTTTCTCTTCACCCACAGTTAGGATGTAGCCTTGCGATTTTCCCTCCACCTTTTTTACTTTGTTGATATTTACAATTGTTGTCCGATGACATTTAAAGATAAACGGGTACTCTTTGAAAGCACCTTCAGCATACTTTAAGGTGCACCGAATTAATTGCGATAAAACACGATTGTTTTCCATCCAAAAAACTTCGATATAATTGTTGGCGGCTCTAATAAATAGCAGAGTATTTACATCTACGGATAAATCGTCCTTATCATAGTCAGATTGTAAATGTACAATTTGGGGTGTGGGATTTGTCTTTTCTTCTAAATATTTATTCAGCTCCAATGCTGACCGGAGGTGATTTCTCAATAGTCTGTTTCGATTGTAAGGTATCAAAATACCGAGTGGTATTGAGCTTATTATTAAAACTTTAATTAAAATATAAAAACTGAAACTAAACGAACCGGTTAAGCGGAAATAAATAAAATAACCGGTTACAAGAGTGAATACTATCCAAATATTCCAAACTATTTCTTTTAATATCGTCCAACTTTTAAATGTTTTTTTTGCAGATAAAAAAGCTGGAATAAGCAATAAATTAATACTCAACCCGATAAATGTTACAACAATAATTCCGCCAACCAATAAATACTTATCCTCTTTTTTTAGCGTGCTGATATTAAACGGTTGAAAAAGAAATAATAGAAACAGCAACACAAGGCTTATCAAAAAGATTAGCTTGGTATTTTGTGTCAAATTATCGTTGAAAGGATACGGTTTCCTAAAAAAATCAAAATATTTAGCCATAAATTATTCACTTATTATCGACAGGGGTATGCTTCATTTTCCTTTGATACAAAATTAGATATAATTCAGACACTCCCTTTTCAAAAATGAATAGATATTACCTGTTTTATTATTATCACACGCGCATTGAAACCCAAAGACGAAAAGAGATGACGGAAGAATTACTAACGGCAACTTGAATACAGCAGGAAAACGGGGAAAAAATCGCGAAAAGTACCCCTCTTTAATACAAGTTAAAAAAAAGCAAGACTGATTTTCAGCCCTGCTTTTAACTGTGTATGAAAACTTAAACTACTATTCAGTTACTTCTACTTCTACTTCATCACTTTGCCATAAACCATGCTTGGTGCAATAAGCCATGGCTGTTAATTTCAAATCTTTGGTGGGTACAATATTGAAAACTACTTCAACATGGCCGGGCATGTTACCCAAAGTACCCGGTGTAAAATGGGCAGTAGCTAACATAGCTTCCCGATTCCATAATTGTACATATTCAATGTAATGATCGAAATCATCAGGATGAGGGTACTCATCTCCGAGTTTTACGGTAACGGCAAATCTTTCACCTTTTTTGGCTGTTTTGTCACAGTGAATAAAGGGTGAATGACGGTCGATGTAATCTTTTTTTGCTTCTCTGTCGATGGTCGAAATATCAACGTATCGGTTAATTTTCATGATTTTAGGTTTTAATTGATTGTAAATTATTATTTGTAATCTTTTTAAATAAGATAATGCAAATATAGATTAAATTGTGCTTCAAGCCAAGTGAGGAATGTGTTAAGAAATGATAAAATCGCTGTGTTTAAAAACAATTAAAGGCAATGTGATGCTATTTTCCTTCCAGTTGATTAAACCATAGCAGACCATTTAAGATAGTTGGAACTGCTGCGGTAGTATGGTCGAGTCCTTCAAGAGGAAAGTAGGTTACGTTATCACCGGCACCGGCATCAAGAAACTCCTGGTACACTTGTTCCGAAGTGGTGTTGGGCACATAAACATCGGCTGTGCCGTGATAGAGATGAATTGGAATGCTCGTGTTCCATCCCGAAATACTGTTATCAGCCATGGCGTTTCTGAAATCTTCATAAACAGGATCGGTGTTAATTCCATTTAAAAACGAGGGGTTTATAAGTACGGCCACTGTATCGTTAAGCATTGCATCAATTTCATCGCCGTTGTATTGTCCGTTAAAGTAGGATGGAAGATTGTCGGCGTAGGGTTCGTTAAAATAATCGGTTAAGGGGTTGGTAATTAACCCTAATTCATGATATGAAATTCCCGAGTATGCCATATAAACCGGTTTGGGATAGGTGATGCCTTCAAACATGAAATTTTGCACAACCGACAACGAATAGGGGCCTGCACCGCACACGGCGGCCTTAACTTTAAAAGGCAGCGAAGTTACCTGATTGATATTATAAGTGGTACTGAGTGTTGACCATCCTCCTTGCGAGTAGCCCATCAAATACAAATCGTTATTCCATTTAACCGTTATCAACTCGTCTGCTATCATTTCACTCACTGCAACTACCAGGTTTTCGATAGAGGCTACTGTGCTTTTTTTATGCAGATAGGGATGAAACATCTGTTCCGATTCGCCAAAACCCAGGTAATCGGGAATGAGCATGATGTAACCCATGGATGCTGTGGCATGCAAATACTGAAACAAGGGGTTGCTAAGGTTTACCGTTGGAGCATCGGCATGTGCCGTGTTGGTTCCGTTTTGAAAACTTATCATCGAAAAGGAACCTTTACCGGCCAGCGGAACACATAATAATCCGGAGGCATTAACATCGTCGCCCTGAAAAGGGGTTTTGTAGACAACCTTGTAAACATTTACTCCATATTGCACTTTTTCGGTAAGAGGAGCTGCATCGGGGTAGGCCAGCTGGAGGGTTGAATACATGTTTTTAATCATGTCAACCGAGTAGGTTGCAATATATTTATGACTTACATAGGACTGGTAGGCTGGTGGTTCAGGATCAGGAGGTAGGGTGTTTTTTTTACATCCGGTGCCAAACAGGGTTATAATTAAAATTAGAAATAATCCTTTTGAAAGGTGGGGAACTGCAGAAATGGTTTTCATAAAAATATTTTGTTTTAGATTGTTCAAAAGTAATCATTTAAACAGAATCCTGCCCAAATAAATTTTAACAGAAACGAAACTTCTTATTCAAAGTAATGATACCTTTGGAGTTTTATTAGGTTGTAACATTAAAAAAATAAGTATCATGAAAAAGTTTTTACTACTATTGATGTTGGCTTTTGCTGCCATGATGTCGAAAGCACAATGGACTGACGATCCGTTAATAAACACACCCGTTTCAACAGCTGTCGGCGAGCAGGCTATCCCTCATACCGCTTATACTTCTGATGGACATTTCTACGTGGGATTTTTTTCTTCTGAAAGTGGGAATTACAATGTACGGTTGCAGTATTACGATTTTAACGGTAACGCACAATGGGTGAGCGGTGGTATTTTAATTAGCAATCATCTTCAAAATTCCTGGCTGTCCGATTGGGATCTCACCACAGATAATACGGGCAATTGTGTGCTGGCTTTTAATGATGTGCGCGATGGTAATGCTAACGTTTATGCTTATAAAATTTCTTCCTCCGGCAACTTTGAATGGGGTGTGGATGGTATAGCGTTAACTTCTGCCACGGAAGATGAATATGCCCCGAAAATATGTGTTGACGGGCAAAATAATACCTTGGTAACCTGGGAGCGTCCGGTGTCTCCTCACACGCAAGTTGTTCTACAAAAAATTGAACCTGACGG
>QMPP01000201.1 GCA_003650425.1 Bacteroidota bacterium | reverse complement strand
TGGGCACATAGTGATGAAAATGAGTTTTATTATATCGACGGGCATGTTCAGGTTTACAACGGTTACAAAGCCAGATGAGGAAAAAAACATGTAGCCAGACAAAAGCTTTGTTTGCCCGGGGATGCAGGAGTTTTGGGTAAACAACAAAGAAGGCATGCCGTATTTTTACATTACAGGGATGAATTAATGTTTCCCCGGCAGGGCTCCCCGATGATATGAAGTATCGGGACAGGCTTCTCGCCCTTCACCTTCCCTTTGGTCTCCCCGGCAGGGCTCGAACCTGCGACCCGCTGATTAAGAGTCAGCTGCTCTGCCAACTGAGCTACGGAGAGTTTTAAGGCTGCAAAACTAATCTCTTTAGTTGTATTGTGAAAGTTTTTAGTCAATAATTAATTTATCCCAAGCCAAAAAATATATCTTTGTTGCAAGTTGACCAAACAATGAAAAAAAAGAGCCAAAATAATAGCGCCTTAAAAGTAAATAAAGGAGTCGAGCAGCCTTCAATGGTTAATCCCAATATGCTCAAAGAGGTAAAAAACCGATTCAAAAAAGAGCCTCTTTCGGTTGAACAATACTTTAACGGAATCCAACAAGGCGACAGGGCTATACTTAGTCGTGCTATCACCCTGATAGAAAGCACACGTCCGGAGGATAAACAAAAAGCAGTTAAACTTATTAATCAATGTTTGCCTTTCTCGGGCAACTCCTTAAGAATTGGAATAACCGGGGTTCCGGGAGTGGGGAAAAGTACGTTTATCGAGTCTTTTGGGCTGTCGTTAATAGAGCAAGAAAAAAAAATTGCCGTACTTGCCATTGACCCCAGTAGCAGCCGTACCAAAGGAAGTATTTTGGGCGACAAAACCAGGATGGAGCAGCTAAGCATAAATCAAAACGCTTTTATCAGACCATCATCCAGCGCGGGCACACTAGGAGGCGTGGCACGCAATACACGTGAGGCGATTGTGCTATGCGAGGCAGCAGGATTCGATACCATCCTTATCGAAACCGTGGGGGTAGGTCAATCGGAAACCGCCGTGGCGCAAATGGTTGATTTCTTTCTACTGTTAATGTTGGCAGGCGGTGGCGACGAACTTCAGGGTATTAAACGAGGTATCATGGAAATGGCTGATCTGATTGTAATTAACAAAGCTGATGGCGATAACCGGCAAAAAGCCAAGCTTGCCAAACGGGAATATCAAAATGCTTTACACCTGTTTCCTCCTGCTGAAAATGAATGGGTTCCGAAGGTTATTACTGCCTCGGGATTAACGGGCGAGGGACTGCCGGAGGTGATAGAAAAGATTAGCTTTTTCCTGAAAAAAACCAAAGAGAACCGTTATTTCGACTACCATCGAAAACAACAGCTTCTATCCATTTTAAAAGAAACCATTGGCGACACTTTATCTGACAGATTCTACCATCATCCAATGGTAAAAGAAAAATGGGGGCTGTTTGAAACCATGATCCTGAATGGTGAAACTACTCCGTATGAAGCAGCAGATAAACTGTTAGAGTATTATTTTAAAGAATTGTAAAACCGGTATATAAACTTATGGGTTTCAGTCTCATTATATTATATTAACTATGAAGTTGTTTAAAGTTGACCACTTAAATAATTATGAAATACATTGGAAATCAGAAAACAAATTCCATTATTTCCCTCTTTGGAGGGAAAACAAAGGAGGATCAATTAAAAAGATATTTGTTTTCTGATTTACACGGAATTATTGTTAAAAAAGTATTTCAACTTTAAACAACTTCTATGTACAAAAATTCTGTTTTTCTATTGTTGACCGTTGCTTTTTTTACTACATCCTGTGTAAAAGATAAAATAATTCCTGCTCCTGAGCCGATTATCAAAACCTATTTACACATTGCACATACCAAAAATTATCGTGGAAATACGTTTTAGTTAGTGATTTGGAAGAAAAAAGTCTATTTTATTGAAAACCATTAATCTTTAACCTCTGCACCTTCAAAAAGGATTTTTTGATAATGAAATATTAAAAGGTAATATCATCCCTTATGATACCGTAAATGAATTGATTGAAATTTATAAAAATAATTTGTAATCATTCTACCTTCCTGAAACAGATAATTAATACTCAAAAAATGTACTTTTACACTCGATAAAAATTCATAGAAATGAAAAAAATAGTTTTACTGTATTGGCCCAAGGGCGGAAATACTGAAAATGTCGCTAAAAAAATTGCCAAAGTATTCGATAATATTGATGTTTTTGACATTAAATCGTTTAATACTGAAAATATTAAAAATTATGATTTAATAATAACAGGTGCTTCTACTGTAGGGGCTGAAAACTGGGAAGATGCTTCCGATGATAACGAGTGGAGCCGTCTGGACTTAGAAATGCGCAAGCAAGATTTGACTAACAAATATGTTGCTTTCTTCGGCCTGGGCGATCAGGTGTTATATCCCGATCATTTTGTTGACATTTTGGGTCTTTTTGAAGAAGAGTATCAAAACATGGATGCCAAAATTATTGGCCGATGGCCTACTGAAGGCTACCGTTTTACCGATTCCAAGGGTGTAAAAGATGGGATGTTTTACGGCCTGGCCATAGATGAAGATAACGAAGATGAACTTACCGAAGAGAGGGCCAAAAAATGGGCCACCCAACTCATCAAAGAGATGGGAGAATAGTTTAATAAAAAAAGTTTAAAAGCTGCTTCAGAGATGGAGTAGCTTTTTTTTCCTACTAACTAAAAGAATTACTTCTGGCTGGCTAATTTCTATTGTATCAATACTTGATACGGCATGTTCATATTCCCCATTTTCTTTTTAACTTTACTGCCTTTTTTAAGACTTCATAGAGCAGTTAATTTCTTTAATGATAAACAAATTGGGAACAAAATTCTATTCCAAAATATTACTCTTCGGCGAGTACGCGTTAATGTTTGGTTCTGATGCACTCAGTATTCCATACACCGAGTTGTACGGCTATTTTTCTTTTGAAAAGGATGAGAGTACACTTACTGGTTTCGATTTGGACACTCATCTCGGTAAATATGCCGGCTTCCTGCGAAAACATTCGGAAAAAATAAATTTTGAGACTCCTTTTTTATTCGACCAACTTGACAAAGATATTGCCAACGGATTAATTTTCAACAGCAACATTCCATTAAGGTACGGCCTTGGCAGCTCGGGTGCACTTGTAGCTGCCCTTTACGGAAATTATGTACAGAACCCTGTCAACCCTTCCCAAAAAATTACAAACAGGCAATTGAGTAAACTGAAAACTTTGTTTGCCGAGATGGAATCTTATTTTCATGGAAAAAGTTCGGGACTCGACCCGTTGATTTGCTATTTGCAACGACCCGTACTTTTCGAAAACGGCAGCAGGATCAAACTTATTGAGCCTTTTAAAAAAAACACATCCGGACAAAACGCTCTATTTTTACTCGATACCGGAACTACCGGCGAAACACAGCCTTTGGTAAACTATTTTACCGAAAAATGCCGGTCAGATGATTTCTTAAATCAGATAAAATCCGAACTAATTCCTATCAACAAACAGGCCATTGAAGCTTTTTTACAAAATAATGCCAATGATTTATTTCCTCATTTGAAAGAAATTTCGACTTTTACACAAAAATATTTGAAACCCATGATTCCCGAAGCCATCAGAGATGTCTGGCAAAAAGGACTGGAATCAAACCATTACTACCTGAAACTTTGCGGTTCGGGCGGTGGCGGAATGATGCTGGGTTTCACAACCAATTTTGAACGTGTTAAAACAGATATAAAAAATTTCCCGTTGCATCTGGTACAACAGTTTTAAGGATTAATATATAACAAAATTAAATCATACAAAACATTCTGCCGAAGAATTGAAACAGCTTTTTGAGAGTTATTTATTTGAGAAGGGATTGGAGGGTTTCCCAACGGTGCTCTACAAACCCAGCCTCCAAATTATGAAAATGAAAGCCAAAAGACTTCGCCCGGTTTTATTACTGACGGCCTGTGAATCCTTTGGCGGAAGAATAGAAGATGCCCTCGACGCAGCCTGTGCTATCGAAACCTATCATAACTTCACACTAGTGCATGACGATATTATTGATAAAGCAGATATTCGTCGCGGCGATGCCACAGTCCATAAAATTTATGGCATCAACAAAGCCATTCTTACTGGTGATGTTATGTTGATTCATGCTTTTCAACTACTGAATAAAGTGCCTCGCGACAAGCATTATCAATTGATTGAGCTTTTTGAAAAAACTGCCACCGAGGTTATTGAAGGTGAACAATATGATGTTGACTTTGAGGATGTTCAGGAGGTAACACTAGACGAATACACCAATATGATCCGTTTAAAAACTTCTGTTCTGCTGGCCGCATCCTTAAAAATGGGTGCTGTCCTCGGGAATGCATCCAAAAATGATGTGGAAAAAATTTACGACTTTGGCCTGAACCTCGGGCTTGCTTTCCAGATTAAAGATGATTATCTCGATTTGTTTGGCAACCAAAAAACATTTGGGAAACGTATTGGTGGAGATATTCTTCAAAACAAAAAGACATATCTGCTTTGCACCGCCCTTAAAAAAGCCGATGCAAATCAGCGTAAGCAAATTTTTAACATCTTCGATATGAAGGATGAAGAGAAAAAGATTAGTAACATGCTGGCTATGTACCAATCGCTGGATGTACACACAGAAACCGAAAGAAGCATGGAAGCTTTTGATGAAATAGAGCGAAAAAGCGCCAATTATTTTTTGAAAATTCAACACTTCCTGATCACGTAACGAATCGGCTACTTTCGACAAGGTTTTCTCATCGAGGGTTTTCTTTTTCATGGCTTTGGTAATTTCTTTGGCAAAGGTTTAGTGTTGTTTTTGCCCTGAAACACATAAATATTCGTTTCGGTTTCATTCAGCGGATGGATGCCCACGTAAGTATTTTCCGGATCGTTTAACGGATAGTATTCCAAACCATAAGGTTTTTCCTTTCAAACAATTTAAAATAAATCAATTATTGAACTTCCATTTTTACTTAAGACACTACCAAAGTAACTGGATCAACAACCGCTTTTATTGTTTCAATTTATTAATACTTTAAAGTAAAAACCTTTTTTCGCTTCATGCCTCATTGTTGACAAATGTTTGCTATTTTTATCGGATAAAATATTAGGACTATGATTTC
>QMPP01000200.1 GCA_003650425.1 Bacteroidota bacterium | reverse complement strand
TGAACAGCTGCGTCTCTAGTCAGCTTTAGCGTTCCGTATTCGGGATAACTTCCGCCGCCATCGGCTACCTCCACAAAAAAACCTTGATTCATAGCGATGTATTTCGATCCCCCGTTGGTGCCCAGTCCATTGATGTAGGTGGCCCAATTGCTCGAACTTCCATTATTGTTATAAACATAAATGGCATCATTAAGGTTGGTTTTTGTCCATCCCGAAGCGGCATCCCAGTTAATAGCAGAAGTAAAAGGATTTCCAACAAAGTTGTAACCATAATTACCGGTAGCTGAGCGAACCATATTATCGTTGCTTCCCAGTGTATCGTAACGCAGGGGTCCTTCAAAGGTAAAAGTATGGTCGGTAGTACCGCCAAGCCACAACATCCATCCTTGCATATCGCCCAGTTGCTGTGTTAATGAAATAATGTTGGTATAGCTGTCTGACGATTCGTGATACTCTTTCAGCCACACGTCAGGACTATGATTCAAAAATAATTGTGTTGTTGTCTGTCCTGAAACGGGAGCAGCAAACGAGTGCCATTTATCGGCTACCACGTAACATTCAGCGGTTACGGAAACCTCCGCGAAACCTTTCACTATCAAGGAACCGTTTCCCGATGAGGTGGAATTAACTACCATACCGTTTCCTCCGGCTGTACTGAAAAATCCTCCCTCGATGGTAAGCGACTGACCGGATGGAATAGTAACCACCGATCCCGGTTTTAAGGCCAAATCAAAAGTCTTTAAATCGGGAACATCAACGGTAATCGTGTTTCCCGAGGGAATAATTGTTAACGTGGTATCTCCCGGAACACCGGCTGTCCAGTTGGTTACATCACTCCAGTTGGTATTGCTTGTTCCGCTCCACCTGGTAAAGGCGGCATCATAATAAGGAATAGAATCGAGTGAAACGTGGTCTTCCAACAAAAACCCGTAATAATGAGGAATAGTTTGTCCGAAAGCCCTGTTGGCATCGGTCCACCCTTCTGAAGGCCAAACCATATAACGATGGTTGCCAGAGCCTGACCACTGTTGCTCGGTAAACATGCAGGTTTTAACCGCATCGGGGCTGTTTAAGTAAGAGCGTTTGATTCTGATTTCGCGCGTATTTGAGTTGTCAACAACAAAAAACCGTACCACCGTGTCAGTACCATCAAGAATATAAGCTTGTGTGTTGCTACCTACCAAATCCCATCCGCCGTTATCGTTGTTGTATTTTTTTACCTCCACGTAATCGTCATTATAGCTGTTTTTCCAGGCAATGACAAAATCGGCATTAAACGGTGAAACAATATAATCTCCCCAGGCATAAGCATCAGTAGTGCCAAGAGTTCCGTACGGGTCGGTATCGAAATAGATAAAAGTAGCCATGTTGTTGTAATCGGCCTCTTCATCCTGGACAGCCACGTAGATGTAATCGGCATCCCAGGTAAAGTTGGCATGTTTAACATCTGTATAGCCATCGTGGCTGATGTTATCGAAAGTTTCGTCGGCTGCCCAACCCGAAGCGTTACCATCTATGGCGATGGTGTGATACGATTTTGAAAAAAGAAAAAAGGGTAACAACACCAGTAAAAACAGGGTAAAAATATTCTTCATATCTGCAAATTTTAGATAATACTTTATTAGTTATTAAGCACAAAAGTAAGTGAAATAGAATGAAAAGTCTACTTTTCTTGCTAAACATCACGCTATTGCTCATCCTATAAACAATATTTACCGGTTATTTATCAGGAAATCCAAATGCAAACGTTTGCAGAAAACCATTAATTGCATGAAATATTACAACCGGTTGAACCTGCTATAATATTTCCTGCGCTTTTTCTTTATCCAAAGTCAGCTGATTTTTTAATTCTGTCAGGCTGTTAAACTTAACCTCACTGCGCAGCCGATCCACAAAACTGATGGTGATGGTTTCGTTGTAGATGTCTTTATCAAAATCAAATATGTTAACCTCGATAGTAAGGGTGCTTTGATTAATAGTAGGCCTGAACCCGATATTAGCCATCCCTTTATAAGTAACACCGTTGTAATCAACACGGCAGGCATAAACACCATTGGCTGCAATGAGCTTATACTCGTTACCAACCTCGATATTAGCGGTAGGATAGCCAATAGTCCGCCCGATACCGTTGCCATGGACAACCATGCCGGTAATTGAATACTCGTATCCAAGCAATTTGTTGGCGAGATGCACATTACCCTCTTCCAACAACTTTCTTATTTTGGTTGAACTCACCGTTAAAGCATCAATTTGGAGAGGTGCCACTTTTATCACATCGAAGCCGGATTCCTTTCCCAGATTGTAAAGCAGCTCATAACTTCCATGCCTGTTTCTTCCAAAATGGTGGTCGTGGCCGATGATAACCCGTTTAGGATTTAACGGTTTGATAATGTATTCACGGATAAAAGTCTCGGAAGAGTTTTTGGCAAACTCTTTAGTGAATTCAATAATGATGAGGTGATCGATACCGGCCTGTTCCATCAAGCTGATCTTTTTTTGCTGGGTATTGATAAACTTCAGGCTTTCAGTATCGAGGCCAAGCACAAACCTTGGATGTGGAAAAAATGTAATAACTACCGTTTCACCATTAATTTTCCGGGCCTCATCCTTCATCACGTTAAAAACCGCCCTGTGGCCCAAATGCACCCCGTCGAAAGTGCCGGTAGTTACTACCGCATTTTTAACACCTTTAACCTCCTTTATATTCTTATATACTTTCAATTATCTTGTTGTTAAATTGTTTTGGATGAGCCAGGCTGCAATCTGCACTGCATTGGTAGCAGCACCTTTTCGAATGTTATCGGCTACAATCCACAAATTAATTCCGTGTTCAACCGAAAAATCTCTTCGAACACGTCCCACAAAAACTTCATTATTCCCTTTGGCATTCATGGGCATCGGGTAGCGATTTTCATCAGGATTATCTTCCAAAACTATCCCTTTTGTTTTCGCTAAAAGTTGCTTTACCTCCTCTATATCAAAGTCCTTTTCCAACTCTGCATTTACTGCTTCCGAATGGCCACCCACCACCGGAACTCGCGCTGCTGTTGCCGTTAACGGGATATCAACATTCAATATTTTTCTGGTTTCGTTAACCAACTTAAGCTCTTCGGTAGTGTACCCATCAGTTTCAAAATCGCCGGCATGAGGCAACACGTTAAGGTCGATGGTGTGGGGATAGAATTTCTCAACCGATTTATCGTTGCGTTCGCTCATCAGCTGCTCCACCGCTTTGACACCGCTGCCGGTAACCGATTGATAAGTTGAAACCACCACCCGCTTGATGCCGTACCGTTTTTGTAAAGGAGCCAGCACCATCACCAACTGAATGGTTGAACAGTTTGGGTTGGCGATAATTTTATCGTTTTTTGTCAGAATGGCTGCATTGATTTCGGGAACTATCAATGGAACATCTACATTCATCCGCCAGGCCGATGAGTTGTCGATTACCGTGGTTCCCGATTCAGCAAAAACCGGAGCCCACTTTTTTGACACCTCTGCTCCGGCCGAAAAAATAGCCATATCAGGTTTGGCTTCAACTGCCTCTTTAACCGAAACAACTTTCATCTTCTTGCCATTGAAAAAAACCGATTGACCGGCTGACCTGTCAGAAGCAGCAGGAATAAGCATTTCAACCGGAAGGTCAAACTCCTCCAGCACCCTTATCATTTCCCTGCCAACTAAACCGGTGGCTCCTACAATAGCTATTCTCATTACTTCAGCTTCTTAAATCAATAATCTCCAAAGGACATTCATTATTCGTCAAAAAAATTTCGTACTTTTACTTTCTAATTCTATCGCGCAAAATTACCAAAATAATGAAACAACTAATATTATTACTGATTTGGTTTCCGTTGATGGTTTCCGCCCAAATAAACGATGATTTTTCTGATGGCGATTTTATACAAAATCCTTCGTGGGTAGGAACCTCCGAAGCGTTCATTGTTAATACCGCCTTACAACTACAACTAAACGATACAGCAGCTGGTGTTTCGTGGCTGTCAACTGCTAACCAAAAGGTTTCTGATTGTGAGTGGCATTTTTGGATAAAACAGTCGTTTTCACCCTCGTCGAATAATAACAGCAGGGTTTACCTTGTTAGCAATAAGCAAAATCTTGCCGAACCGTTACAGGGTTACTTTATTCAGTTGGGCGAGTCGGGTAGCAGCGATGCCATTGAACTTTTCAGGCAGGATGGTGAAACGGTTACATCAATATGCCGTGGCACGGAAGGGTTGATATCCTCCTCTTTTGCTCTCGGCTTTAAAATTACCCGTAACACGTCCGGCTACTGGGAAATTTTTGTTGATAAAGAGGGAAACGGTGTTTATCTGGCAGAAGCATCAGGGGAAGATGCCACCTGGCAAACCACTTCCTATTTTGGTTTTTATGCTAAATATACTGCCAGCAACGCCGATAACTTTTATTGGGATGATGTGTATGTGGGCGATATTATTATTGACACCCTGCCCCCCGAAGTAGTGTTTGCACAAGCCTCCTCCGATTCATCCATCATCCTGAAATTTAATGAGCCGTTAGACGAAAACAGCGCCACCTTGCTAACCAATTATCAGGTTGACCAGGGTGTTCAAAACCCGGTAAATATCCTGCTCAACGGCTTGGGAGTAACACTTACTTTTTCTCAGAAATTTAAAAACGGAACAGTTTATCATCTTACGGTTTCCAACATAAAAGATTTGGCCGGAAACACGATGTTTCCTTATCAAGCGGACTTCTCGTGGTATCAGGCCGAAAAATTTGATGTGGTTATTAATGAGATTTATCCCGACCCATCGCCTTCCATTGGCTTGCCGGGATATGAATATCTTGAACTCTATAACCGTACCGAAAATACCATTTCGCTGGATGGCTGGAAGCTGATAATAGGAACTTCGGAAAAAGATTTTCAAAATGTGAATATCAAACCCGATGGCTACCTGATTTTAGCTAAAACCAGTGCTGCCCACGATTTTGCCAACTTTGGCGATTTCTATGGGTTCAGCAGCTTTTCACTTACCAACTCAGGGCAACTGTTAACCCTGAAAAACAATTCGGGTATCATTATATCGCAAGTTGAGTACGATAAAAGCTGGTATCACGACCCCGATAAAGAAGAAGGAGGCTGGTCGATAGAGCAGATAAACCCCGACAATACCTGCTCCGGCTCCGACAACTGGCATGCTTCGGAAAGTAGCTATGGTGGCTCACCGGGCGAAAAAAACAGCGTTTACGACGATATA
>QMPP01000199.1 GCA_003650425.1 Bacteroidota bacterium | reverse complement strand
TTTCAATAGCTTTAATAAACATTTGATGTAAGAACAAGGGTGAAGATTACTCTTCCACCACAATTTCGTGAATAAGCTTGGAGCTTTTGCGTAGCATTTCACTCACGCCGCAATAACGATCCTGCGAAAGGTTTACCGCTTTTTCGAGTTTATCCATCGGGAGATCTTTTCCCCGGAAAATATATCGAACTCTAATGGTATGGAAATATTTTGGGTGTTCCTCGGTAAGTTCACCGGAAACTTCCACATTAAAGTAATCGGGTTTAACGCGCATCTTTCCAAGAATAGAAATAACATCCATCCCTGTGCAGCCACCTAGTGAAACCAATGTAAGCGGTTTTGGACGAGGACCACGGTTGTTTCCACCCACACGGGGTTCTGCATCGATTATAATTTTAAAATCGTTTACTTCTGCCTCAAAGGCCATGTTGCCGGCCCATTCTACATTTACTACTTCTTCTGCCATAGTTATATTTTTTTATTGAATCGCAAAAATAGAAAAAAAAGAAATTCAAGTTTTTTTATTTTAAAGGAGCTGTTTTCTATCGAGCTTTTTTTTGCACGAAGCCATCTGTGTTTCTTAGTTCCTAAACCAAATAGGTTTCATCGATTGAATTGGCAACTTTCAAGACGATACCATTGAAGTATCACCAATATTTATTACTTTTGAAAATCTTACTATTAATATCTTCTGCAAGATGCTGCATTACAAATTATTCAATAACTACATTTCCACATCCGTACGGGCAGACCTATTTTTATTACTGCTTTTTACCATGTATTCATCATTGCTATCGGGTCAAGAAAATTATGGCAAAATTGAAAATAGGTTAGCCGGCATGGTAGATGATACTGCTAAAGCCAATCGGTTGCTAACCCTTGGCAAACACTACTGTAGCGTAGAAAACGATAAGGCACTAATGTATTTACAGGAAGCTTACACTCTTTCTTTATCAAACGAATATACTGAAGGCATAGGAAAAAGTTTGTTATGGATAGGACGGGTTTATTATTACGAATCAAATTTCCTCTTGGCGGGAAAGTATCTTGAAAAAGCAAAAAAACCTCTCGAAGCGACAGGTGATGACCAAATACTTTCCTATTTGTATTTTGCTCAAGCTGCTAATTTAAAAGTTTTGGGTAATTATGTTCGTGCTATTGAGATGTTTAAGAAGTCTATTTCCTTATCAATTAAGGTTGGCAATAAAAAGAGGCTGGCAACTTGTTATATGGGAATAGGAGGCATATTGTTAGACAGGAAAGATGCTACAAAAGCATTTAGCTATTTTAAAGAGGCGCTGATTTTAAATAAGGAAACAGATGATACGGTAAGCATTGCCAACGTTTTCAGCAATATTGCCGGCTACTATCACTCTATTGGCCTATTAGATTCTTCCTTATTCTATTTGGATGAAGCACTTAAGCTTAGAACAAAATTAAAACTGGATCGCCACATTGCCTCCTCCGAAAAATACATCGGAACAATACTCATCGAAATGGGAAAATATGCCGAAGCAGAAAATTCTTTACGGCATGCACAATCCATTTTTAAGCGTCTCAATGAACGAACAGGTATTATTGTAACAAATCTTTCGCTGGCGACAGCAATGGTCAAACAGGGAAACCTTAAAGGCTTCGACCTTGCCAATCAAACACTTCAGTTAGCTTTAAACGTTAACAATCCTAATCTGCTAAGTTTTGTTTATGGAAAATTATCAACTTTATATGCTGTAAACAACAATTATCAAAAAGCATTTGAATTTCAAAAAAAACATATAAAACTTAAAGACAGTTTGTTTACATCGGCAAAAGAGCGAATGATGGAGGAGCTGGAAACTGAGTTTCAAACAAAGAAAAAGGATGAAAAAATAGAGTTATTAACTGAAAAAAACAGAATACAACGTAAAAACAATATCTTACTTGGGATACTGATTGTATTTTTTGGTGTTGGGGTGGTTTTATTGTTCTTTTTATTTAAGATGAAATCTGTTGCTTTTATGCGCCAGCGGAAACTTCGTGAACAAGAACAGGTAATTTTTAAGCAAGAAAAGCAGTTGATTGTACAGGAACAGAAATTGTTGAAAGAACAGTTAGAATCAAAAAATAGGGAGCTCGCCTCCAAGGTACTGGAGATGATCAGATACAACGATGCCATCTCTTCAATTATTGAAAAGCTGGAAACGATGAGCCACGCTCTTAAAGCCAATCCGGAAGCTCAAAAATCAATTCATAATATCATCAAGGATATCGATTCAAATACGAAACAGAACATTTGGGATGAGTTTGAAAAGGTGTTTAAAAACATTCATTCCGGTTTTTACAAAAAGCTTATCGAAGTTTGTCCAGACATCACTTCCTCCGAAATAAAAATAGCGGCACTGCTAAAACTAAATCTTACCACCAAAGAGATAGCCGCCATTACCTACAAATCGGAAGGCGGCATTAAAACCACCCGTTACCGTCTGCGCCAAAAGCTAAAGCTCTCTTCCGACGAAAAGCTCATTCCTTTTTTAATGCAGCTTTAGTGTTAACGAAGTTGTTTAAAGTTACCCTGTTAAAAGAGTATGAAATACTTTGTTTGAATTCTTTTACGGAACCGATTATTTCTGATTACCAATAAATTTTCTTGTTTTCCTCAATAACCTCACCGTTTTCACGCATAAAGATGGTTTTGTATATAACAGATTTATAGTCTCCTGAAAGTTTTGTGACTTTTTGAAACCGGGCTGTAACTATTAGCTGACCGCAAAAATTAGGAACAGGCATATTACCCCTCTACTTTTGTTGAGCATTACAAAACAGAACCATGCCGCGAAAGAAAAAAAACGATACAACAAAAAAACGCATTCCTAAAAAAAAGGTCGCTGAAAACTCCTTTGAAGAATTAAAAAATAAACTAAGGCATCAAAAGGATGCCCTCAATAAAATAATTAAAAACATTAACCATGAAGAGAAAAACAACGATTAAAAAAGGCCAATACCATTTTCGGAAACAAAAGTTCCTGATTGTTTTAACGATCGGATTGGTAACTTTTCCACTATTAGCCGGTGCGCAACAACTTACTTCATCAACAATTGGGAGTATCGGAGGCACTTTTTCGGATGGCACAACCTCCTGGCACTACAGCATGGGTGAAATTGCTACCGAATTACTAAATAACAGTAATAACATGCTGTCGCAGGGATTTTTACAGGGAAATCAAAGCGGGGTCGGTATCAATGAAACATCTGTTGATGCATCCCGAATTATTATTTTTCCAAACCCTGCTACTGATGTGATAACAATTCAAAATAGTGAGACCCGATTATCAGGAACCTGTCGGGTTAAAAATATTTGTGGAGTAACGGTAAAACAAGGTCTCATAGAAAATGGTTTTGCCTCCATCGATGTAACCTTCCTGGCTCCCGGATTATACCTAATACAAATTCAAGTACAAGGACAATCAATCATTGTAAAAAAATTCATAAAAAAATAGTAACCCTAAAACCTTTAAAAAATGAAAAAATCAGTTTTACTTATTACCATTTTATTGCTGGCAGGCGGTATGATGGCACAGGCACCACAAAGCTTCAAATACCAGGCAGTAGCCCGCAATAGTAGCGGTCAGGTATTGATAAATACCGATATTGGTATTAAAATAGAGATCCGTGAAGGCAGCCTCAGCGGAAATGCTGTTTATTCAGAGAGTTTCTCCGTTACCTCAAATGCAGTTGGAGTAGTATCCATTAATATTGGCCAGGGGAGTCCTGTAACGGGCGAATTCTCTGCCATCAACTGGGGAAGCGCTTCATACTATCTCAATGTAGCCATCGATGTAGATGGAGGAAGCAATTACTCCGACATGGGCACCACACAATTACTCTCGGTTCCCTACTCCCTTTACACAGGTTCCATTTACGTTAATTATTCCAACGACACCTTATACATTGGTGATCAGTATGTAGTTATTTCGGGAGGCAGCCAACCCCCTGAAGGAACCATTACTGACTTCGATGGAAACATTTACGAAACCGTAACCATTGGCACACAAACCTGGATGAAAGAAAATCTGCGCTCACAGCATTATGCCAACGGAACAACCATTGATAGTGTTTGGGTATACGATAACAACGAAAGTAATGCTGCTGTTTGGGGGCGGCTGTATAACTGGGAGGCAGTTATGAACGGTGATGCTCCTTCCAATGGCAACCCGAGTGGCGTACAAGGTGTGTGCCCCGATGGTTGGCATTTACCTTCCAAAGCCGAATTTCAGCAATTAATTAATTATGTGGGAACGGGCGGTAGCGCATGGAACCTAAAAGAGTCAAATGCGGCCTATTGGAACAATCCTGAACAAAATACTAACGAAAGTGGTTTCTCAGCACGCGGAGCCGGTTTGCGCGACCACATTTATTTTAATTACAGCAGTCTTAAAGAAACTACAAATTTCTGGAGTACCACCGAACAGGACGACAACAGATCCGGCAGTATGAGAATCTATGATCAGCAGGGCGTTGCCGTAATGCACAACGATCAAAAACTTACTGGTTTTTCTGTAAGATGTGTTAAAAATTAATTGTAAAAAGATAATCATTAAAAAAGAAAATATCATGAAAAAGAACTACTTAGTTATGGTAGCTATTTGTCTGACAAGCTTAAGCCTGACAGCACAACCACTTATTACTTACAACGGAAACGCACCTCAAATAGGCGACATCTATCATTTTTCGGGTGACAATGGTTCCTACGATCCGGGGCCGGCCGGCGCCAATCAAAACTGGGACTTTTCAAATATCCCTTCCTCATTCTCCAGTACAGAAACTGCTGTTACTCCTGAATCAACCCCTTTTGCCGGTGACTTTCCCGAGGCATCCATTGCATTTCATTATACAGGTGACAACGAGGCGTACAGTTATGCCGAGGTAAGCACATCAGCAATGCTGAATGACGGCGTGGGTCTGGATCCCGGTGGTGATAATGAGTACATTATTCATTATACAGATGCCGTAATGCTAATGCAATATCCATTTTCATACTCCGACACTTATACCGACAGCTATTTTTCTGCCTACACTTTTGAAGGAATGCTGACGCATGAATGGGGCAACATAATAGTAACCGCTGATGCGTGGGGAAGCGTAAGCACACCTGTAGATACGTACAACAATACCTTGAGGGTTAAATCAGAGCGAATATTTACTGATTCGGTGTGGATGTCAGGAATCTTTCTTTATGCAAACTCCTACACACAAACCAGTTAT
>QMPP01000198.1 GCA_003650425.1 Bacteroidota bacterium | reverse complement strand
TGACCGGGTGTTGCTGTTGTTTCCGCAGGGGCTGCAATATATTGCGGCGCTTTACGGATGTTTTTACGGCGGATTTGTGGCTATTCCGGCGTATCCTCCGCGGCGCAACCGAAAGATGGACAGGATACATGCCATGATTGAAGATTCGGGTGCAGCGGCCGGGCTGGTTACCGAAGAGGTGTTTGGCACGATTGAGCGTAATTTTTCGGAGGATGCGTTGCTGGCTGGCATGGAGTGGTTAAAGTATGAGGAGATTAGCACCAACAGCACACCCCGCGCCATAACCTCATTTCCGAAACCCGATGATGTGGCTTTTATTCAATATACTTCGGGCTCCACGGGAAACCCGAAAGGGGTGATGATAACGCACGAGAATATTATTTATAATTCCGATTTTATTCGCCGTTCGTTTGGCTTTAGCCGCGATACCGTGGGGATGAACTGGCTGCCGATTTTTCATGATATGGGTCTGATTGGCGGTATTTTCCAGGCGGCTTTTTTAGGCCTTATCAACATAGGTATGCCACCGGTAGCTTTTTTAAAGAACCCCTTAAACTGGCTTAAAGCTATCGATAAGTACAAAGCTACCACGGGTGGAGGCCCCAATTTTAGTTACGATTATTGTGTGCAGAAAATTAAACCCGAAGAGGTGGAAGGGTTGGATTTAAGCAGTATAAAAAACTTTTATTGCGGGGGTGAACCAGTTCGTAAAAAGACTTTTGAAAAATTTCCGGAAGTTTTTTCGGCTGCTAACGTGCGAACGAACCAGATGTTTGCCGTGTACGGTATGGCTGAAACCACTTTGATAGTTACAGGTGGCGATCCGGGCACGGAGCCTCATTACGTGCGGGTAAGTCAGGAAGCCTTGAGTCGTAACCGGTTGTTGTTTGTTCCTGAAGAAGAGCGTGGAATAGATTTGGTAAGCAATGGCCACGTGTGGATGGATACCGAAATAGCCATTGTTAATCCCGAATCTTTTGAAGAGGTTGATGAAAACAGTATTGGCGAGGTGTGGATAAAAGGGCCCACGGTGGCCAAAGGCTACTGGAATAAACCTGAGGAGACCCGCCGTACTTTTAAGGCTTATATGAAAAACAATGATGGCCCATGGTTGCGGTCGGGCGATTTGGGCTTTGTATTTAACAACGAATTATACATCACGGGACGTTTAAAGGATTTAATTATTATCCGCGGGGTAAATTATTATCCCAACGATATTGAGTACTCGGTGCAGAATTCGCATGAGGCTTTTAAACCCAACTCGGGTGCTGCTTTCTCCATTCAGGTTGAGGGCGTGGAAAAGCTGGTGATAGTTCAGGAGCTGGAGAGGAACTTTTTACGAAACAGCGATTTTGATGAGATGATGGCATCTGTTCGGAAAGTGGTGGCTGATGAGCATGAACTGGAAGTGTACGCCATCGTACTGATTCGTACCGGAAGTATTCCGCTAACATCGAGTGGTAAGATTCAGCGGCGGCAAACTCGTTACGAGTTTCTCACGGATAAACTAAATGTGATTGCCCGGTGGCAGCTGGAAAACGAAGAGGTAGAGACAGTGGAACATCAAAGTGCCATTCCTACCGAAGAGAGTATTAAAAACTGGCTGGTGGAATGGATTATGACCAATCAGCATTTTAAACGCGAAGAGATTGATTTGGATACGCCCATCACCTCGTATGGTATCGACTCGCTGGCGGCGGTAACGCTGGAGCAGGAGATAAGCTCGCGGTTTGGCTTTCAGTGGCATGTTTCCTATTTTATGCTAAACCCAACCATTAATAAATTGGCGGAAGACGGGATGAAGATTTTTAACGGTGAAGCTGAATAATTATCTTCACGATAAATTGTTTTTTTCCATGTTTGTTTAAAAAAAGCTAAACCTCAATTCCGATGATGATCTGACCGGTTTTATAAGAAGAGTTTAGTCAGGGAGTTACAAGCTAAATTCCAATAAAAACTCCGGTACGAATGCCCCGCTTAGTTTATAGCTTCCTCTAAAACCTAATGTCAGTTCAACCGGCAGGCTTAAAAAATACCAGTTGGTGTACAGCTCGATACCGGTACTTCCCAGATTGTTATTAAAACCATTATTATCGCGATACAAAGCGTAATCAAAAAACAGGTGGGCGTAAACACGGGTCAGGAAGGCGGCCGATTGAATATCCCAGTCGGGGTAGGCAATGGGAAAGGCATAATCAGATTTCAACGAAACCATCTCTTTTATGGAAAGGTTGCTGTATCCGCGAGGTATTGCTATGTAATCTCCGTAGGGGTAATTACCGCTTTTTTTCCACTCTTTGGCCAAATAGAGTTTAAGCCCGTGATGATTAAAAAACCCGGGAAGGGTAAAAGTTCCGGACACATAACCTACCGAACTCGGGTTGGCTGAGAAGGGTGTATGAGAAAAAACAGCATAAACACGCTGCGACCATTTACTAAAAAGGTCTCTCCGGCTTCTTTTTAAACTATGATATCCGTATAACGAATAGGTAAGAAATGTGAATTGGTCTTCTTTAAAAGAAACATCCTGACTTTCATTAAGTTTCATAAATCTTTGTCCAACCGAAGCTTTGGGGGTAATGCCTGAAATCCATTTACTTTTGATAAACCGCAGAGGAACAGAGATGTGGAGCGAAAGGTTGGTTTCGTGCCATGTGGCTAATTTGGCCAAGCCCTCGCTATTTACATAAGTTTGTTTTCTTTCTCCGTAGGTTGCCTGAAACCCCATAACCGGATACCATCCGTAATAATCGAAAGTAAACTTGGTTTTGCCTGTATGCTCATTGATGTCATAATAGTAGCCCAGGGTTGAAACGGCTGTTCCCAGCATATTTTGTGATGCCATCACCAGATTGGGAATCGTTTGGTAGGTGTTAACATCCACGGCCATCGGTCCCCACGAGTGGAGGTTGAAAAGATGTTTAATCCGGCTGTATTTTGCTGCCCGGTAGTTGCTGTCGGGTACAAGGGTGTCTTCAAGAACGAAGGTGCTTTTGGTAACCTGACTGTCGATAGGAAAAGAATACGGTTTAATCTCAATTTCGGTTTTTGATTTTACAGCGGACAATTTCATTGTCGCTATCCGGTAGCCCTCTGCCGTGTAATCCGAAAAAACTAACATATCACCATTTACAACTGTACCATTTTCAACACCGTATTTGACCGTTGTAATTTGGGATATTTGGTTGGCAGGCAGGTGGAGTTGATATATATTGTTTACTCCATCGTAAGTACCGGTGTAGTAAATATTGTTGCCCGATTTAAAAGGCCTGTTGATTTCGGCGAAGCCAAAAGGCAGCACCAATTGCCGGTTTCCGGTTTCGGGATTCCATAATAAAATCGACTTTCCCTTTTTACCCAACACGGTGGCAACAATGGTTTGTCCATCAGTGCTCCAGCGGGGTGTCATAAAAAAGAGGTTATTTTCCGTAGAAAACTTTTTGATGACTTTCCCTGTTTTAATATCCAGAACCTGCAAAGCATTTTGCCCGTCAACCGAAACAGCGACAGCTACAATTTTTGTGGCATCGGGCGACAGGTCAGGGGCGAAGAGACGGGTTTGGCGGGTTAGCGTTTTTAACGCTTTGGTTTTATAGTTATATATTTTTATGATGGAATAATCGCGGTTGCTCCATCGTAAATCGTACTCTTTTTCGTTCCAGCAAATAAGGCTGTCGTTGGCTGATAGCGACTCGGCATAGTCGAAGCCCGGTGTAAACAAAACGGTTTCTTCGCCATCCGGTGAAATCATGACAAAACGATGGATGTCATCGATGCTCGTGCGCTCGGCAATGACAGCTCCATCAGGTAGCATAACAGGAAAGTGATAACTGGTAAACGACCGATGAGGCTTTGCCGGGTTAAGGTACTCCGCCGCTGAAAACTGCTTTTTTTTCTGTTCGGCACTCCATTCGCTTTGCAACGCACCCATCACCTTGTGATAGTATTTTACTTTACGAAGGCCGGTATAGGTTTTCAATCCGTTTACAAAAGGCTTTAACAAATATGGGCGGCGTGCTACCCTGTCGAGTGCCAGGTTCCACATCTCATACCCGTAATGTTCAGCACCGTATTGTACAAGCTGATAGCCTAACGTGTAATAATCCGGCACATAACTCCTGTAGGAGCCAAGAATGGCTTTGTCGTAAGGATAGATTTTTTTTTCCAGAAGTTGAGCTTTTAAATCCATCGAAAAATAAGGAAGCCTCCCACGTCCGCTTTTACTGTGGATGGTTTCATTATAAACGGCGTCACCTTCGACGAACCACATGGGAATAAAAATGCCAAAGAGTGCCATGGGTCCTGCCTGTCCGAAAATATAGCTTAGCCCCTTACCAACACCTTCGTACATCTTCCGCATTTGAGCATAATGGCGGTATTCGTGAAGCGAAAGCTGGTATTGCCATATTTGAGGATATAGATTTTGATCGGGAATTTCAAAAAAGTCGCCATGCAACGGAGCCGGCAGCACCATGGCATTGGCCCAGGTGCTTTTCGAGTGGAGTACAATGGTGAATGGTTTTGGTTTTTTTGTCAGGTAAGGCTTAAGCGTAACGCCATGGGTAAGCTCCAGCGTGTTGGCATAGAGGTTAGCGTTGATATAATACCCTGACGGGAAGATAATCTTGAAATTAGGAGTCGTTAGCTGCTTCCACTTTACCGAGGCAGGATCCTGGCCAACAATATAAAACTGGGCAAAAATAATTTTGCTAAACCCCAGGGAGAAGAGAGCCAGAAGAAAAAAGAGTTTTTTCATGTTTAATCTGTTTCAATGGGTAAAAGTAGTAATTCATGTAAAACAGAGAACGGTATCTGATTACATTTCTAAGTAGGCAGCCAACTTAGAAAAGTCCTCATAGAACTGGTTTAAAGTTGAATTTTTTTGTATTCCCCATTCACTAAATTGACCATTAGCCTCTTTCTTTACTCTTTTCCCCACTCGCTCATCCTACTCAATTATTACCATTTTTCCGGTGGCCTGCATTTTACTTTTTTCAGTTACGAAAAGAAAATAAATGCCTGATGGTAACCCGTTTCGATTAAAAGTAATTGTTTGCTCCGACACATTTTTCATTTGTTTAATCTTGCGGCCAAACGAGTCAAGAATAACAATATTCGCACGGTTCAATTCAAAATTTGTTTTTAGGGTGGTTTGTACCGAAAAAGGATTGGGAAAAACTCTTATCCGGCGTGCCAATCTGCCAAATATTATTTAGCGAAGAGTCGATAATAATTTCTGAGGT
>QMPP01000197.1 GCA_003650425.1 Bacteroidota bacterium | reverse complement strand
TTGTTTTATTCATTTTATCAATTTTATGGGAGGTAAATCAAATAGAATGCCATTGTCAATTTGGCAAGGTAAAACACACTATTTGTCACCAAAATATTCAACATAATTGTTTTCTGATTCTGTTACTTTTACACAATACAGCGAAGCGTTTAGTTTATTAACCGGCTCTTCCAGCTCATGCCAAATAGTAATGGCCAGGTTTTCGGTAGAAGCCAGCCGGCCTTTCATAAAATCAACTTCCAGATTAATGTTTTTATGATCCACTTTGCTAATTACCTTATCACGGATAATTTTGCTGAGAGTTTTAAGGTTAATTAAAAAACCCGTGTCGGGGTCAACCTCTCCTTTTACTGTTACAAAAAGTTGGTAATTGTGTCCATGCCAGTTGGGATTGGAGCATTTCCCGAAAACCTCCCTGTTTTTTTTGTCGGAATACTCAGGGCGAAACAGCCGGTGAGCTGCGTTAAACCGCTCTCTGCGCGTGATGTAAATCATAGTTGATAATTATGAAACAAAATTAGTTAATTATTTAAATGCGTTATACTTTCTAACATTTGTTAAGGTTTAAAACTACCTCAACAGCTTTTGATAAAAGTGCTCCAGCTGAACGGATGTTTTGTTGATGTTGTGTTCGTGTTTAACAAGCTGATGGGCGCGTTGCCCCATGGTAGCAGTTACCCCGGGGTTGTTATACAGCTTTTTAATAGCCTTCAGAAATTCCTTTTTGGTATTGGCAATAAGGATATCTTCTCCATCGGTATAGTTAATGCCTTCGGCTCCAACGGTGGTGGAAATAACTGCCTTACCCATGGCCATGCTTTCGATGATTTTTATCCGGATACCGCTTCCCGAAAACAACGGGGCTATCAAGATGGTTTTTGACGCCATAAATTCGAATGCATCAGGAACTTCCCCAACTATTTTTACATTAATTATTTCGGATTTTTTAAGCCATTCGGGGGTTTCGCGGCCGGCGAGATAAAGTTTTAACTTTGGAAAACTATTTACAACCTCGGGCCATACCTCATTCAAAAACCACTTTATGCCTTCAATATTGGGAATCCAGTTCATTGAACCGATATGAAAAAGAGCAAGTTCGGCTCTTGTTTCCGTTTGATAGGGAATCTTGTTGAAGTTAATCCCAAAGGATACAGCCTCAACAGGAATATCCGTTTTGTCGGAAAAGAATCGCGCATCTTTTTTGGTGATGGGCACAATGCCATCGTATTGGTTTAAAATCCCTTTTTCATAATTTTCAAGCGTGGTGGCAAGGTGTCGAAGGTATAGCTTTTTGGTAATATTTTTCTCTTCAATGGCTACTCTTTTCCAAATAAGGTGTTCAATGTTATGTGCCCTTAGTACAACTTTAGCATTCGAAAACTTTCGTATTATTTTCAGATAGGGTGACATGTACAGCATCTCTATTTGAATAATATCAAAGGTTTCCTTCTGTAAAATGGCCGTTAATTTCCGTTCAAAGTCTTTAGAAATAAAACGATCAACATGATACGACTTACCAGTAAATAGGTTGAGGAAAGCTCCCACGGGTTTTACTTTAAGGTTGATGTAAGCTAGTTCAAGATTGGTTTTTTTGCGGTATTCTTTCGGGACATCCTCAAGCGAAATGGTGTATTTGTTGGTAACGGCAGCCAGTACCTTAACCTGATGCCCCCGGTCAATCATGCCCTCGATGATGTTGTTCATGGCAATGGGGCCACCCTCTTTTGGCGGCCAGGGCGATTTGTTACAAACAAAAAGTATTTTCACGCGTTAAACGTTAAGTTGTTATTTTTTACTGATTTTTTTTCTGCCTGAAAGGGTTAATTTTTCAAACGTCTGTTTCCAACTTTCAATGTCCAACAAAGGGGCGTCAGTAGTGGCTTTCCATGTTAAGAAAAGCCCTAGTGGTAAAATTACCGCTGTTGAAAGCCAGATGCCAAAGACAACATCCATTTCGCCGGTTTTAACTGCTTTTTCGGCAGTCATCGAAATAACATGATAAATGACAAATATTAGTACTGACATCACCACCGGCATGCCGAGCCCGCCTTTTCGAATGATGGCTCCCAGAGGCGCTCCCACGAAAAAGAACAACAAACAGGCTATGGAAAGTTTGAACTTTTGATGCCAAACTACCTCATGACGGGTTATCAGTTGCTCCCTGCCCTTTTTTTCGGTGTTGTAATAAACCACGCTCTCTTTTAAATTTCTGGCCTCCTTTAAAGCATATTCCAGAATTTTAGTCCTGTCTGATAAGGTGTTGTCTGCTAGTACAGGATGCTTGTGCAGGACGCCGGCTTGTAGTACTGAATCGGGAAAAAGCGCCATAATATCAGTTGACTTTTGTTTTTGTGGAGGTTGATTTCTTTTGGTTAGTGGTTTTGGAAGGCCTGCAATGCCCACCTTTTTAATAAAAGATTCTTCAAAAGTTTTATGCCGTTGCGTTAGTTTGCCGCTCAACGAGTCGATGGCGCTGTTAAGTTGCCGGATGTTGAGCATGGTATAGTGATTTTTAAAAAGATCTTCGTTGGTTTTGTTAAGCTGAAACGCCGACAAATCGAAAACCAACACCTGCTTTTTAAATTTAACATATTCAAAAGGACGGGTAATCCGGTATTTTTTTTGGTTCGTAACCTCCTTGTAATTGTATCCGTCGAACAGGGTAAAAACCACCTTTTTCTGGTCGGGAGTAAGTTCCATAATTCCTTTTTTGGCCGATGTTACTTCCACGTTTCCCAGCCGGGAAGTGTGATTGTAAATCATTACTCCGTAAATGGTTTTATCGTCCTTGTCTTTTTTGTCAACCCTGATGACGTAGTTTTCGAGTCCGCTATAAAAGATACCTTCCGAGAGGTTAAAGGTCATCTTTTTTTGTCTGACATCGTACAGCAAGGCTCCAAACTTTAAGTTGGTAACCGGCAGTACGTAGTTGGAAAAGAGAAAGGCACTGATACTGATAAAAATGGAAAGAATGACCAGCGGTTTCATGGCGGTACGTAGCGAAATACCCGAAGCCTTGATGGCCACAAGTTCATAGTACTCACCAAGGTTACCAAAAACCATGATGGAGGAAAGTAAGATAGCCAACGGGAGTGCCATGGGGACAAAGGTGGTTGAAGCGTAAAAAAGCAGTTTGGTAAGCACATCCCACTCCAGTCCTTTACCCACGAACTCATCAATCCATTTCCATAGAAACTGCATTAGCAAAATAAACAGTGCTATGAAAAAGGTAAACAGAAAAGGCCCCAAATAGGAGCGGAGCATGTATTTATATAATTTTTTCATCTGGTTATTAAGACTCTGCAAATATAGACAAGTTTACAACGAGTAAGGTTAACGGATGCAACAGGTTGATTATTTTATGGCAACAACTATGATTAACCTTCTTTAGACTTTTTGCAGCGTAAACGAAAAGGTGGTACCTTCGCCAATGTTGCTGCGAGCTGTAATGGTTTGGCGGTGTGCCTCGATGATGTGCTTAACAATGGCAAGGCCAAGTCCCGAGCCGCCCTGATCGCGTGAGCGCCCTCTGTCGGTACGGAAAAACCGCTCGAAAATGCGGGGTAAATACTCTTGCGAAATGCCCACGCCGTTGTCGGTTACCTCGGTCAGGATTTTTTCGTCCATGTCATATAATTTGATTTTAACAATGTTATTATGTTTGTCGCCGTATTTAATGGCATTGTCCACGAGGTTTATCAACACTTCCCTGATGGCTTCTTTGTTGGCTTTTACAATAAATGGCACGGGCAATTTTGGCTTAATGGTTATCTTGGTATTTGATTTCTTCGCTTTCATTTCTAAAAAGTCCACTACTTCTTCAACAAGCTCGTACAGGTTAAATACATTTGCTTTAAGTTTTACTTCGCCCGACTCCAGTTTGGAGATACTTTCCAAATCGTTTACAATGTTTATTAGGCGTTCGATGCTTTTTTCGGTTTTTGCTAAAAACTTACGGTTAATTTTATCGTCTTCCAAACCACCATCAAGCAGGGTGGAAACATAGCCCTGGATATTAAAAATAGGGGTTTTGAGCTCGTGCGACACGTTACCCAGAAACTCTCTCCGGTAGGCAGCCATCCGCTTTAACTCTTTAATTTCCTTATTTTTATCTTCGCTCCATTGATAGACAACTTCTTGAATAGTTTCCAGCGGATTTACGCTTTTTTTCTTTTTTTCTTTAGGGTTAGGAAACCGGCCAATGACTTTGTAAATTAATTTTATCCGATCAAAAATGATGTGGTTAAAAGAGTAGCGAATAATGAAAAAGTTGGCGACAAACACAAATGGCAAACTGATTAATAATGGCTCAGTCGTAAGGTCGAACCATATAAGTGAAATAATGATGTAGGCGGCAATAAACACTAGTGTTATAAACAGCGTGTCAATCAAGGCAACATTACGGGGGCTTAACTTATAGAGTTTCATATTGAACTTATTCAACAAATTTATACCCTACTCCTTTTATGGTGATGATGATGTTGGCATTAATTTTTTCACGAATTTTTCGGATGTGAACATCAATGGTCCGGTCACCAACCACCACATCTTTGCCCCAAACTTTTGCCAGTATTTCATCGCGATTAAATACCTTGTTCGGGTGCGAAGCCAAAAGTTGTAACAATTCAAATTCTTTACGGGGCAGTACCACTTCGTTCGATTGATAAATGATCACGTATTTTGTAGGGTCGATAATCAGGCTGCCGCATTCGATGGTTTTGTTGTTATCGGTTTTGTTAATTCTGCGTAGTAAAGCATTAATCCGGTGAACAAGAATTTTAGGCTTAATGGGTTTGGAGATGTAGTCATCGGCTCCCGCTTCAAACCCTGCCTCCTGCGAGTAATCTTCAGCGCGGGCAGTTAAAAAAACAATCATAATATCATTTGTTCCGGGCAATGCCTTTATTTTTGAAACCGCTGTCATACCATCCATTACCGGCATCATGATGTCCATTAAAATCAGGTCGGGTTTGTTTTTTTTCACTTGCTCTACTGCTTCAAGGCCGTTTTTGGCAGTACTTATTTGGTATCCCTCACGCGAAAGATTGTAACTTACAAATTCGATAATGTCAGGCTCATCATCAACTAATAATAGGTGGAATTTACTTTTGTCCATACTGTACAATTTGAAACGAAAGTAAGTAAATTAAAGAAACGCTACCAATAGTGGTGTTAATTTATCGTTAAGCTATGCTGTTTGGAAATCAAGCTGTAGGAGTAATAAAAAATCAATTACTTTTATTGCCTAAATAAATTGACATGAAAAATAAGATTTTACTTTTTTTTATAGTAGCTATCATGTTT
>QMPP01000196.1 GCA_003650425.1 Bacteroidota bacterium | reverse complement strand
TTTAATTCTTGATAGGTTGCTGCTGCTTTGTCTATCATCAGGTAAGCAGAATCATATTTTTTAAGGGCACGGTAGATGTTTCCAAGGTTAAGCTCCGAATTGGCCACGTCGTTTTTGGAGGCAATACTGTTTTTTTCTGTTTTTAACCTGTAGCCTTTCAACGCGTAATAATAAGCAGAGTCATATTGCTTTAAATGGAAATAAACTTCTGCTATATTATTATAGGAATAGGCAAGACCAAGTTTGTGAATGGCCGAAATTTTATATTCCTGCCGCAATCTCGAACTAATTGCTTCTTGTCTGATACTTAAAGCTATCTTGTGGTATTTTAGTGCTTTGTTGTAATCCTCCAGTTTAATATAAATATTTCCAATTAGTTCGTTGCAATTCCATTTATTTGCTGTTTCATTCAACTCGTCCCAAATTTTTAATGATTTAAGAATATAGTTTATCGCTTCATCATAATCGGAAAGATAGAGCTTGGTAAGGCCAATGTGATATAAAGTAATACCCGTTTCGTGAGGCAATTTTAATTTCTGATTAATGATTAAAGCCTGATAATAATATTTAAGTGCTTCCAGGTAATTATTCCTGACCATGTTAATAAACCCCAATCGTTCTAATGCTTCAGCTTTGCCAAAAATGCAATCCAATTTACTAAATTTAGTTAATGCCATGGATTGATACTTTTCTGCCAACGTATAGTTATTCAGTAACATGTATTGTTTCCCCAAATAACTATAGGCAAATCCAATTCCTGTTTCAAGGCCATTCGTGGTTACAAATTGAAGTGCTTTTTTTAAGGTAATTATTGAGTTTGCATAATCACCTGTCCCGTTATAATGAGAGGATAAATATTCAAAAGCGCTGGACTCCAGCAAAGAATTGTTAACTTTTTCACAAAGCATTACTGACTTTTTAAAATAACCAAAAGCTTTAACCGTATCTGTTTTTTGGTAAATACCAATAAGTTGATTATACACTTTTGCCTTTTCGATCCCTTTGGTATTGATTAATAAATTTTCAAGACTATCAGTTTTTGATTGTTCTATTGAAGCCCATAAAACCTGAGTTGAGAAAAAAACGAAAAAAAGTATTCCTAATATTTTGTATAAGACGATAGAAAAATGGATATGAACGAAAGTAAATAGTTTCATGTTACCAAATAATTCGTTGTGTTGTAAATATTGTCGAAAGGTATTAAAAATATTGGCTTTTAGTAGCTGTTTAAAGTTAAATTTAATCATTAACCATAAGCTATTGAAAATCAGAAAATAAATATCTTATTAATTACTCCTCCTTTGTTTTCCCTCCAAAGAGGGAAATAGTGGAATTTGCTTTCTGATTTTCAATAGCTTTCATAAACATATAGATAGTTAACTTTTAAATAAGTTCGATTTTAGTAAATTGCCAGGGTAATGTTTTTTAATGTAAATTTGGCCTCCTAATTTAATCGTATGAAGAGAGGATATCAGTGGTTTTCGGTAGCATTTGTTTTTCTGGGGTTAGTTTCAATTGGCTACTATTTTGTGGCAGGCAATTCAAATACTCAATATGGCGAAGAGCTGATTGCTAAAGCAGCGCAACCTTTAAAACTAAATTTAAATGATTTTCTTAACAATGCTCAAAAGGCAATTACCCATTTTGACAGGGAAGTGGCAGGTAGTAATTTTTCGGAATTTAATCCTGCGGTATTCGACACGCTCTCGAACAAGGTTGTGTCGAGTAACAACTATTTGAGAGGACTGGTGCTGTTTACCAACAATCTTAAGTATGTCTTTTTAAAAGATGACAATACTCGAATTACCACTTTTACACCTAAAAACGACAGCTTGTTAATATGGAAGAGGCTGGACAAAAATCTGCATGAAGTGAGCGAGTGGACTGATACTTACAACTTTTTCTTAAACAATGAAAACCGTCAATTACTCGAAAGTGTACCAGAAAATAACGGGGGAGTGAGCTGGGTTAAAATAAACAGCGAAATACCGGGACGTCGTGAATTGATTTTGCAAATCCATCAGATAGAAACAAAAGACAATACAAAGCTTTTTGTTGCTTACGTGTTTCAGACAAGTGATTTTTCCGGATTTTTTCTAAAGAAGTTGTCGATGAAACAACCGGTAGTTTGTATTTTAACCACTCATGATGTATTGTTTACCCCGATTTCTACTCGTGATTCGGCTTCTGTGAAAAATATAGCAAATATTGAGATTGAGTTAAAAAAAATATTTAATACATGGATAGAAACCTCGAATCGTGAGCCACGCTCTTTTTCGTTTGAGTTGAACCATCGGATTTATTGGTCAAGGGTCGATTCTGTTCCCAACGAAATGGGCATTAAAGGCTTTAGTCTGACAGTTTCTAAGGAAAATCTGATAGGCTTTTACCAGCAGGTTACTGATATCTTTTTGTACATCGGGGCAGTACTTATATTGCTGGGGTTATTGCTTTGGTGGGTAATAAGGGTTCGTTCCGGTCGGTTCTTAAAAGAGCAGGAAGAGAGTTTTGAAAAGCTTGATGAATCCGGTGTTGCTATACTGATTGAACAGGGTGAGTCGGAAGAGGTAGAGTATAAATCGTCGTTACGCTACGACTATCGTCAGGAAAAAGAAAATAAGGCACTGGAAGACGTGATTATAAAAAGTATCGCGGCATTTAGTAATGCTAAAGGAGGAACATTGCTTATTGGCGTTGATGATGATCAAAATATACTGGGGTTGGAAAACGATTTCAGCACCCTGAAAAAAGCAGACATCGACTATTTTGAACTCCATCTGCGCAAGCTTATTAAAAATCAGTTTGGCATTAATTTTTCTAACCATCGCCTTATCATTCAGTTTCCGGAATTTGATGGTAAACAAATTTGTGTTATCCAAATTACCAAAGCCAAAAAGCCTATCTATATAAAAGTGAAAAATAAGCAGGGGCAGGTAGTAGAAAAGTTTTATGTGCGGAGTGGTAATTCATCGCAGGAGATAACCTCTTTGAAAGAGATGGAAGAATACATTCACAATCGTTTTAAGAATAATCATTAAAAAAGAAAATATGAGCAAATTGATGAAAACGCTGTTTATCGCTTTTGCGGTAATCTTTAGCGCGTACGAGGCAAGTGCCTGTACCAATTATATTGTAACCAAAGGAGCTTCAGCTGATGGCTCTGTGATGTTTTCGTACGCGGCCGATTCGCACTTGCTGTATGGCGAGCTTTATCACTGGCCTGCCGGAGAGTGGCCTGCGGGAACCATGATGGATGTTTACGAATGGGATACCGGTAAATGGCTTGGTAAAATTGAACAGGCCCCCGTTACCTATAATGTTGTAGGAAACACAAATGAACATCAGGTTGGTATTGGCGAAACTACTTACGGCGGTCGTTCGAAACTGCAACATCAGGATGGTGCTATTGTTGATTATGGCAGCATGATTTACATCGCTCTACAGCGATCGAAAACTGCTCGCGAGGCCATTAAGGTAATGACTGGTTTAGTCGCTAAATATGGCTATTACAGCGAAGGCGAGTCGTTTAGTGTCACCGATAAGGATGAAGCCTGGATTTTGGAGATGATTGGAAAAGGCCAGGGTGAAAAAGGAGCTGTCTGGGTTGCCCGCCGTATTCCTGACGGGTATGTTTCAGGACATGCCAATCAGGCTCGTATTACTACTTTTCCGCTGGCAGATGGTAAAATATCAATTACTGATAAACAGATGGATAAGTTGTTTGATAAAGAGATTGAATGTGTTTATTCCGCCGATGTTATTTCTTTTGCCAAGGATAAAGGATATTATTATGGGAAGGATAAAGATTTTTCTTTTTCCGACACCTATGCACCGGTTGATTTTGGTGGGGCTCGTTTTTGTGAAATTCGTGTGTGGACTATGTTTAACAAGGTTAGTGACGGGATGGATAAATACTGGGATTATGTAAAAGGTGATGTTAAACACGATAAAAAAACAGGATATGCTACCAACCGGATGCCACTGTGGGTAAAACCAAATCATAAGATTACGTTGCACGAAATGATGAACTTTATGCGCGACCATCTTGAAGGTACCGAATTGGATATGAGTAAAGATGTTGGTGCCGGCCCTTTTCACGTTCCTTACCGCTGGAGACACCTTACCTGGAAAGTGGATGGTGTGGAATATTGTAACGAGCGTGCTACTGCTACACAGCAGACTGGATTTTCGTTTATAGTACAATCGCGTAACTGGCTGCCTGATGCCATTGGTGGCATTATCTGGTGGGGTGTTGACGATGCCTCAGGAACCGTTTACATGCCCATGTACGGGTCAATAGCAAAAGCTCCTGATAACTTTGCCGTGGGTAATGGCTCGATGATGGAGTGGAGCGAAACTTCCGGATTCTGGATTTTTAACCAGCTTGAAAATTTCGCCTATACGCGCTGGGATGCCATCCATCCGGAAATTGAAAAGGTACAGCAAAAAATGGAAAACGACTTTATCGATTTTACCCCGGCAGTTGACAAGGGCGCTCAGGAACTTTATGTTCAGAATCCCGAAAAAGCCGTTGCTTATCTTACCAGCTATTCAGCTTATGCAGGTGATTATACTTTTAAAACCTGGAAGAAGCTGTATCAGCATCTGTTTATGAAATACATGGATGGAAATATTAAAACCGCCAAACCGGTTCCGGCAGGTTACAAGTATGTTACTCCTAATTTAAGCCAACCCGGCTACGGTGAAGATTGGTACAGACTCATCATCGAAAAAACTGGTGATCAGTTTAAGGTATTACCCTAAATCCGCAACAGGTGTTTTACTTCCGGAAACTAAAAATAATCCTTTTCCATTGTTTTTTATTACCGGCATATTGCTATCGGAGGAGCAGGAAGAAATTAAAGACAATAAAATAAATGCTGATATCAAGATTGGAAAATTGATTTTTATAAATCACTTGTTAATTAACACGTTAAATATTATTTTTGCTTCAATGTAATTACCATGAAACATTCTGCCAGCCCATTGTTTTATCAAAATAAAATATGCGACCAGAAGAAATTTTTTAAAATACTTTTTATAAAACAAAAGATAGCTAGAATATAAATACTTTTTGTTATTTATATACTGGTTATCATTCTTAAGTTTTGCACCGGTTGTTGCACCCTGTTTATGATATACGATGCTTTTAGTACAAGTTTTATTCTCTAATCCTGCCTTTTTAGCAGCAAAACACCAATCTATATCTTCGTAATAAAGGAAATATTCTTCCGGCATCATACCGATTATAGCAATTAACGACATCTGAAAAAACATGGAAGCTCCTATAATGTAATCTGTTTTGTAATTGGCATTGTTGTATTGCCCATGATCTTCT
>QMPP01000195.1 GCA_003650425.1 Bacteroidota bacterium | reverse complement strand
GCTTTGTCGTACGATTTAACGGCAAACTCATCAAGCTCTTCGCGTTTGAGGTTGTACTCACGAGCCACCATTTCCGAAGTTAGTCCCATGCTCAGATACCAATCCGGGTTTGTTTTAGCAATATCAGGATTAGGAACCAAACGCCATCCACCCATGTTGATCATCGACATGGTTTCGGCACCTCCGGCAATAATTACATCAGCAATTCCTGCTGTAATTTTTGCCGAAGCAATGGCAATTGATTCGATTCCTGAAGAGCAAAAACGGTTGATGGTAGAACCGGGGACATCAACGGTGTCGAGCGACATCAGCGATAAAAGACGACCCATATTCATACCTGATTCAGCTTCAGGAAAAGCGTTTCCAACGACTATGTCGTCGATTTCTGATTTTTCTATTTGTGGAAAGTCCTCCATTAATCGTCTGATAACGGTTGCTGCAATGTCATCAGGGCGGGTAAAGCGTAAAGTACCTTTGGGAGCTTTACCTATGGCTGAACGATATCCACCTACTATATATGCATTCATAATTTTATTTTTTTACTTTGATTAAACTTTTTGTCCTCCCCCTAAATATCCCTCCAAAGGGGGACAAGGTTATTCGTTTTATTATCAATTAGTTTCTTAATATTTTACCTTTGGTAATCAGGCTTTGGATACGTTCCAGTGTTTTCCGTTGCATGCAGAGCTCAAGAAATGTTTTACGCTCCAGATCCAGCAAATATTGCTCAGATACTTCAGTAAGTGCCTGTGAAATTTCTCCACCAGCTATCACATAACCAACTTTTTCAGCAATTAGTTTATCGTGTTCCGACATATAATGTCCAATGGTAAATCCATCAGCACCTACGTAAACCATACCCATTGCTTCTTTACCAAGAACACGTATATCGTTGCGGGGTGCCGGTTGTGAATAGCCTTTTTCGACCATTTGAAGCGCCACTTTTTTAGCATAAGCCAGCTGGTGCTTACGACTAACAACCACCTCATCTTGTCCCAGACGCATGTAGCCCAAGTCAAATGCCTCGTAAGCAGAGGTAGAAACTTTTGCCTGACCAATGCTCAGATAACGGTTTAAGAAAGCATTGGTACGAATATCGCCTGATTTTAGCTCATCACCCAAACGGAGGGCAAACTCTTTGGTTCCACCGCCACCGGGAATAAGTCCTACGCCAAACTCAACCAGTCCCATGTACGTTTCGGCATGAGCAACTACTTTGTCGCTGTGCATACAAATTTCACATCCTCCACCAAGTGCCATCCCGTGAGGAGCAGCAATAACAGGAACCGAAGAATACCTTAAACGCATGGTGGTTTTTTGGAACCATTGAATAGCCATATCCAGCTCTTCCCACTCCTGCTCAATGGCCATCATGTAAATCATACCCACGTTAGCACCGGCTGAAAAGTGTTCGCCTTCGTTTGAAATAACCACGGCTTTATAATCGGCTTCGGCCATATCCATCCCTTTGTTAATACCTTCTAAAGCACCCTGTCCGATGGTGTTCATTTTTGTGTGAAATTCAATGTTCAGAACGCCATCACCTATATCAAAGATAGTTACATCGGTATTTTCCCAAACCACATTGGTTGGGCGAAGAACCTCTAACGAAAGTACTTCATCCTGTCCGGGGATTTCAGAATACGATTTTGTTTTTAGGTTGTAGTAGAATTTCTTTCCATTCTCTACCTTATAAAAAGAGGTGATGCCGGCATCCAGCATATCGTAAATCCATTGAGCTGGTTTTTTTCCAGCCTTTTCCATGGCTTTAACAGTTTCGGCTACGCCCACGGCATCCCAATTTTCGAATGGGCCAAGTTTCCATCCAAAACCGGCTTGCAATGCATCATCAACTTTGTAAATATCCTCGGTAATTTCCGGAATGCGGTTTGAAACAAACTGGAACAAACTGTAAAATGATGCTCTGTAAAATTCACCAGCCTTGCCTTTGTCGGCTAACAGAATGGGCATCCGTTTACGCAAATCGTCAATACCTTTTGTTTTTTCAAAAACTGAAAATTTGGGTTTTGGGTCTTCGGTATATTCTAAGGTGTTAAAATCGAGGGTAAGAAATTTTTTCTTACCGTTCTCCACCACCTTTTTAAAGAAACCCTGTTTGGTTTTTGAACCAAGCCAGTTGTTGTCCAGCATTTTTTGAACATAGTTGGGAATGGTAAACAAGTCGTTAGCTTCGTCGTTGGTTTCAGCTTTGATGTTGTTGGCCACATGAACCAATGTGTCAAGGCCTACCACGTCGGCGGTACGAAACGTTGCTGATTTAGCTCTGCCGATAACCGGGCCGGTAAGCTTATCGATTTCGGTAATGGTGAGGTCGTAATTTGTTACATTATTGAAAAGCTCCATAATGGAAAAAGTTCCAATACGGTTGGCAATAAAAGCAGGTGTATCTTTGGCAATAACGGCTGTTTTACCAAGGAAACGGGCTGCATAATCGGTAAGAAAGTCGATTACTTCAGGATCGGTTTTGTGTGTGGGAATAATTTCAAAAAGTTGCAAATACCGGGGAGGGTTGAAAAAATGGGTTCCGCAGAAGTTTTTCTGAAAATCATCGCTATGGCCTTCAATCATTTTCTCCACCGAAATACCTGAAGTATTGGTAGTTACCAATGTTCCCGGGTGGCGGAATTTTTCCACTTTTTCAAACACGATTTGCTTGATGTCGAGCCGTTCAACAACAACTTCTATTACCCAGTCGTAGTTTTTAATTTTCTCAAAATCATCATCAAAGTTGCCGGTGGTAATACGTTTGGCAAAACTTTTTTTGTAAATAGGTGATGGTTTTGATTTTAATGCATTTTTTAAGGAGGTGTTAACGATTCGGTTACGAACAGCTTTGTCCTCCAGGGTAAGTCCTTTTGCTTTTTCGGCATCGGAAAGTTCGCGCGGAACAATGTCCAGCAACAACACTTCCAATCCGATGTTGGCAAAATGACAAGCAATTCCGGAACCCATAACTCCTGAGCCCAGGACAGCTACTTTTTTAATTCTGCGTGTCATAATGATTTTGTTTGTTAATGTTTTAGGAATTCTTATTTTCTTGGAATATTTCAATTTCGTTTTTTATCTGCGCACGAATAATAGCAGATACTTTAACAAAATCTTCCATCTCTTTTTTACTTATTTGTTTAAATAGCTTCTCGTTGAAGTTTAACACAACAGCTTTTGCTTTTTCGCGTAACTGAACCCCTTTTTCAGTGAGAAAAATTCGTACAACACGTTTGTCAACTTCATCCGTTTGACGATAAACTAAATCGTCATTTTCCATTTTTTTAAGCAGTCGGGTAAGACTTGAAGTACCCATTCCCATTAGCGGGGCAATTTTAGTGGCGGGGACACCTTCTTTAGTAATCAGGATTAAAACATAACCGATGCCCTGTGTAATTCCGTTTTCGGTTGCGTATAAGTTGTACATCCGCATCATCTTAAAAAGCGTTGCACGGATGTGATAATCAACTGTTTCCTCTATGTTCATATTAAAATATTGTTATGCATGCATTGCAAATATATAAAATATTGTTATGCATGCACAATAAATCTGTGAAAAAATCACAAAAAAAAGTCAATTTATATTGGGTACAAATTTTAGTAATTTAGCTTCTGTTTTGAAAAAACTCCCATTTCTTTTTGTTAATATTGCACAACTGAATTATCTATTTGAGAAAAAAGTTGCCAGGTTATTTTAATATATAAAAGGAATAAAATTATGTTACGAACAAAAGAGCAGTACATCGAGAAATTGAACAAGATGAAGCCAAATATCTATATTGGCGATCAAAAAGTTGGCAGGGACGACCCCAGATTGCGTCCTGGTATTAATGTATTAAGCATTACTTTCGATTTGGCGCAAAATCCCAAGTATAAAAAACTGGCAACGGCAAAATCGAACATAATTGATGGTGAAGTAAATCGTTGGGCACATCTTCCTCAGGATCCTTACGATTTAATGGAAAAACAAAAGCTTATCCGAATGGGTGCACGACGCGCCGGCGGTTGTATTCAACGTTGTATGGGGCATGATGCTATTAGTGCTTTATCCATCTATACGAAAGAGGTGGATGAAGATAAAGGAACAAATTACCATGAACGTTTTCTTAATTTTATGAAATATTATCAGGAAAATGATTTGGTAGGATGTTGTGCCCAAACCGACAGTAAAGGCGATCGTATAAAACGGCCTTCGGCACAAGCCGATCCCGATGCTTATGTTCACATAGTAGAAAAGCGCGAAGACGGGATTGTGGTAAGCGGCTTTAAAATGTCGGTAACACAGGCTCCTTATGCTGATGAAATATTTGTGATTCCCACGCGTGCCTTGATGGAAGACGATAAAGATTATGCAGTAGCTTTTGTTGTTCCCGGCGACTGGGAAGGCGTTAAGCTGGTTACCCGTCCGGTATGGCATCGTCAGAAAGATGATGATAATCCACCTCCGATTTGTAAAACCGGTATTTCGGATTCAGTAGTTATTTTTGACAATGTGTTTGTTCCCAACGAACGTGTTTTTATGGCCGGCGAATGGGAATATGGCCGTCGTTTAGCCCTGCTTTTTGCCGATTCGCACCGTCATAGTTATTCGGGATGTAAACCTGCCGTTTCTGATATTTTGTGTGGTACTTCAATGCTTGCTGCCGAAGCCAACAACATTACCAAAGTTTCGCACGTGAGAGAGAAACTAACTCAATTTGCGGGCGCTGCCGAGTTGGCTTTTAGTGCCGGTGTGGCTGCTGCTGTTTTTGGTAAAAAAACTAAAAGCGGAACCTTTTTCCCCAACACCATTTATGCTAATGTGGGCCGTAAACTGATGGGTGAATTAATTTATCACGAGTTTAACCTCTTAACGGAGATGGCCGGCGGTATTGCCTCTACACTTCCTTTTAAAGAGAGCTTTACCATGGATGAGTTAAAAGAGCATCTTGATAAATTTATTGTAAGAAATCCAAAAATCCCCGCTGATTTATCCTTAAAAATTTGGAACCTGGTGGAAATTATGAGTACTTCGGGTATGACGGCCGAACTGCTTGTAGGTGGTGTTCATGGTGGTGGTTCACCCATTATGGAGGCTATTGCCTTAAGTTTGGAATATGATTTTAAAACGCGCGTCAATGTGGCCAAATATCTTGGCGGGATAGATAAAGAGATGGATGATGATGTGGATTTGGAAACAGAACCCTGGATGAAGTTGAGGTTTGACGAGGGAGATAATGAATAAATTTGATTTAACCGGAAAAGTAGCCATCATCACCGGTTCATCAAAAGGAATCGGTGAAGCCATTGCCCGCGTGTATGCCGAAAACGGCGCCACGGTGGTAATTAGCAGTCGTAAGCAAGAGGCCTGCGATAAAG
>QMPP01000194.1 GCA_003650425.1 Bacteroidota bacterium | reverse complement strand
TTTACCTTTTGTCGTTATTTATGCTTCCCATTTTATTTAGTCTTTTTCCCGAACCGAAACCTAAGCATCTCAAACATCTGGAAAAAGGGTTTATCAGTAAGTTTCTCGATAAAATTGTCATCATTGTTCAAACAAAACGCCCGATGATATATATTATAACAGGCACTTTGTTAATAGCAGGAATTTATGGTATAACAAAACTTAAAACCACCGGCAACATTGTTGACGATATTTCAAAAGACGATATCCTTTATAAAGACCTGATTTTTCTGGAGCAAAATTTTAACGGGGTAATGCCACTTGAGATTACCATCGACACGAAAAAGCCAAAGGGTATTTTAAGATCTTCCACACTCCGCAAGATTGATCAGCTTCAAAATGTTCTGAAAACATACCCCGAATTTTCAGAGCCGCTATCCATTGTTGAGGTGGTTAAATCGGCCAAACAGGCTTTTTACCGGGGAAACCCTAAAATGTATTCCCTCCCCAACAATCAGGAACGTAACTTTATCCTCTCCTATGTACCCTCGCTCGACAAAGGGGGTAGTAACTCCTTACTTAAATCATTTGTCGATTCAACCCTTCAAACCACCAGGGTATCGGTTCAAATGGCCAACATCGGAACCAACGATATTGAGAGAATATTAAAAAGTCTTAACCCAAAAATCGACTCCATCTTTCCACCAAAAAAATACGACGTTCATTTAACCGGCACGAGTGTTGTCTTTTTAAAAGGTACAAATTATCTGGTTAAAAACCTCTTTTCCAGTTTACTATTAGCCATCGTAGTTATTACCATGCTTATGGCATTAATATTTTCATCAGCCAGAATGATTATTATTTCGCTAATCCCAAATATTATCCCTCAAATATTAACTGCCGGCATGATGGGATACTTTGGCATCTCTATCAAACCCTCTACTATATTAATTTTTAGTATCGCATTGGGAATCAGTGTCGATAGCACCATTCATTTTCTATCACGATACAGACTGCAACTTAAATATAACGACTGGAAAATTAAGGAGTCGGTATTACTTGCCATTCAAGAAACCGGATACAGTATGATTTATTCAGCTATTGTGCTCTTTTTTGGATTTTCCATGTTCACACTCTCCTCTTTTGGAGGAACCGAAGCACTGGGATATCTGGTTTCGGTTACACTACTTGTAGCCCTGTTTTCAAACCTTTTTGTACTCCCGTCATTGCTGTTGAGTATGGACAAATGGTTGCTTACGAAATCGTTTAAAGAACCTTTCCTCGAGGTATTTGATGAAGAAGAGGATATTGAACTTGACAAATTGATTATTGAAGAATTGGGTGACGATGTAAAAGACGACAACTTTAAAAAACTATAATTATGAAAGGTATTATTTTAGCAGGAGGATCGGGTACAAGGCTTCACCCTTTAACCATCGCGGTTAGCAAACAACTTATGCCAGTATACGACAAACCGATGATTTATTATCCTTTATCGATTTTAATGCTTGCCGGCATTAATGAGATATTAATTATATCCACTCCGCACGATCTGCCCAATTTTGAGAAGCTTTTGGGGGATGGCTCCAACATAGGTTGTAAATTTTCGTATGCCGTACAGGAAATTCCCAATGGACTGGCACAAGCTTTTGTGATTGGTGAAGAGTTTATCGGAAATGATAAAGTAGCCCTTGTGCTGGGCGACAATATTTTTTACGGCAACAAACTCCAACAGCTGCTTGTTGAAAGCAGCAACCCTGAAGGCGGCATTGTGTTTGCCTATCATGTTAACGATCCTGAAAGATATGGGGTGGTTGAATTTGATAATAATAACAAAGCCATCTCGATAGAAGAAAAGCCAAAAATTCCCAAATCAAACTATGCTGTACCCGGTCTCTATTTTTACGACAACAGCGTGATTGAAGTAGCAAAAAACATAAAACCCAGCGCTCGCGGGGAGTATGAAATTACTGATGTAAACAAGTACTACCTTGAAAAAGGACTATTAAAAGTGGGCGTGCTGGACAGAGGAACAGCCTGGTTAGATACCGGCACCTTTACCTCCCTTCTCGAAGCATCACAATTTGTAAACATTGTGGAAAGCCGACAAGGACTCAAGGTCGGATGCATCGAAGAGGTGGCTTACAGAAAAAAATTCATCAGTAAAGAACAGTTAATAGAAGTCGCCAAACCACTGGTTAAAAGCGGGTACGGACAGTACCTTTTAGATTTAATGAGATAAGTATGTATTCGCAAAAAGAACTATCGGCATATTTTGAAGAAGAACTTACCAAACAACATTTTGGCGGGTTTCCATCACAACTTTACGAGCCCATTGAATACACCCTGAAGCTGGGTGGAAAACGCATCAGACCCGTCCTCACTTTGATGGGGTGTTGTTTGTTTAACAACAACATTAGCAAAGCATTACCGCAAGCTATTGCCATCGAACTTTTCCATAATTTCACCCTTATTCACGATGATATTATGGACAATGCACCGGTACGCCGGGGTAAAAAAACCGTGTTTAAAAAATGGAACCAAAATACCGCTATTCTTTCCGGTGATACTCTTTTTGCAAAAGCCTATCAGTATGCTCAAATGGCTGACAAAGAGATACTCGGAGACGTGCTTTCCGTATTTAGTCAAACAGCAATAGAAGTTTGTGAAGGCCAGCAGCTTGACCTGGAATTTGAAAGCAGAAATGACGTTACCGTTGCAGAATACATTGAAATGATTCGTCTTAAAACCGGTGTACTGTTTGCCTCCAGCATAAAAATAGGTTCTTATATCGGAAATGCTCCTAAAGAGGATACCGAAAACCTCTACAACTTTGGAACAGCCATTGGTTTGGGTTTCCAACTTGAAGACGACCTGTTGGATACTTATGGTGACACAACTGTTTTTGGAAAAAAAACGGGGGGCGATATTGTAACCAACAAAAAAACCTATCTCTATTTAAAAGCTCTTGAAAAAGCCGATAATAAAACACGTGAACAGCTTATCGAACTATACACCAAACCCCAACAGGATGACGGGCAGAAAATTCAAAAGGCAAAAGGAATCTTTTCCGATTTGGGTGTGGATAAAGACACTACACTATTGATTGATAAGTACTTTAACGACAGTATGCATTTTCTTAATAAGGTAAACATTAATCAGGAAAAGAAAAAAGAGCTTCGAATGGTTGCCGAACGAATGGTTAACCGAGTAAAATAAACTGGTTATTGTTTGAGCCTTTCCAAATGATCGTGAAGAATCTCCCACTGCTTCATGACTTCCTCGAGCTTTTCTTCCAGTAAACCATGTTCTTTGTAAAGCGATCCTGACTTTATCTCCTCACGATAATCTTCGGGATGGCTTAGCTTAGTATTTACTCCCTCTAATGCCTGCTCCAAAAATTCAATGTCATCTTCTACAGTTGCTATTTTATTCTTTAGTTTTCGTATTTGGCGATCCATTTCCTTACGTTGCTCATATCGAAGTTTATTCTCCGAAACAGGCTCTTCCACCGATGGGTTTCTGCCTTTCTCGTTCCGTTCGAGCTCCTTTAATGTTTCCAGCTTATGTTTCCTTAAGTATTCAGAGATATCGCCTATATGCTCTTTTATCGTGTGATTTTTAAACTCGTAAACTTTGGTTGTCAACCCTTGTAAAAAATCACGGTCGTGCGAAACAATAATGATACTTCCTGTATAATCAAGTAGTGCACTTTTCAAAATATCTTTTGAAACCATGTCCAAATGGTTGGTTGGCTCATCAAGAATTAAGAAGTTGCTGGGACTTAACAACAGCTTGGCCAATGCCAATCGCGACTTTTCCCCGCCCGAAAGAACTTTAACCTTTTTATCTACATCTTCTCCCTGAAACAAGAACGAGCCTAAAATATTTTTTAATCGCGTACGGATATCTCCCACCGCCACCTGATCTACCTCATCGAAAACCGTATTGTTAACGTCAAGCATTTCGAGCTGATCCTGGGTGTAGTATGCCGGAATTACTTTATGACCGAGTTTGATGATGCCCTTATGGCCGATGAGCCCGAGAAGGGTTTTAACGAACGTGGTTTTGCCTTCCCCGTTCTTACCCACAAAAGCAACCTTTTCTCCTCGTAAAAGTTGAAAGTCCACCCCACTCAGCACCAACTTATCCCCATAGTATTTGGTTACAGCTTCTGCTTCAATGGAAATTTTTCCACTATGAGGGGCAGCAGGAAATCTAAAATGTATAGCACTTTTGTCCATATCTTCAACCTGAACACGTTCTAACTTGTCGAGCTGTTTTACACGCGATTGTACCTGCTTGGCTTTAGTAGCTTTATAGCGGAATTTTTCGATAAACTGCTCTATCTCCTTCACCTCCTTCTGCTGATTGGTAAAGGCGGCCTTTTGGTGCTCCAGACGCTCGTTACGCAATTCAATATACTTTGAGTATGCTACTTTATAATCATACACTTTACCGTTGTTAATTTCGAGTGTACGATTGGTTACGTTATCTAAAAAAGTACGGTCGTGCGAAACCAGAACTACTGATCCTGTATAAGTTAACAAAAAGCTTTCAAGCCACTGTATCGATTCAATATCCAAATGGTTGGTTGGCTCATCAAGAAGTAATAATTCCGGTTTTAGGAGCAACAGTTTCCCAAGCTCGATACGCATCTGCCAGCCAACACTAAGCGAACAAACAGGTTTCTCAAATTGTGCTTTTTCAAAGCCTAAACCTGTTAAGATACGTTCTGCTTCACCACGCAGTTTCGCAGGCTGAAAAAGTAAAAGTCGCTCATTTAGGTGATTATACTCTTCAATTAACCGGGCATAGCTAACCGATTCGTAATCCTCGCGATTGGATAGTTCCGATTCAAGCCTCACAAGCTCTCTTTGCCACTCCTTAATAAACGATAAGGCCAGCATTATCTCTTCCATAATTGAAACGCTGCTTGTCAGGTTCTTTTCCTGTGGCAGATAACCAATAGTAACATCTTCGGGAATAACGACGGTTCCTGCCTCTTTTCCTATATTACCTACCAGAATATTGAGCAAGGTGGTTTTACCTGAACCATTTTTACCTGCCAAACCAATCCTGTCCTTTGGATTAATGTTAAAACTTACATCGCTAAACAGCGGTGTTCCACCAAACTCTTTTCTTATACCAACAACTGATATCATTTATTCAAATTAATGAATCGCAAAAATAAATGAAAAAAGGGGCTAACCTCGCGGTTAGCCCCTTTTTATTGTATCAGCAGTGTTTTCTGCTAATCAAAATCTACTAACTATTTAGTAATAACAACGCGTTTGTTGGTAGTACCACTAGTTGTTTCGATTCTAATTACATAAACACCAGCATCGTAATTACCTGTGTTGAGATCAACTTTGGTATCACCATTAAGGGCTTTCTGATAAACTACCTGACCAACATAGTTGATAACAGATATTTTATTCATTCCCTCGG
>QMPP01000193.1 GCA_003650425.1 Bacteroidota bacterium | reverse complement strand
TAGTCGGCTTTTTGCTTATCGCCCCTGGAGGAGTAATATCTATTGAGAAAAATACTGGCTTCGGGCCGGGTTCCCAGCTCAATAGCTTTTTCATAATAACGGAGTGCGGTAGTTGTGTCGCCAAACATAACATAGTAATTTCCCATATTTATATAAGGTACATCCGCTTCCGGTTCCATAATCATAATAGTTTTGTTTTCATCCAACGCTTTTTGAAATTCACCTTTTCTAAAATAGATATTGGCTAATTTCGATCGGCTGATGATAAAATTACTATCGATGGCAATGGCTTTTTTATAATAACGCTCTGCTGAATCGTAAATTTCCTGAAGTTCGTAGGCGTTGGCAATATCGTAATAAATCAGGCCGTTGGCATGATCGGGCTTGTATTTAAGTGCCTGGTTAAAATAGTAATGCGCTTTTTTAAAATAGTCAATCATCTCATCTTTACTTTTCATGGCTTTCTCTTTTTCACCCCGCTTGCTGTAAGCCATGTATCGTATGCGTGCCTGATTACCATGAATTTTGGAATAGATGGAGCCTAAATTCAGCCAGGCAGAATAGAAAGTGGAGTCAAGCTCCAGCGCTTTGTTGTAACGCTTTTCGGCGGCGGCTATGTTTCGTTTTATAAAATGATAGGGATTAACAGGTTTAGCCAGCTCACGATTTACCTTTTTTATAATCTCGGCCGCCCATAAGTCGTTGGCTTTTACCGAATTCTCCAGAAAGGGCATATCAGAGTTAAACAGTAAATATTGCGATCGCCACTGGAAATTCCGGATGTGATCCCAATAACCCATGGGAAGGATATACAACAACGCAAGCGCGAACCCTATGATAACAGGTTTTGCGGGTACTGATTTTTGCTTGAATACAGATTGCTTTGGAATTTCGACAAACAACCATACAATAAACCATGCAAAGGCCAGCGAAGTGTAAAAGGCAAACCGGTCGCCAACAATTCCCGGAACAGGCATCACCAGGTTGGCATACATCGATATCTGTATAAGGAAAAACAGGATGATAAACGAAATGATTTTTTTCTGTTTGAAATACTTTACGGCCACTACAAAAATTCCCACATAAAACAGAAAAGAGAGCCAAACAAGCGGGTTGGCCCAGTTGGTGACAGGAATCATGTTAAAGCCGTAATAGTACCTAAGCGGATAGGGAATCACAAGAAGTTTTAGGTAGAAACCCAAGATATAAAAGGAGGTAGCCAGCTTATTAAAAAAACTGTTTTCGTAAAACAACGGATTTTCGATGTAATGAAAGTTTCTTTCAAAGTTAAACAATACCACAGGGGCTAAAAAGATGGCCAATCCCAAAAGGGTAATGGCGCCTGTAAAGTAAAGCAGTTTCTTCTTTCCGATATCGGTAAAAAAGTAAAGAACCAGCGGGAAAACGGCCAAATGAACAATGGCTGTCTCTTTAGAAAGAAGCGCTAATATATAACTAACAATCCCCCAATACAAAAATTTACTTTGATGGCTGTCGGCCCACCGAATAAAGAGCCATACCGCTTCAAAAGCAAAAATAAACTCCAAAAGAATATCGCGATTTTTTAAACTGGCCACCACCTCGGTATGGGTTGGATGTATAAGATAGAGCAGCGTGATAAAAAAGGCTATCCAGGGCGAATACCCGTTTAACAACCGCCGTAAGACCCTGAAAAGAATTAACAGCCCCACAATATATAAAAGCAGGTTAATAAAATGACTAACAGCAGGGTTCCAGATGTAATCTTTGGTAAACTGGTACTCCAGCGCGTACGAAACACGAACGAGCGGGCGATAACCGTAAGCATTGCCGGCTTCGTGAGCGTAAAAGGAGGTGAAAATATCGGGAATAGCCTCGATACCCCTGGAGGTTTGCGGATTGTTTACATTGATATATTTATCGTCGAGAGAAAAGCCGTTAAAAATGACATTGCCGTAAAAGATAACTGTTACAATAACAATCAGCCATTTTAACAGCTTAGGGTTTCCTTGTTCAATGGCGGCTTTTAAACCTGATTTTTCAAAGTAGGAGACCTTCTCTTTTTTCTTATGCTTTTTTTTGCTCATGTTTTAAAACCATTTTATTCCGAAGTGAGCCAGCGTTCGTAGTGTTTGTTTACGGGCTTCAACAAAACCCATGTGGCCAACCTCATCAAGTATTAAAGCTTCGGCGTGTTTTGGCAGCGCTATCTGCGGTAAGATTTTTTCGATGGGGATACGCGAATCCTGTTTGCCCACGATAAACAGAACCGGGATATTTAGCTGTTTTAAAAGTGCCGTATGATCGTCACGGTCGCGCATTCCGGCCAGGGCAGCAGTTACCCCTTCGGCAGATGTTTTGAGGGAAATTGATTTCAGCTCTTCAATTTTTCTGGTAAATTTTTCAATGTTTTGTTCTGCGAACAGCAACGGGATAAACCCGGCAATAAAATCCTTATGATTTTTCTTTACAATGTCGATGGTTCGATCGCGGTTTATTTTACCCTGCTCATCATCCGCAGCGGCATGCGAATGAAACAGTATCAATCCTTTAAGACGATGTGCATATTTATTGGCAAAAGCCAGGCTGACATATCCGCCCATCGAATGACCCGCCAACAAACAGTATGTAATGTTTTCGCTTTCTAAAACAGCCTCCACGGTGTCGGCCATCAGCTCCATGCTATGATTTTCTGAAAAAATATCGGTCTTACCAAAACCGGGCAGGTCGATGGTTATTACCTTATTGGTTTTGGATAGGGCATTGGCAAAGTCATCCCAAATGGCCATGCTTTCCAGAAATCCATGCAACAAAACCAGCGCTGGGCCACTGCCCAAAACGCTGTAATTTACCGTATGATTTTTAAATTTCAGCTGTTTTTCCATGTTGAAAAATTTGCTGACAAAGGTAGTAAACTATTGTTATTTTGTGGTTTTGATTAATGGGTAAAAAGTGAAACAAGATTGCCATTTTAAAAAGCATTTATGCATTACGGTATAAATTACCCGTTTTTTTTAGGTGTTCTCAATAAATAACGACCGTATCGGTTGAATTACACGATATAATAACCTAATTTCTTCCGTTATTATTTCCGCTTGCCCGGCCATATTTTGCGAAAACGGGATGGTTTTTCCGTAGCTTGTTATTATCCCGTTTGGAAATTGTACTTCCACGTAATAAAATCCCTTATTATCAGGAATGGCAGCAATTCTCTTTACAACGCCTTCCAACCTGCCAAATTCCATGTATGGATAATTTTCCAGACTTACATTTACTTTTTGTCCGGTTTTTACTTTTCCGGCACCTCTCACGGGTAATAACATGCGGCCGACTATGCTATTTGATTGTTCAGAAACAACGGACAGTAAAGCATCACCTGCATTAATATTTTGATTTTTCGTACGAAACCGTGTAAATACACATTTTCCGGCAACGGGTGCTTTCAGTAAATAGTGTTTCTCCCAAATATCTTGTTGTGCCAATAAATTTTTGTAGGCTGAACGTAAATCGTTAAGCAAGCGGTTTTTTTCTTTGGTTTGTTGCAGTTGTAAATCGGTACGAGTATTTTCCAATTGAGAAATCTGAATTTTAATATTAGCCAATTGAGTGCGGACACTTTCGTAAACCGATTTTTTGTTTAAATAGCGACTTTTGGCCTGGTCGAGCTCGGCTTCGGCAATGGCTCCGTTATTGAAAAGCTGACGATAACGGTTATAGTCTTTTTCAGCTAAGCTGAAATCGGCTTGAACCGTACGTTTTTTATCATACGAGTAGTTATAGTATAATTCGTAATCGGATATTTGTTTGTTAACCGAACCTATCTTTTTAGTAAAGTAGCTAAGTCGATAAAATTGTGCCAGGTTGTTATATGCCGCAATAAAATTGGTAAAATGCGTTTGCAACTCTCCGAGTTTTAGTTTTTTACCTGAAACGTAAACCGATATGTTGTATAACGAAGTGTCTTTTTCAAAACAGGAAATTAACGAATCGGAAATGACTTTCATCCGGTAAACATCATTTATTCGAGCTGGATTATCAATAACGGCGAGTAAATCATCACGATGAACATGTTGTCCGTTTGATACATACAACGAGTCGATCTTTCCGGTGGCTTTTGCTACAACTACGGCGGGTGGAGTTTGAGTGGATATCTCAATTTCTCCGGAAATTTTATCGGGATATTTGAAAAACCAACTTCCGACAAGCAGTACAAGAACAACGAGCAATATAACAGTTACTCCCCAACGGATAATACTGTTAGGTGTTTTGCCGAGTATTTCGTCAATCTCTTCGGTGCGTATGTTTATTTGATTTATGGGCATTTTTTAATGTGCTAATGATGTTAATGTGCTAATGGTGTTAATGTGCTAATGTGCTAATGTGCTAATGGTGGCGGTTTTGGGATGATTTGGAGGTGGAGATGATGCTGGTTAGTAGTTTTTTTATTTCCAAGAGTTTTGTTTCGAGGTTGCCGGGGTCGGGGTATGATTTTGAAAATTTACACAATAAAATCCAATATTCGGTTTCTTCGGCTTCTTTAGCGGAAATTTTAAGTTTATGAATGAAATCGGCTTTGCTCTCGGCACTTTGTGCTTCTCTTATGTTAGCTCCAACGGAAGTTCCGGATTTTAGTAATTGCTTTGCAATAACATATTTTCTTTTTTCTTCAAGTAACTCGCAATACTCAATAATCGCTAATGCAAATTCAAAACTTTTCCTTAAAATAACATTACCTTCCATAATATTTTAAACTTCTATTTCAAAAATAATTACTCATAAATTTCAATTAATCTCAAAATTACATCTTATTTCTTCAATTTCATTATTTGAAATGCTAAAAACACTAACGTTACCACTTTACTACTCTAACTAATTAAATAATTAGCACATTAACCCCATTAGCACATTAACTCCCCAGTTCCAACTGATTTTTAACCAATTCATAATACTTCCCTTTCATTGTTGTTAATTCCGTGTGGGTTCCTTTTTCCACAATTTTCCCTTTTTCCAATACTACTATCTGATCAGCGTTTTTAACCGTACTGAGCCTGTGTGCCACCACTATAACTGTACGTCCTTTAAAAAATTCATCAAGATTTTGCATAATCACCTTTTCGTTGTTTGCATCTAAAGCATTGGTAGCCTCGTCAAAATAAATAAACTTTGGATTTTTATACACAGCACGAGCTATTAATATCCTCTGCTTTTGTCCCTGACTTAACCCTACCCCTTCCTGACCTATTTTCGTGTTGAAACCCAACGGTAAAGAATCAATATATTCCTGAATATTGGCTGTTTTAACGGCATTAAGCAATTTTTCACTATTCACGATTTCGTCGCTGATGGCAATGTTTTTGGCAATGGTATCGGAAAAGATAAAGCCGTCCTGCATGACAGCTCCCACGTTGGAGCGCCAGAATGAGGGCGAGATGTTGTCGAGCTTAAAATCGCCGATACGTATTTCACCTTTTACAGGCTTGTAAAACCCGAGCATTAGTTTTACCAAGGTGGTTTTTCCGCTTCCGCTGGTGCCTACTATGGCGGT
>QMPP01000192.1 GCA_003650425.1 Bacteroidota bacterium | reverse complement strand
TTCAATTTTTTTCTCTTTTAGCATAACCCTTTTGTTATCAGATGGGCGGTTGCCATAATATTTTTGTTTACTGTCCATAGTGAATCCAAAGTTAAACCCAATGCTTAATTTAATATCATTTTTAAACCTGAACTTGATATCCATGGGAATGTAAAAATAAACCACGTTAACTTTACTTCGCCTGTAGTCAACTGATATGGGGCTAAACAATATAGAATCGCCTTTGATATCCTGGATAGTTGAATTGGAATAAAGATTATGACTCATAATACCGGGACCCACACCAAACCCAACCGAACCGCTTTTGTTCAGTAAAAAATTATACTGCATAAAAACATTGGCTCCCTGGTTAACAGTACGTGTAACCATCTTATCAGGTTGGTTTAACCAGATATCGGTATAAATATCAGCGCCAACCGTAACCTTACGTTTAGCACTTTCGCTAATAATCTGAGCACTCATCTCCTGTACCGAAAACAGGGTGAGCAAAAAGGAAATGATAATGATTCTCTGTTTCATAATAAACATTTATAAGGTGCAAAGATACTATTTAATGTTTCAGTAACTCGTCGAGAAGATTCTTAATTTTTCCGGTGTTCCAACGGGCAGCCCCTTTCTTTTTAAGTACCACTTTTCCGTTTTTATCAAGTATAAAGGTGGTGGGGATGCTCTCGGTTTGAAATTCTACCGGAAGGCGATCGTAGAGGTAAAACGGTGCTTTGTTATAATTATTTTTTAGTAAAAAACTTTTAACCTTCTCGGAGCCTTCGTTGCTTACCAGCATAAAGTTTACCCTGTCGCCATACGTTTCGTAAACATCAAGAATAGAAGGTAATTCAGCAATGCAGGGCGGACACCAGGTAGCCCAAATATTAACAAAAACAGGTTTCTCGTTGAGCGTTTCAAGGCTAACGGGGTGAAGCGATAAATTATAAACATTCCATTGTTCCGATTGATGGCTTACGGTAAATTGCTCATCAGCATCAAGTGTTGAGGGTGGAAGTGAGGTTAGTCGGATAAAAAAGGCTGCCACATCTTTTCTTGTTCCCGGGTTGATAAGCAATATCAGAATAACCACAAAAACAAAATCGAAAAAAATACTAAGGGGTTTCTTCTTTTTAAGATAGTTGCAAAAAAAAGCAGGCTTTGTACACTTCATCAATAAAACCCTTTAAGTTTAGAGCGTTTGTCGAGTAAATCATCAATCTCCTCGTCGGTAAGATCAGGATTTTTCAACATCTTATCAAGCTCTTGTAACGTTGGCTCTTCCGTGGGTTTGGGGGCAGGTTTAATAAGTACATCCACCGTAGTGTCTGCCTCTATAGATAGTTCCTCCTCGCCAACTTCGTTACGAAGCTGAATCACCAATTGGTGAACCATATCTTTTACCGAGTCGCCAAACTGACCCTGAAGCTGCTGAGCAATATCGTCTTTCATGGTTTCATAGTTTGTAAAAAACATTTGAAACTGCTGAAGCATAAAATTGTTGACACCCGGAATGTTAGCAGTATCGCTGCGTTTCATTAACAGGTTAAACAACTTGAACAGCTCGTCAAGCTCTTGTCTGAATTTTTCATCGTCCATAGTAACTGCAAAATTAATAATATATGTTTGCTCGCACCACCGGTTTTGATTTTTTAACGAAGTAGGTGCTTAAAACTGACAGATGTTGGTTTTACTTATCATACCAACTGGCATACATGTTGTAATTGTTCGAGATTCGATGGACTTCTCCTTCAAGTAAAGAAGGATCCATGTCTTTTATCTTTTTGGCAGGAACACCGGCAAACACGCTACCCGACTTAACCACTGTATTTTTTGAAACCACGGCTCCGGCGGCAATAACCGTGTTACTTTCCACTACGCATCCATCCATTACAATGGCGCCCATCCCAATTAATACGTTATCATGGATAGTGCATCCATGAATGATGGCGTTGTGAGCAACCGAAACATTATCGCCAATAGATACCGGCGCTTTTTGATAGGTGCAATGGATAACCACCCCGTCCTGAATGTTAACATTGTTGCCAATTCTGATGGTGTGAACATCACCCCTGACAACAGCATTGAACCAAACACTGCAATTGTTGCCCATTACCACATCACCCGTGAGGGTAGCGTTATCGGCAATAAAACAATTGTTTCCCCATTTTGGGCCTACTCCTTTAACTTTTCTAATTACAGGCATATCTATTATTCTGAATTTAACGATTAAACTCTTTATTACTTACGCTTTACCATTTTTGTAATCAACATTATAATGCAAGCCAACGCTCTCTTTTCGCTGCATGGCAAACCGTATTACGAGGTGAGCCACGTTAATCATGTTGCGTAGCTCGCAGATATCTTCTGATAAAACCGATTTTTCATAGAGATCTTCCGTTTCGCTGTAAATAATAGAAAGCCTGTCGAGCGCACGTTTTAGTCGCAAATTACTACGCACAATACCCACGTAATTACTCATGATACTCTGCAGCTCTTTTTTCGACTGTGTGATTAATATCATCTCCTCATTCATGATCGTTCCTTCCGAATTCCAGTCAGGCAAAGCTGCTGAAGAGGCAGTATGATTGATGGTTTTAACAGCATGTATGGCAGCCCTGTGTGAAAATACCGCTGCTTCTAACAGCGAGTTGGAAGCAAGCCGGTTGGCACCATGAAGCCCGGTGCAGGCCACCTCGCCCGAGGCGTAAAGGTTGCCAATAGTAGTGAGTCCGTTTTCGTTTACTTTAACACCACCGCAAGCGTAATGGGCTGCCGGCACTACCGGAATCATATCTTTGGTAATATCGATGCCAATACTCAGACATTTCGCGTAGATAGTTGGAAAATGATGCAGTATTTCGTTTTTATCAATGCCGCGTGCATCAAGATAAACAAACTCATCTCCCGAAAGTTTTAACTCATTATCGATGGCACGTGCCACAATATCGCGTGGGGCTAACGATTCTCGCAGGTCGTATTTTGCCATAAACTCCACCTCTTTACGGTTTTTTAGTACGGCGCCCGAACCTCGTAATGCCTCTGTAATTAAAAACGAAGGTTTTTCTCCGGGGTTAAACAGCGAGGTGGGATGAAACTGAACAAACTCCATGTTATCAACGGAAGCCTTAGCCCTGTAAGCCATGGCCACACCATCGCCCGTGGCAAAAGGCGGGTTGGTAGTGGTTTGATAGATATTACCCAATCCGCCGGTAGCCAGCATGGTTTTTTTTGCCAAAACCGTGTCAATTTCACCACTATTTTTATTGAGCACGTAAGCACCAAAGCACAGGGTATCATCCCGGTGTCGGGTAACCTCTTCTCCCAGGTGATGTTGGGTAATCAGGTCGATGGCAAAATGATGTTCCCAAATTTCGATGTTGGGATGGTTTTTTACTTTTTTGCTCAAGGCTCGCTGAATTTCGTATCCCGTGTTGTCTTTATGGTGGAGGATCCTGAATTCAGAGTGGCCGCCTTCACGAGCCAAAGCATATTTTCCTGATTTTTCTTTATCAAACTGAGTACCCCAATCAATCAACTCTTTTACCCGCTCCGTTGATTCGGAGATGGTGAGCCTCACCACTTTTTCATCGTTAATACCGGCACCGGCAATCATGGTGTCACGAATATGCTTTTCGTAATTGTCGGGGGCATACATTACCGTGGCGATACCACCCTGAGCGTAACTCGTGGCTGTGTCCTCAAGGGTTGTTTTAGAAACGATAATAACCTTGCCTTTATCTGCTACCTTTAAAGCAAATATCAACCCGGCACTACCGGTTCCGATAACCAAAAAGTCAACTTGATGTTGCATGATTATAATTTTATTGCAAAGTTAGGTAAATACCGTTAGGGATGAAACATTATTACAAAAGGTAGCGTTTTCACCGCGAAGACGTTAAGAGGAAAGTCGCACTGCCACTCTCTGTACCCGTTAAATAGTGGCGGCGCGACTGATAAGGAAGGCATTCATGCCTTAGTGGCAGGATGATGCTCAGGAGGTCTCTCGACTACGCTCGAGATGACATCGGGTTTTACTTTGGATTATTCGTTAGGGTTGTTTTCCATTTTACAGCAGATGAGGAATTGTATAAATATTAAAAAGCCCCAACATTATTGATGCCGGGGCTTTTTTTTTCAACTAAATCAAACAGGACTAACAGGCCTGTCAGATTTGTTGGTTTAATAAAATATTACTTCTCCGAATAATCCATTTCGGCCATTCGTTTGTAGAAGTTGCGACGCCATTGCATGTTCTTGAGCGAATGCTCCTGAAGCTCTTTGGCTCTTTCAGGGAAGGTTTTCTTCAACGAAGTAAAGCGAACTTCCATATCTAAAAACTCCTTGTATTTATCCCAGTCAGGCTCTTTGGAGTCCAGCTGGAAAGGATTTTTGCCTTCCAGTTCCAACAATGGGTTGTAACGATACAGGTTCCAGTAACCGGCTTCAACAGCAAATTTCTCTTCATCCATTACTTTGGCCATGCCTTTACGCAAACCGTGAGCAATACAGGGAGAATAAGCAATGATTAACGATGGTCCCGGGTAGGCTTCTGCCTCTTTAAGTGCTTTATAAAACTGATTGTAGTTGGCTCCCATGGCAACCTGGGCAATGTAAACATAACCATAAGTCATGTAGATGGCACCAAGGTCTTTCTTGCGAATATCTTTACCGGCAGAAGCAAACTTAGCAACGGCAGCCGTGTTAGATGCTTTAGAAGCTTGTCCGCCGGTGTTGGAGTAAACCTCGGTATCGAGTACCAGCATGTTTACATCTTCGCCGGAGGCCAGCACGTGGTCAACACCACCGTAACCAATATCGTAAGCCCAACCGTCACCACCAATAATCCACATCGATTTTTTGATGAGGTACTGCTCATGTTTCATAATCTCTTTGGCAATGTTGTCGTCGGCACCTTTAAGTGCAGTCACAACAGCAGCTGAAGCAGCTTTTGATTCTTCACCGAGCTCTTTTACTTCAATCCATTTTTCGAAAGCCTCTTTGCGAGCTCCTTTAGCACCGTCGGCTAAATCTTCTTCCATCAAGCGCTGGAGACGATCGCGCATTTTTTTCATCCCGGTAGCCATACCAAGGCCATATTCAGCATTGTCTTCAAACAGCGAGTTTGCCCAGGCAGGCCCCTTACCTTCTTCGTTCACCGTGTAAGGTGTTGAAGGAGCTGAAGCACCATAAATGGAAGAACAACCTGTTGCATTGGCAATCATCATGCGGTCGCCGTAAAGCTGGGTGGCTAGTTTAATATAAGGGGTTTCACCACAACCGGCACAAGCTCCTGAGAACTCGAACAAAGGCTGCGCAAACTGACTATCTTTGAATGTTTTAAATTTATCAAACTTATCATTCTTAGGTTTGATTTCTTTAATGGCATAATCCCAATTCTCAACTTCTTTCATTTGAGTTTCGGTAGCAACCATTATCAGTGATTTTTCTTTGGAAGGACAAACATTGGCACAACTACCACAGCCGGTACAATCGAGTACACTAACCTGGATACGATATTTTAAGGGTTTTAATTTGCCGCGGGTTTCGATAAAG
>QMPP01000191.1 GCA_003650425.1 Bacteroidota bacterium | reverse complement strand
GTTACCATCATCCCCGAAGGCGATTATTACGAGTTTTTCGGATGGGCACACCCTGGTTTTGGTAAATGGAGCTTCTCAAAAACCTATCCTTCATGGTTAACCCCCAACAAAAAATATCGACTCAACACCAACCTTCATGGAGGATTAAGAGCATTTGTTTTAACGGGTTTGTACGAAAAAGTATTTCCTTTTGATATCTATCCCATGCAGTTGATGAAATCGATATTGGTTGAAGACATCGACTTGATGGAAAACCTGGGGATTTATGAAATTGATGCGGAAGATTTCGCCCTTTGCGAGGTAATCGACCCTTCCAAAATCAATATGCAGGAGATTATCCGTAATGGATTGGAGTTGATGCGAAAAGAAATGAGTTAAGTAAAACATCAGAATAGTAACGCATGAAAGCGCTTAGAAAATTTATCGACAAACAAAAACCACATTTTCAAAAAGGAGGAAAATTTCATTGGCTTGAGTCAACCTTCGACGGTTTTGAAACTTTTTTGTTTGTCCCCAACACAGTTACAACAAAAGGAGCCCATATCAGAGACTCAATCGATATGAAACGAACCATGATCGTGGTTGTTTTAGCTACCCTGCCTGCTCTCTTATTTGGAATGTGGAACGTGGGCTATCAACATTTTTTATCGTTGGGAGAAACCACCGATTTTTGGCAAAATATAGGTTATGGTGCCCTTAAAATAGTTCCAATAATTATCGTGTCGTATGCTGTCGGGCTGGGTATCGAATTTTATTTTGCACAAATAAAAGGACACGAAATCAACGAAGGCTACCTGGTAACAGGCATGCTTATCCCCCTTATTGTTCCACCTGATATTCCATTGTGGATTTTGGCGGTAGCAGTAGCCTTTGCCGTTATTTTTGGCAAAGAGGTGTTTGGAGGTACCGGTATGAACGTGGTAAACCCTGCTTTGGTTGCCCGTGCATTTCTCTTTTTCGCCTATCCCGGAGATATGTCAGGGGATAAGGTGTGGATTGCTGACAAAGCGGATACTTTTTCAGGAGCAACCCCTCTGGGAAATGCCCTGGTAGGTAATTTCAACCATTTCCACTCTTTTTCCGATATGTTTATGGGGTACATCCCAGGATCGGTTGGAGAAACATCCACCCTGATGATTTTAATTGGGGCTGCTATCCTGCTGTTTACAGGCATTGCATCATGGCGCGTGATGGTTTCTGTTTTCGCCGGGGGTCTTATAATGGGACTTCTGTTTAACTGGTGGGGTGCTAATGAGTACATGAATCTTCCAGCCTATTATCATTTAGTCATGGGAGGTTTTGCCTTTGGTGCCGTTTTTATGGCTACCGACCCGGTAACCTCGGCGCAAACTTCGAGGGGAAAATACATTTATGGTTTTTTGGTTGGAATGATTGCCATACTTATACGCGTTTTCAATCCCGCCTATCCCGAAGGAATGATGCTGGCTATTTTGCTGATGAATGTGTTTGCCCCGCTAATCGATCATTACGTGGTTGAATCCAATATCAAGAAACGTTTAAAACGTCTTAAAGTCGTTGTTAACAGCTAACAGAAAAAATTATGAATAATAGTAACGGATATATATTAAGGTATGCTGCCATTATGGTTATTATCGCAGCTGCGTTGCTCTCTTCTGCGGCCATGCTTCTCAAGCCCTTTCAGGAGAGGAATATGGCCATCGAAAAGATGGGTGGTATTCTAGATGCCGCCGGTATTCATGGTGTTACCACTGATGATATGATTAATTCGTTTAACAATTACGTTACCGAAGAGGTAGTAATTAACCAAGATGGTAAAGTGGTTGAAGAGTATAAAGAGGGTGCCAAAGAAAATGGCAAAGCCTTTTCGCTGGGATTAAAAGAGCAGTATTACAATAAGTTGCAAGGTAAACCTTACGAACTACCACTCTATATTTTAACTAAAGACAACGAAACAGTTTATATCATCCCCATGCTGGGTACAGGACTTTGGGGTCCTATTTGGGGAAACATCGCTTTAAAGAGCGATTTAAATACAGTAGTCGGTGTTTATTTCGACCACAAAGGTGAAACCCCCGGCCTGGGCGCTGAAATTACTACCGACCAATTTAAAAAACAGTTTATCGGTAAAAAGATTTTTGACGACAAAGGAAATTTCACCTCTATCGAAGTGGTAAAGGGAGGGGCGAAGAAATTACCCAAGAATATGCAAATTCACGGAGTTGACGCTATCTCGGGAGGAACCATTACCAGCAAGGGTGTTGATGCCATGTTGAAAAATGTTCTGGAGAGTTATTTACCCTATTTTAATCAACTAAGAAAAAATAAATAAGATATGAGTGCAGAGACAAAAGAACGCGAACCGTTGTTCTCGGCAAAAAACATGAAGCTGGTTACCAAACCGCTAAACATGGACAACCCCATCACGGTACAGGTGTTGGGAATTTGCTCGGCATTAGCTGTTACGGCAAAATTAAAACCGGCCATCGTGATGTCGATATCGGTAATGGTAGTACTGGCAGCATCAAACGTTGTTGTATCATTACTACGAAACGGTATTCCGCAACGAATCAGAATCATCGTTCAGCTGGTAGTTATTGCCACCATGGTAATTCTGGTGGATCAGGTGCTGAAAGCTTTTGTTTACGATATCAGTAAACAGCTCTCAGTGTTTGTAGGGCTGATTATTACCAACTGTATTTTGATGGGAAGGCTCGAGGCCTTTGCCATGGGAAACAAACCCTGGCCTGCCTTTTTAGATGGTATAGGAAATGCTCTTGGATATGGTTTAATTTTAATAATTATTGCTTTTTTCCGTGAGTTGTTGGGATCAGGAACCATTTTCGATATCCACGTAATACCTCAGGCATTTTACGATTTAGGTTATAAAAACAATGGATTAATGATCTTACCCCCTATGGCCTTAATCACCGTGGGCGTTATTATTTGGATTCAACGGAACCGAAACCGTGACTTAATTGAAAAATAGGTTAACCCGTAACGATTAAAAATTATTATTATGCAAGAAATATTTAACATATTTATAAAATCCATTTTTGTTGACAACATGGTATTTGCCTATTTTCTGGGCATGTGTTCGTACCTTGCTGTTTCAAAAACGGTTAAAACATCAGTTGGACTGGGTGCAGCAGTAATTTTTGTATTGGGTATTACCGTTCCGGTTGACTACTTACTCAATGAATATATTTTAAAACCCGGTGCGCTGGCTTGGGCCGGTGCCGAGTTTGCCGACGTAGATCTCAGCTTTTTAAGTTTCATCATTTTTATTGCCATTATAGCATCCATGGTGCAACTGGTTGAAATGGTGGTTGAAAAATTCTCTCCTTCACTTTATGCTTCTCTGGGTATTTTTCTTCCCCTGATTGCTGTAAACTGCGCTATACTTGGAGGTTCACTTTTTATGCAAGAAAGAGATTACCAAAGTATCGGACAAGCTACCGCCTTTGGATTGGGATCAGGAATTGGCTGGTTTTTAGCTATCGTGGGTATCGCCGCTATTCGGGAAAAAATTCGCTACTCAAACGTTCCACCGGCTTTACGTGGTTTGGGAATTACTTTTATCATTACCGGACTGATGGGAATTGCTTTTATGAGCTTCCTCGGAATTAAATTATAATATTAATTAATCGACGAAAAGATGATTTTACTTCAAATATCAATAGGTATGGTTATCGCCATTAGTATTGGTGTTTTCCTGGTTATCACCCTGTTGTTGGTGGGCATTTTGCTTTATGCCAAGAAAAAATTAACACCCTCAGGAGAAGTTACTATAAAAATTAACGGGGAAAAAGAGATTACTACCGAACCGGGTTCAACGCTGTTATCAACCCTGTCAGCACAAAAAATATTTTTACCTTCTGCTTGCGGAGGAGGAGGTACTTGTGGAATGTGCCGGTTGCAGGTATTAGAAGGCGGCGGCACCATTTTACCTACGGAAAAAGGTTTTTTTACCCGTAAAGAACAAGCTGATAACTGGCGGTTAGGTTGCCAGGTTAAAGTTCGTGAAGATATGAATATCGAAGTTCCGGCCGAAGTATTCGGTATTCAAAAATGGGAATGCGAAGTGGTATCAAACAGAAATGTGGCCACCTTTATTAAAGAGTTCGTGGTAAAACTTCCTGCCGGAGAACACCTCGATTTCAAATCGGGCGGATACATCCAGATTGATGTTCCCAAACTGGAAGTTGACTTTAGCAAAGACATTGATGTGGAAGAGGAATATCGGGCCGACTGGGATCACTTTAACATGTGGAGCCTGAAGATGAAAAACAACGAAGAACAATACCGTGCATACTCCATGGCTAACCATCCAGCCGAAGGCGATATAGTAATGCTTAACATACGAATTGCCACACCACCCTGGGACAGAAAGAAAAACGGCTTTATGAACGTTAACCCGGGCGTTTGCTCCTCTTACATATTCTCGCGTAAACCGGGTGACAAGGTGATGATATCAGGCCCTTACGGCGAATTTTTTATTAAGGACACACAAAACGAAATGATGTTTATTGGTGGTGGTGCCGGAATGGCTCCCATGCGCTCGCACATCTTCGATCAGTTTTTAACCAAAAAAACATCACGTAAAGCCACCTTCTGGTATGGCGGCCGCTCAAAAAAAGAGCTGTTTTACGTCGATCAGTTTGAAGCCATCGAAAAGGAATTTCCTAATTTTAAATTTTCCATTGCCCTTTCCGAACCATTACCCGAAGACAACTGGACAGGTGACATAGGATTTATCCATCAGGTTATTTTCAATAACTACCTAAAAAACCACCCGGAGCCCGAAGAGATTGAATACTACCTTTGCGGCCCTCCGATGATGATTGACGCTATGAAAAAAATGCTTGATGATTTGGGCGTTCCACAGGAAAATATTATGTTTGACGACTTTGGAAGTTAACCTTTCAAAAGAACAATTTTCATAGGACATTTAAACACATGAGCATGGATATTATTTATCCTTGACATTAAATTTTTGTTGACATGTACGCAACAGGTGCAAAATTATTAGGTAGGTATTTAAAGAAAAATATAATCTTTAAATATGGGTTTAACCTTGCCCCAATGTACCGGCGAACTACAGGCAAAGTAAAGTATGTTTCGGAAGACTTAATGACTATCAATATTAAAATCCCGCTAAGCTACAAAAACAGCAACTATGTGGGCAGCATGTTTGGAGGCAGTATGACTTCGGCTACCGACCCCATTTTTATGGTGCAACTAATCAACATTCTTGGCGACGACTATGTTGTTTGGGATAAAGAAGCCACCATAAAATTCAGGCGTCCGGTTAAAGAGACAGCCTATGCTAATTTTCTTTTTTCCCCGGAAGAAATTGAAAAAATAAAATCGGATGTTGCCAATAAAGATGAAATCAACGTGGTAAAAGAGGTGAATATAACCGATAAAACAGGTAAAGTAGTATTTGCCAAATTAATAAAAACTATTTATGTAGCCGACAAAAGCCACTTCAAGAAGAAACGAAATTCAAAATAATAAAAATCTACAAATAAATGAAAAAGAATCTATCTCTATTATTAATCCTAATGCTG
>QMPP01000190.1 GCA_003650425.1 Bacteroidota bacterium | reverse complement strand
ATGCGAGCCAACCTTGTTCGCACTTGTAGCATCCTTTCTCAAAATAGGTCTCACGGCTTATGGCATGGCTATTTTGCAGCAACTTAAGGCAACGGTCATCAATAAAAAATGGCTCTCTCGTAAGGAAGTTGACGAGGGGATTGCCATGGTTCAGTTGTATCCCGGCCCTATTATGTTTAATTTGGGAACTTATTGCTCCTACCGGTTAAAAGGCTTTTGGGGCGGATTGCTGGCCTCCTTTTTCTTTTTGCTTCCCTCTTATTTGTTGATGCTGTTTCTTTCGTGGGTATATTTTACTTATGGTTCTGTTGAATGGGTTAAACCTATGTTTTTTGTGCTGGAAGCCATGGTAGTGGGTATTGTATTACAAGTATTTTTCGATTTTGGACAGCGATATATCAATAATTCACGTGCAGCAGTTATTGCCGGAATTTCATTTTTGCTGTTGTTATTTCATGTTAACGCGCTGCTCATCATCGTGCTGGCTATTGTGTTGGAGCTAATTCTTCAAAGGTTTCTCAAAGGGGAGGAAGTAAAGGCAAAAGTACCGGAGACGTCCGTTAGCAATAAAAATCTACCGGGTAAATTTTCTTCAAGGATGATTGGTATTATTGTTGCCGGTATAGTTTTTATCGCTTTTTTCCTGATTGGGATATTTGACCATTCCATTACCGGACAGCTTACCTTTTCCATGTTTAAAATAGGCGCTGTTGCTTTTGGCAGCGGGTTTACTATTATGCCGCTGTTACAGCAGGAGGTTGTGATAACACATCACTGGCTTACCATGCAACAGTTTGCCGATGGGATTGCTTTCGGGCAAATTACACCGGGGCCGTTTTTAATTACTTCAACTTTTATCGGATACAAAATTGCCGGTGTTACCGGAAGCATTATTGCTACTTTAGGGATGTTTTTTCCTTCTTTTTTTTATACACTGGTTGTAACCGAGATTTATGAAAAGATAAAATCTAATAAATGGATTCGCCAGGCTGTAAAGGGGGTGATGGGTGCTTTTACAGGCATGCTTGCCTGGGTGTTGTTGAGTCTGGGGGAAACAAGTTTGAAATCACCATTTCTTTTTATTTGGGCAGTAGGTAGTTTTATTCTGGTTCGGTATTTTAAACTTAATATTCTTTGGGTTTTCTTAATTGGAATAGGAGCAGAGGTAGTTGTTTTGTTGGTGTCGTAAATTACCTGGATAATTTCACTAAAAAGGTTTATTTAGGATTTCACATCCTTCCAAATAAAATTTATTAATAAAAACTTGTCTATCTAAAATATTCATCGTTAATTTGCGATGAATAAAAAAATGATGCAACGATCCAAATCAATAATCGAATATCAGCAGGAAACCGAGGAGCTGGCACGTTTTGCCAAGGCACTAGGTCATCCTACCAGAATTAAGATTATCAAATACCTGAGTGAACAATCGTTTTGTCACACGGGCGACTTGATGGATTATCTTCCATTAGCGCAATCTACCATCTCACAACATTTAAAAGAGTTGAAGGAGGCAGGGCTTATAAAAGGTGAGATACTTCCTCCTAAAGTAAAGTATTGTATTAATCAGGAAAACTGGCTAAAGGCTAAAGTGCTTTTCTGTGAATTTTTCGATATCAATTTGGAGAGTAACTCATGTAATATTTAAAAAAATTTATCAACAATCATCGTTTATTGGCGATGTTAAATAATAACAAGAATGGATAAAACACAAGATGATATTAAGGATGCTACCCTCATCACAATTAATAACGACTAATAACTTGGTATGCTGAATTATAAAATAACAGCTTATTCAAAGCCGTCAGGCAATGCCGAGGCCATGGCCAACAAAACCACTTTGCCTTTCGATGCTTCCGATGGCAGGGATGATACTCGTCCGAACCCGGCCGAGTTATTATTAACCGCCCTTGCCGCCTGTATTTTAAAAAATATCGAACGCTATTCGGTAAAACTTAAAATACCTTATGAAAAAGCCGATATCGAAGTAGCGGGAACGCGCGGTGACGTGCCGCCAGCCATGGAGGAGATTACTTTCAAAGTATCGCTGACTACCAATGCTACCGGTTTTAAATAAAGAGCATATTTTATTGCTCAAAGCCAATTTTGAGCAAAATGTATAACACGAAAAAATAATAATTATGTTTAATTTACCAAACTGGGCATTTGAGTTTCACGGCCACAAATGTCCCTTTATGCCCATCGGTTATCGGATGGGAACATTGGCTATGGAGTTGTTAGATGTTGGTAAAACTCAAAATCACGAGATGCACGTATTCTCCGAAATGGGAATTGGACACCCGCAAGGATGTATGCAGGACGGCATCATGTCGGCAACGGGAGCTACTTTCGGGAAAGGCTTAATTGAGAAACTTTACTACGGTAAAGTGGCAGCCACATTTTATTACCCGGGCAAAGGCGCAGTTCGTATTTTTCTTAAAAACAGCTTTGCCGACTCGCTGGCTCCTCACGAGTTTTTTAAATATCGCAAAAAAGGTGTCGAGCCTTCGGAAATTCCTGACGAGGTTCGTATGGACATAATTAACATGGTGCTTGATGCCGATGTTGATGACCTGTTCGAGGTAACAAAACTTCCTGACTTTACCTACACTCCTGTTAAAGGTTCTTTCAACAAGGCAAAATGTGAAGTTTGCGGCGAATACGTTTTTGAGCGTTATCTGCGTGTTAAAGATGGAAAAAAGGTTTGTATTCCCTGCTCGGAACATAATATTGCAGAAGTAACCATCCCAAAACCATAATAAAAATGGAGTCACACGAACTGGATATTACCATGGTAAGTTGTTAATTACATAAAATCGTTGGCAGGTTGTTGCTTGTCATCTTTTTAATGGGTATTATCAATAGTTATTTTCCGGTAGAACGAGTAAAAAACTACCTCTCCCGAAATAAGCTCTATGGTATGGAATATATAATGGCATCGCTCTTTGGAACCGTAACTCCTTTTTGTTCGTGCTCCTCTGTTCCTTTGTTTATTGGATTTGTCAGTAGAGGTATTCCTTTAGGAGTAACTTTTGCTTTTTTGGTAACCTCGCCATTGGAACCGGGCTGCCCGTTATTATTTTTGCCTGGGTTATTGCCTATACCGTGAGTGGTGTTGGCAGCGTGTATAACAAGGTGAAGATTTTTGAATTATGGTTTCGGCGAGTTGTCTCTATTTTGTTTATCCTTGTAGGTATTTATTATTTGAGATATTGGTTTATTTGATGGAAAACAAGATAGAAATATTATGTCCCTCGCGACAGTGTCCACGATGTAAGAAGATGATAACCTATTTGGAGAGGTTGATCGCTAAAAACAATTGGGATGCCAAGATTGTTGTCGTAACGAGCCTTAAAGAGCTTTTAAAATTTAATACCTGGATATTGCCCAGCGTATTCGTTAATGGAGCAAAAGTAGCCCGGGGTTACAAGCCGATTGCAAAAGATATTGTTCCATATCTAAAATAGTAAATAATGAAAAGGATATTGATATTAAGTGTAGTTAAACTGTTTGTAATAATACAGAATAGCTGTTCGTCGATGCCCCAAAAAGAATTGAAGTAGAAGTTGTTTAAAGTTGCCTATTTAAATAATTATGAAATAATTTGTGAATTGGAAAATATGAAAATACTTGTTTTGTGCACGGGCAACAGTTGCCGTAGCCAAATGGCCGAGGGTTTTTTAAAATCGCTTGATCCCTCGTTGGAAGTAATGTCAGCAGGCACCGAACCAAGCGGAAAGGTTCATCCCCTGGCTATTCAGGTTATGAAAGAGGAAGGGATAGATATCAGTAACGGCTATCCTAAAAATGTTACCCAATTTCTGAATGAACCTTTCGATTATGTTATCACCGTTTGTGGTGGTGCTAAAGAAAGTTGTCCAGTATTTGCCGGCAAAGTAAAACACCGCTTGCACATTGGTTTTGACGACCCTGCCGAAGTTAAGGGTACAGAAGAATTCATTTTGGCAGAATTCAGAAAAATCAGGAATGAAATAAAAAGAGGTTTTGAAAACTTTTATATTAGCCGGATTTAACAATAGGTGTTTTGTATTTTTAATTAACATTTCGGAAATTTAAAATAATGGATTTATTAATTTTTGGTATTTCGCTGGTAGCTGCTTTTATTTTTGCCCTTGGAGGGGTAGGTGCGGCTATTATTCTGATTCCTGTTTTGGTTTCGCTGGGTATTCCTATTAATATGGCTAAGCCCATTGGCCTGTTTTATAATACGGTTAGCCTTGGGGGGGCTAGTATTTCAAACATAAAGCATAAGCGACTTGATTTTAAAATCGGGATTCCCATTATTATTGCTTCGTTTTTGTTTGCCATGGCCGGAGCTTATATTTCAAAATTTATTTCCGCCAATATTATTCTGGCTTTGTTTGTGGCTTTTTTACTTTTTTCGGGTTTAATGTTTCTGTTTCATAAAAGCAAACAGGACAATCAGTACCGGACAGACAAACCTTACTTTAAACTAACACTCATTGGTGCTTTTGCAGGGTTGTTATCAGGGTTATTGGGTATTGGGGGAGGTGGTATTATTTCACCGCTTATGCTGATGATGGGGTTTAATCCAAAAAAGATTGCAGCCATTACTGCTTTTGTGGTTCCTTTTTCCTCTTTTTCCGGTTTTCTCACTTATTGGGCCATGGGTAACGTAAACTGGCACATCCTGGCTGTTGCTTCGGTGGCCGGAATAATTGGTGCTACTCTTGGAACTCTGTTTATGCATAAAAAACTAAACCCAAACCATGTAAAAAAAATATTGGCTGTTATTTTGCTGATTATGGCTATAAAATTGTTGTTTAAATTGTTCTGATTTCTTTTTAGTATCGAGTATGAAAAATATATTAATTGTTTTTCTGTTTTTTTCGGGCTTTTCGGTGTATTCGCAGCAAAATCAGATACTCAACTCCATTGAGTTTAATGGGTATATTCAGGAAAGCATCCAATAATTACATATCAGCATTGTCAATGTTAATCCAATCTTTTGATTTAAACGACAAATAATCGAGTAGGTAGAGGGATTACTCCCTCGCCCTCTCACACCACCACGCATGCTCTCGCACGTGGCGGTTTCAGTTAATATTTTAACTTCTCGTGATTTAATGACAAATTAAACAAATTTTGCTCTCTAAACCAAAAGTTATTCATTGCTTGATGTATTTGAGGTGCTGACGATTTTCGCCACCAGCCTTTACCGGATAGCGCAATAATCCATGACTGATAGGTTTCAATTCCTTGTTTCTTTAAGAAACGAACTAATCCTATTACTCGTTTGGTTTGCTTTATTCGGAAACATCGTAATTTCCTACGTATCCAAGCATCTAATTCTCGAAACAAGCCTTTACTTTTAGTGTGTTTAAAATACTCAAACCACCCTCTGAGCTTAAGGTTTAATTCCGATATAATCTGCTCAAAACTAACTCCCCTATTACGTTTTGTAATCTTACGTATGGAGTTCTTAAAGCGTTCTACGTTGTCTGTTGCAATGATTAAGTTGCCATCTTTTAAAATGGTATGCCCTAACAATACTGTTTTATCAACATCACAAACTGTACTCTTTTGTTCATTTACTTTGAGTTTT
>QMPP01000189.1 GCA_003650425.1 Bacteroidota bacterium | reverse complement strand
TTTTCCATTAGAACGTGTTAACCACCAAATTTATTTAGTTCTGATGATGGCTATAGTACTGGCTGTTTATGTAAAACCTGATACTCGTACTAATAATGATTCAAAGCTTTTTTGGGGAGTTAACCTTACCATTTTATTATTAACTCTTTTTTCGGTTTACTACGCCTATACTTATGTTAAATCAGAATTCTATGTAAAAAAAGTATATGAGGCTTCTAAAGTTGGTAATCATAGAAAAGCCATAAAATATTGCGATAAAGCTTACTCGGTGTTTACCAACACGGACTATAACAATGTACCAATAAAGATGTTCAGGGGTGTGGCTCAAATGAAGCTAAACAACCTTCAGCAAGCATACAGCGATCTTAAATCGGCTTATAATAATTTTCCTTACCAGATTGCTGTTTTAAACAATCTTGGTATTGTTGCTTCCCAACTACACGAATATAATGATGCCATTGCTTACTTCAAACAATCACTTTATCTGTTTCCTCATTACGAAAAAAGCCTGTCAAACATGGTAATTGCCTATTATCAGAATAAAGAATATGAAAAGGCATATATTGCCCTATTAAATCAGGATTCAGAAAAACCCAACAAACAGTATAAAGACTTTAAAAAAGGGCTTGAGAAGTTAATTAACAAATAATTGAAATTCGGATAAACAAGAAATATCAATTTTTGACATTTTAATATTCGTTTAATTCGTGTTAATATTCCGATTGCGAGCAGGTTCCCTACTCCTTCCCTTCGACTGCCTTGATAGGCTCAGCAACCAAAGCTCAGGTTGCGCATCGGATGGCTGACGCTGGGTTTTGCCTGGGTGGTTCAGGGAATTTTATTTTCATAATCCCCTACGGGGAAGGTATTAGGGTTGGTTGTAAGATATAATTCCTTAACCGCTACGCGGTAGGGTAGAGGTACTGTTGCTGTTTTGGTTTTTTTTATTGCTCTCATCCGACCCTTTCTCCGTAGGAGAAAAATGAGTTGTAATTTCATAAACAAGTTAATCATTCCCCGTAGGGGATTGGTGACAGAAAAGCATAGAAAAAATTGTATCGAGGGATGTGGGAAGGAAAATAATTATAACAACCCCACCGCCTGCCATGTCTCGAAATAACCGAAGTGTACCATTATACAGGGGAGATCCCTCCACAAGGTCGGGATGACGCTAACCTTGGTCTTCTGTTCGATATTTTCGTAGCATAACAACCAGAGATGGAGCATCGCGTAACCTCTGTAATTAAAACCAATATCAACAAGGCCTGAAAGATTGGTACGTTATATTAAAGGGTACAGCACAGATTATAAGCAAGCATAAAAAAAGCTCCGAAAAGGAGCTTTTTTTATTTATCCGTCAGTAAATATTAATATCCCGGGTTTTGTACCAAGTTGGGGTTTACATCAATTTGAGACTGAGGGATAGGCCAAATAAGCGTGTAGTCAGGTGAAACATCGGGTTTCTCCCAACGCGCATCGTTGTAATGTCCGAAACGAATTAGCTGGGTACGACGTTTACCCTCGGCAAACAGCTCGCGGGCATATTCATCCGAAAGGCTCTCCATCGAAAGCTCTGTTAACGGCGTAGCATCGGCTCTGGTGCGCAAACGATTTACATATTCTAATGCGCCGGCGGCATCACCTTTACGAAGCAACAGCTCGGCTTTCATCAAATAAATCTCCCCAAGTCTGAAGATGGGCATATCGTTGCTGGTGTATCTGTCGCTACCTACGATAAAAGGGTACTTGGCAACACGGGCACCGGCTTGACGCAAACATTTTGGCTCCAGCATATTAACATGAGGAGTAAGATTTAACGGTGCACCGTCAGGATCGCGATACGTAGGATCTTGCGGGTTGAATTTCTCGTAACTTGGATCTACAACCGGAGTGCCATCGTCAAAATATTGAAATCCAAACAAGATACTTTTTCTCCTGGTATCGTTGGTGTCGGCATCAAACAGATGGAAAAATGATTCCTGCGCACAGATACCATTCCAACAGTTATCTTCAAATTTGTACTTGTCAGCCAGATTGTAATGAAGTGTAAAAAGATGAACCTCGAAAGCAGCAGCATCTATCCTGTCAAAATGAAGCCCGAAAATGTACTCGGGTGAAGCGGTGGCATCTTCTTCAAAATTAGAAAAGAAATTAGCAGCAAGGCTATAGCCACCGGCCATTACTGTATCTACAGCAGCTTCTGCTTTATCCCACTGCGGGGTTCCGGTATATACTTCGGCATTGATGTATAGCTCGGCAAGAATGGTTTGGGCAACGTAATAATTTACACGACCAAAATACTCAAGACCGGTGTTTTTCGACAGGTCGGGCATAGCTTCATTCAACTCTTTCTCAATAAAATCGTAAACCTCTTTACGGGTGTTGGTAACCGGCTTGTAGTCAGCTGGAACATCAAATTTATCAACAATAGGCACGTTGCCATATATATCAACAAGCCACCAATAGTAAAGTGCTCTTAATCCGCGAAGCTCGGCAATAGCAGGTTTTGGATCGACACCCTCCAGATTATCGAAAGTATAGATAAGCCTGTTACAAGTGTTAATACCATAGTAAAGCACATTCCACCATCTTGAGATATAAGCCTCCTGCGGAGTCCATTCGTGACGATGGTATCTAATCCACTCACCACCATCGTACCAGTCGCCACCACGTTGTGGTACAATACACAAATCGGTGCCGGCTTCCATACCAACAGCGCCGTATTTGTGGCCTAAAAGCTGGTAAAGATTGGTATAGGCAACCCCTAACCCGTAAACCAGATTGTCGGGATCGCTAAAAAGTTTGTCCCCGTTCAAATCGGAGTACACCGTTTCGTCGAGTTTGGTGCACGATTGGCTAAACCCTCCAATCAGGACGACAACCAATAATATCTGAAAAGTAATTCGTATCTTTTTCATTTTATCTCTGTTTTAAGAATTTAGAAATTAACGTTAACACCAAAGGTTAAACTGCGTGTGGTAAAATAGGTGTTCTCACGGTCAAGTCCCGGAGCCAACGGGTTGTTGTTGTCATACGCATCACCGTAACGAACTTCGGGGCTTACCCCCGAGTACCCTGTTATGGTAAAGAGGTTCTGCCCGGAAATAAATACCCTTACTTTACTGATGTAATCATTGTTAGGAAACAAGAAATTGTAACCTATGGCAAAGTTATCGAGCTTAACAAAGTCGGCTTTTTCAACATGTACGCTGGAGTAAACAGGGCCGCTGGCAGCATCGATGTAATCCAGTGCCTGATTCATTCCACTTTGGATACCAATTACTCTCGGGTTGCCGTAACGTGCATTGTTGATGTTTACCAGATAGTGTCCAAATACTCCTCTGATAAAGAAGTTTACATCAAAGTTGCCAACGGTGAAGCTGTTGCTCCAGCCAAACTGGAATTTTGGTAAACCGGTTCCCGCGTTTTGATAATCGTCCTGTGTCGGGTTGGAAGAGATTCCGTCAACGGTATCTGTTGGTGCTTCAAACTGCATCACGCCGGCGGTGTCCATACCAATGTAAATAGGGGCAATAATCTGTCCGATGGGCTCGCCCTCTTTGGCAATAATGGTGTTAATACCGGTGTAGAATGGTGCTCCCAGGTTACCGAGATAAAGGGTGCTGGCAGAGGTTGATAACGGGCTGGTAATTTTATCCAGTTTGGTATCAAAGTATTTGGTAAAGTTAAATCCTGTTGTCCACGTCCAGTTTTTCTTTTCGATGGCGCGAACGTTTACCGAAAATTCAAGTCCCGAGTTGGTAAGCTCACCGAGGTTTAAATACATGTGGTCGGATGGAAACGGTGGAACCGGCACCCGAGCATATAAAATCAGCTGTGAGCTGGTACTGCTGTAGTAGTCGATGGTACCACCCACGCGATAGTTCCAGAAATAGAAATCAAGACCAATGTCCAACTCTTTTTTGACTTCCCATTGTAAATCGGGGTTGTCGTTTCTGATAGGGGCGTAAGCATTGATAAATGTTCCATTATAGAAGAATTTTTCGTTGGAAACATTATAGAGGTTTTTCGAGAGGTAGGCACTTGGTGGTAGGTTACCTACTGTTCCGTAACCCCCTCTAAGTTTTAAGCGGTCAACAATACCAAGGTCGAATATTTTGGCAAAATCGACACCGGCGCTAAGGCCACCGAAATTTCCCCATTTTTTGTTTTCTCCAAACATCGACGACCCGTCTCTTCTGAAGTTGGCGGTTAAAAAGGCCATCTCTTTATAGTTTAAGTTAACACGACCAAAGGCACCAATTAAACGCGAGCTGTTTTTGTAGCTTCCGCGCGAAACGTTGTTGGCCAATGTTGCCGAAGAGGAACCAATGTTGTTGTAAGTAAACTCATCGGTGATAAACCCTTCGCCGTAGGCCCATACGTTGTTATAATAATCTTCGCGAAAAGAGTAACCGGCCATGGCTTTCACGTTTAATCCGCCAAAATTCTTTTCATAGCTTCCGATAGCTTCAAACAAGTGGTTAAACCTGTTTTGATTTTCCTTGCGCGCAAAACCTTTGTGGCTTCCAATGGCGTAAGGAGTGTAGTAGGCGTTTTTACTCCAGTACGAACCATACACGTCGGCATTATAGGTTTGCGAATAAAACGCACTAAACTTTAAATTCTTGATGGGTTCAAGGGTGGCTTTTAAGCTTCCTATAACATTCAGTTTTTTACCATCCATGGTACTTTGCTCAATCATGGCTTTGGGATTGTAAAAAGCAAAGGCCTGACGTTGGAAATAGCCACCCCACTCGGTTGAAAAGTCATCATCGGCCATAACAGGAGCGGTAGGATTAAACCTTACAGCGGCGCCAAAGGCCTCACTCGGGCTGTACTGCTCATTACGATTGGTGGCCGACATGTTGAAGTCTAAGGTAAGCATGTCATTTAAGGCGCGCTGGGTAAAATTCAGTTTCCCGTTGAGGCGTTCAAAGCCTGTTCCCAAAACAATACCGTTTGAATTGCGGTAGTTAAACGAAACCCGATAACTCGAAGTTTTAGTAGCTCCGTCAACCGCGAGGTTGTAAGCTTGCGACAAGCTTTTTTGTGTTAGCTCATTCATCCAGTCTGTGCTGTTTTCAAAGTCAACAGCATTGGGTATTGATAAGTAATCGGATGAAGACAGCACATCTAATTTCCTTGCCACCGACTCGCTGGTAAGAGAGGTGTTAAAGTTTACATGAAACTTTTCACCATCGGGTGAGTATTGACCTTTTTTGGTGGTGATGATAATAACCCCCGAGGCTCCCTGAGTACCGTAAATCGCGGTAGCAGAGGCATCTTTTAAAACATCCATCGAGGCAATGTCATCAGGATCTACCGAGTTAAGAGAAGCACCCTGAACCCCGTCGATAATAATGAGTGGTTCGGTGTTGGAGCCAAAGGTTGATAACCCACGCAACCTGATGTTGTAACTTTGGTTGGGGTCGTTACCCGGCTTGGCAATGGAAAGACCTGCCACTTTTCCCTGAATCAACTGAACAGGGTCGGTAACGTTTCCTTTATTAAAGTCATCGGCTTTCACGCTGGTAACCGCACTGGTAACCTCTTTGGCCGACTGGGTTCCGTAACCAACTACCACTACTTCGTCTAGCTG
>QMPP01000188.1 GCA_003650425.1 Bacteroidota bacterium | reverse complement strand
TTTTGTGGAATCCTAATATGAATTATGAAAAAATGACCATGCAGCATCGTGGAATGAATCGCGGACAAAAACCGGGAAGAAATCAGGGTATGAGAGGAAACCCCGGAATGGGAAACTATGGTGGAATGGGTCAAAAAGGCATGGGTAATGGTGGTATGAATAAAGGATCAAAAATGCAGGAACCGGGAATTCATATTTTTCCACAACCTGCAACAGCCACTACCATCATTAAGATATCAGGCGTTCGTAACGCTGATGTTGAAGCCAATGTTTACAATGCCAAAGGAAAAAAGGTTAAAGAACTTTACAACGGAACAGCTTCCATGCCCATGCTTGACTATACTTTAAATGTTTCGGATTGGAATAACGGAGTTTATACTGTAAAAGTTACTTTTGGTAACCGAACCATGACCATGGACTTTGAAGTAGCAAAATAGCAAGATAAAGTCTAATTAGCACAACCGGTCAGGTTAAAAACCAATAAAAAAAGGTTAGTTTACAAAATGGTAAACTAACCTTTTTGTTGTCGGAGTGGCAGGACTCGAACCTGCGACCACTTGCACCCCATGCAAGCATGCTAGCCAACTGCACCACACCCCGTAAATTATGAACTCTTACTTTTCCATCGAAATAGCCCCCGAATACTATCGGAACCTTTATACTCCGTTTTGGGAGCGCAAAATTACATAAAAAATTATTTAACCCAACTTTTAATTCAATAAATATTTTTGTTGCCATAGTGGCACATTTTAGCTCAAAACAAAAGTGGCATCTAAATTGATTATTCAAAAGCCATTATTAAAATAAAAAAACGACTTTTGCTGTCAGTTTTACAAAAACAGTTGTCTAATACTTAGAAAATTATAAAACAAATTACAGATATGGAAAATACAAAATGTTTGATTATCGGTTCTGGCCCTGCCGGATACACCGCGGCTATTTATGCATCGCGTGCCGACCTCAAGCCCATTGTTTATCAGGGAATGGAGCCCGGCGGTCAATTAACCACCACTACCGAAGTGGACAACTTTCCGGGATACCCCGAGGGCATTGGCGGCCCGGCCATGATGGAACAATTTCAAAAACAGGCTGAGCGTTTTGGCGCTGACATCCGCTGGGGAGTAGCCACCGAAATTGACACAACACAACGCCCTTTCAAAGTAAAAATTGATGACGGTAATGAATTATTGGCAGAAACTGTCATCATTGCCACCGGAGCCACAGCCAAATATCTGGGGCTGGAATCGGAAGAAAAATTTAAAGGGGGAGGTGTTTCTGCTTGCGCCACCTGCGACGGTTTCTTTTACAAGGGAAAAGACGTTGCCGTTGTAGGGGGTGGCGATACGGCTGCCGAGGATGCTACCTATCTCGCCAATCTTTGTAACAAGGTTTACCTGATTCACCGTCGTGATCAGCTGAGAGCTTCTAAAGCGATGCAAAATAAAGTACTTAACACCCCTAACATTGAGGTACTTTGGGACACCGAAGTGAAAGAAATTGTTGGTGAGGTTAAAGGTTTTACCAAAGCACTTAATGGAGCCATTTTGTTTAACAACAAAACCGGTAAAGAGTTTAAAATTGATATCGAAGGTTTTTTTGTTGCCATTGGCCACAAACCTAATACCGATATTTTTAAAGGAAAGCTGGACATGGATGAAACCGGTTACCTGATTACCAAACCCGATTCAACGGCCACCAATGTTCCGGGAATTTTTGCCGCCGGTGATGTTCAGGATAAGCACTACCGTCAGGCTATTACTGCTGCCGGCACAGGAGCCATGGCTGCCATTGAAGCCGAAAGGTTTTTGGGAGAATAGAGCTTTAAACTAACGAACTTTTAAAAAGGTTGTTTGAAATAATCGCTTTCAAACAGCCTTTTTGTTTTTAACAAGTATCGGACAAACCCAAAGGAAACTTTCAAAATCAATAATTTGTTGCGGGCCAATAGTCCAGCGCTCCACCTATTATGGTATCCTGCATATCGCCCTGTTTATAAATCATCATTAACCGTAAACCCGGTTCAATAGTTCCCCACGACGATATCGTTATTCTCTTCTTTCGTGTAATATTAAGTACTACCTTTTCTATGTTATCACCTCGGAGGGTATCGCTATAAGGTTTCATAACATAACATTTTGTTGCCACCGGTTCAAGCTGAATAGTAAATGGCAAACTACGAGTTAAAAATGATTGCAACTCTAAAGAGTACTTTGCAGGAACCGAGTATAATGGAATTTCAGATAAACTTTGCGAAATAGCACTGTTAAATCCAGTTAACGTATTTAATATATGTTGGGGTATAATCTTGTTTTCATAATCATTATTGTATCCCTTTTTTGTTTTAACAATATCGAAACTATCCAAAACAGTTCCATCCATTCGGATGGCTTTATAATACAACCTGTTTTTATCTATTTTAACAGTTATAAAATGGTTAACCGATTCCGATACAGCCATTACCGATTTGTTTAGTGAGGCCTCATAAAGCTCTGCTCCCGCGCCTCCTGTAGTTACATAAGAAACTGCATTTGAAATATTTGGTTCTCGAACCGGTAAAAATCTTTCGTAAATGTGTGAGTGTCCGGCAAAAACAATATCAACTTTATACTTACTAAAAAGTTTTGGCCAAATATCTCTTCCCCATGCTGAACGATGACCACCGAAATTATAAGTCCCTCTGTGCATATATACAATATTCCACTCTTTTTCAGAAGAAGAAATATCATTGATGAACCAGTCAATCATTTCCTGATTATTCGGATGTCTGAAGTCCAACGAAATAAAGTGTGTATTTCCATAATCGAACGAAAACCATTGTTTGTCTGTCGGTTCATCTTTTCGCAGAAAATACCTGAATAATTCACCATCGTCACCATCCGCCTCGTGATCCCCCAAAGTGCTTACTAAAGGTATTGTACATATCACGTCTTTAGCCACCGAAAAGTAATAATCGTGCCACTCGTCATATAACCCGCCACTCTCCACCAAATCACCCATACTTATGATAAGATCAGGATTTTCCGAAACAGTTCCATCCAGTATCTTTTTAAAGATATCGGGATTACTGCGGCTGTCACCCATGGCAACAAAGGTGAATTTATCCTGGTTTCTTGTAAAAGTTTTAAATGAATTCCAGTTATCTTCATTCTGATTAAGCAGCCTGTAATAATAGATTGTACCTGGCTTTAAATGAGCAAGGTTAACTTCATAAAGAAACCCTTCATGTTTACTTTCGCGAAAGATTAAGTCTGCCTCGCGAATATTAGTTTTGCTTTTACCGTATTCAATCTTATAATCACCTTTACCTGACATTTCCCAACGGATAAGCATGCTTGATTCGCCAGGCTCAACCAGATAAGGATCACTCAGTATATGCTGAGCCGAAAGCTGATTAATGGAAAAAAATAAAAATAACAGCACGATAATCATTGATTGAGAAAAGCATGTATTTATATTTATTTTCATCATCAAATATTGAACTTGTTTAATGTTGGGTTTCTTCTTCATTTTTATTATTTATCACCTCGGCGGCCTTTTTAAATACCGGGTCTATTTGATGATAAATAGGATAAAAACCTTTTTCTTCCAAAATATTTCTACCAACATAGGCTTTAAACAAAGTTTTTATTCTGTTTTTTGAAACGGCAATCTTTGCTTTGCTTTGTTTTATGCCCTTTTCCTTTGCATAAGCTACCAACTCACTATAGTCCTCATCCGACATATTAAACCCTTTGTTAAAGCTGTTAAAGTCGTTGTATTTAATTAACTCTTTTCGATGATTATCAGTAAAATCAAACGCGAAACGATAAAGAAGCCCCTTATTGACAAGAGTATTATAAAAGGTGTGGATACTGTCGGTTGAGATAGGCACATAAATATCGGGCATAATGCCGCCTCCACCATAAACCACCTTTCCCCCGGGTGTAGTATATTTTAATGAATCGGGGAAATGGATACTGTCGGCACTCTTCATTTCTCCATCCAGATAACGATGATAGGCCTCTTCGTAATACTGTTCAAAATGGTTTTTCTTATAGGGTTTCTGAATACATCTTCCGGTGGGAGTGTAATAACGTGCTACCGTCAACCTGATGGCCGAGCTGTCGGCCAACGACATCTGTTCCTGTACCAGCCCTTTACCAAACGATCGTCTGCCAATAACAGTAGCCCGGTCGTTATCCTGTACTGCACCGGTAACAATTTCACTGGCGGAGGCCGATCCTTCATCAATAAGTATCACAAGCGTGTTTTTTTCCCAATCGCCTTTTTTGGTGGCAAAAGCATACCGGCGCGGACGAGCTTTCCCTTCAGTATAAACAATTAGTTTTTGATCGGGAAGAAACTCATCGGCAATATCAATGGCGGCATTTAAATAGCCACCGGGGTTACCGCGCAAATCCAGGATAAGAGCAGTCATTCCTTTCTTTTTAAGCGAGCGCAATGCTTTATCGAACTCTTTAGCAGTAGTTGCAGAGAACTTATTCAAGGCAATAAACCCAATGCTATCGTTCACCATATAAGCAACATCCAAACTGTACATGGGAATAACATCGCGGGTAATGGTAAATTCCAGCAAATCAGGAATTCCTCTTCTAAATATAGAAACTTTAACCCTGGTTCCTTTTTTCCCTTTCAAGAGTTTAACAGCACTGCTGTTGGTAATGCCATTTCCTGCAATCACCGAGTCGTTAACTTTCACGATGCGGTCGCCACCCATTAGCCCAACCTTTTCGGAAGGTCCGCCGGGAATGGTGTTAATAACCATAATGGTATCTTTCTCGATACGGAATGAGATACCGATTCCCTCGAAACTTCCCATCAACGGGTCGTTAATTTCATGAAAATCTTTGGCCGAAATATAAGATGAATGCGGATCTAAATCTTCAAGCATACCTTCAATGGCATCCTTTTCCAGTTCCTCACGGTTAACGGTATCAACATAATCAGTAATAACATAATCAAGAATCTGGTCAATTTTTGAAGAGCCAAATTTTGAACCTGAAAACAGTCCGTTATTAGTTGTTTGGTTTTTGTTAAGCAGAGCACCCATTATCATTCCCAGCACCAACACAATAGCAAAAAGAATGGGTAAAAATCTATTGGAATGCTTATTCATAATCAACATTTTTGAAAAAACGCAAAGGTAACGGATTTTTAAAGCGGCTTAAAGTTAAGAGATTTTAAAATAACCGGGAGAGATGTATTTGCCTCAACTATCACCAGTAATATGGAATATTGATAACCTGGTTAATTGGCCGCGAATTCGCTAATGATTATTAATAGTCTTAATTATTCTTTTTCGCTTCCTGAATTATGACGCTTTAACCTGTCTTGCATGTTGTTACTCTGACCTTTGTAAAAAGTGTCAGTTCGCCTGGAATATAATATGTAAACATAATAAGCCATCAGCTGTTATAAAAAAAGGCCACTCAACAATGAATGACCTTTTTTGTACCCGAGGCCGGGATCGAACCGGCACGAGTGTTACCTCACTGGTTTTTGAGACCAGCGCGTCTACCAATTCCGCCACTCGGGCCAAAGGCGGTTGTGAACGGGCTGCAAAAGTAAAAAATAATTTGAAATGGCACCAGACTAGATATAATTTGTTTTAC
>QMPP01000187.1 GCA_003650425.1 Bacteroidota bacterium | reverse complement strand
TCAAAACATAGGAGTAATTGTTGTAGAGTTCTGTTAAAAAGGAGGTAAAATGCCTATATTTTGCAATATTAATGGCTTCAAGGTATTTTTTGTTTCTCAATTTAATTTTTCCAACCATGTCGTAAAGTAATGCCTGATTATTAAGCACTACCACTTTTTTATACTCCATTTCAGGATCATCTTTAACAATGTTGTATGCTTTATTCAGATAAAAGTTAATGGAATCAAATGAGTTGTATATATTTGAAAGAAGAATAAAAGCATTAACGCTATTTTCGAGGTTGTTCTTGTCCGATTGAATGGAAATGCTCTGATGTGCTTTATTTCTACATTGTTCAATTTCGTTCAAGCTATAATATACGAGGGCTGTATGATATAGGATTTCTTTTTTTATAGAATTATTGGGTTTTGATTTAGCTGCTTTAAAAAGATATTCTAGCGCTTTTGAGCTAAATCCCATAGATTGATAGATGTTGCCTGTCCACATCAAAAGCTTGGCTTCTTTTTCTTTTAGATTGAAATAATCAATGAGTTTTTGCGCTTGTTGAGCTTTTTCGATGGCAGATGTATAATCTCCTTTTTGAATATAGGAAAGGATTAATACAGTATATAAATCAATTTTTTTTGTGTTAATTTTAGCGTTGTTTGAAATAGTTAATGCTTTTGTTGCATAATAAATGGTTGAGTCGTTGTTAATATTACGGAATTGCCAGGCTTTGTTAAAGTTAATTTTAAAGGAGGCGTCAGTATTGGTATTAGTAGTAGCTTCCAAAGATTGAATGCCAAAAAAATAACAAAAAACAAGCAGGTATTTAAAAAGTTTGTCCACCATCCGGTACTATATTTCCTTATACAAAGATAATATATATATTCAGATAGTGGACAAAACCGATTTATTATGAAACGAAAATTTTAGTGGGTGTCGTTGCTCTCGGTATAAACCGACATCAGGCAGTCGCCCGTTTGGCCTAATACAACCAACCCCCATTGTCTTTCATCAATAGGTATTGATTTTGAGGAGCCAATTTGAATGGTATAGGGTCCTTTAAAATCTTGCATATCCAGCGAATATACCATAAAAGTAACAAATTCACTAGTTGGGGCACTGGATCCACCGGTTGTATTTACATTCATTTTTCTTTTTTCAGCTGACATACTCGGGGAGGTTGCATGGCTCATGGTAAAATAGGTACCGGGAGCAGTGGGTGTGTCATAGGATGCAATTGGATACTGGGCAAAAACATTTGCCGAAAAGAAGATTGAAACTACAAAAAATACTGAAAATAATACTTGCTTTTTCATGGCTATAAATTTTATGGGTTTGTTTTGTACAAAGAAAACACATAAAAAAGCCTAAAACAAGGGAGGAACATGGTAGGTTTTTTCCTACCATTAATGGTAGGTTTTTGGTGTTTTCGACCCTTCAAACTTAAAGTAAATTACCGGTTGAATGTCGTAATGTACAGAGTGCCAGTTAAAAAGTTAAAAATTACCTAAAAATTGGGCTGTTGTCCGGTTTTTTTGTTCCAACAGCACTTTTTTATTAGAAGTATGTTTTGCCAAAAACGCCTTGTTGTAATGTCGCAAAGTAAGCAGCGTTAACCCCGTGTTATATTTCACATAAAACAATTTCGACAGCGCTTCCATCAGCACTTCCTGATTTTTTACATCGCTGTTAAAACACACCGAAAAGCTGATGACCGAGTTTTGCATCAGGTTGATATGGATTTTATGTTTATTAAAGATTTTGAAAATAAGAAACAGGTTCTCTTCGCCAATAAAATCCATGTTACGCGAGCTGATGCTTAATAGCGTTTGGTTTTTCTTTACAATTATCTTCGGAACGTTATCATCTTCCAGCGTGTTGTCAGAAATGAGCGAAGGGGTGGTATGGGGTTCCCAAAAGGAGCGAACCTGCAGGGTCAAATTATTTTTTTGCAGGGGTTGGATGGTTTTGGGGTGAATAACCGAAGCACCGTAAAAGGCCAGCTCAATGGCTTCGTGATACGAAATATTGTCAAGTTTAACGGCATCATCAAACAACTTGGGGTCGGCGTTCATCAAGCCGGGTACATCTTTCCAAATAACTATTTCATCGGCTTTTAAAATAGTGCCGATAATGGCTGCTGTAAAGTCGGATCCTTCTCTTCCAAGGGTAGTAGTATCTCCATTTTCGTTGCTCCCGACAAAACCCTCGGTTACGATAATTTTACCATCATGAAGCAGGGGGAAGAGGTAAGTACTGATATTGTATCGGGTTTTTTTCCAATCAACAGATGCATTGGTAAAGTTGCTGTTGGTAGCGATAATTGTTTGTGCCGGAAAGGCTTCAACAATAAGTTTTTTGGCCGATAGTCGGGTGGCAACTATTTTTCCTGATATCTTTTCACCAAAACTAACAATCCGGTCGTAGGCAAAATAGTAATTATCATTTTTATTGTTTAATGCATCCCAAAGGTCTCTAAAGAGTTCTTCAACTTCAGTAATCAATTCGCTATGGTTAACATGAGGTAAAGATTGGATAAGGTTGATGTGAAAACTTTTAAGCGAAAAATATTCCGAAGCGAGATTTTTATCGTTGGTCATTGCCAGCAATAATAGGTTTTCCAGCGCGTTGGTCGTTTTGCCAATAGCCGAAACCACCACAACGAGCGGTTCGCACTTAAACTCCTCAACAATAGAAACCATCCGCTCAATACCTTCGGCATCTTTTAACAATGCCCCTCCAAACTTAAAAACGCGTATCATATTTAATTTTTATCTGCCTTTAAAACACAAACGGAATCTCAAATCTACAGTCTCTCTTTGATAAGGCCTTTTCTGTAGGCTGTCAGTAATAGTTTCAGGTCGTCAATTTGATTTTGCAGCTCTTTACCAATATCGGTATCACGAACCCGCTTTCTCGTGGTCTTTGCTTCGATGAAGATCCTGTTTGAAATAATATCAATCTCCTCTTCAATGGCTTTTTGTCGCGACTCAAAATGTTCGTGCTCTACCAAAACCAACCCATAGGAGTTGTAAATTAAGGTATATCCTGCCACACCGGTAACTTTTTGATAGGGTTTCGACATACCGCCATCGATAACAAACAGTTTTCCGTTGGCCTTGATAGGGCTTTCGCCTTTTTTTACCTGCACGGGAACGTGGCCATTGACTATGTGAGAGGTTCGTGGATCAAGGTTAAATTCTTCTAAAACTCTGTTGGCATATTTTTCATCGTTGTAAACTAAGTTGTAGTAGTCGTTACGACCCTCTTTGTGAGTTTTTTTGTCAGCCACGAAATAACGCTCAAACGTAGCCATTTTCTTTTTACCAAAGAGAGGAGAAAGTTCACCCTGCCATAGATACCAAAAATAATCCAGGTTGATATTTTCATTTTTATGACTGAACCGGTGCTGATATCCGCGGCGCACTGCAATTTCAAACCGGTCACAAAGTTTTTTACCTGACACGGCACTTCCTCCGATTTCAAATTCCTGAAACGACCCGTCGCTATTCATGGGAATACAACCATGGAAAAGCAGGTTCGAGTTGTAAGCAAGGTACATACTGCCATGCGAAAACAGAAACTCGATATGGTGCTGAAGTCGTTTTGAGTTTTTAATGCTAAGTCGAAGTTTGTCCATTATCTCAGCTTCTTCTTTTGTTAGCTTGTATGGGTTATTAGGATTGATGGTTGGGAAATGGTTATCGAGCAACTCATATTTTTCGCCTCCAATGGTGATAGTGCCCTTTTTAAAGTCGATTTGGTCGAGCACCAAACGATCATCCATCTTGAAATGCGGGTTTCGTTTAATGATTTCTCCCTCCAGCTTGAACTGAATAATAGAGATGGCCTTGTGCATTTTTTTTACCAAATCTGTATTTTTATCGATTACCTCTGTTTTAGGTGTAAACAGATCACAAGGATCGTTTTTATATGTTTCCATAGCGAAAGTGGCCAGCGGGAGCATATTGATACCATATGCATCTTCAAGGGTATCGATATTTTGATAGCGTAACGAGATTCGTATGATAGTGGCAATCAGTGCCAGGTTACCGGTGGCGGCTCCCATCCAGATAATATCGTGGTTTCCCCATTGGATGTCAACGGCGTGATGTTCCATTAACTTATCCATTACTTTTTCGGCACTGGGACCCCGGTCGAAGATGTCGCCGATAATATGCAGCCGGTCGATAAGCAGACGCTGGATAAATTTACACATGGCAATAATAAAAGCGGGTGCCCTGTTGATGTTGATAATGGTGTTGATGATGCTTTCAAAATATTCCTCTTTGTCTTCGCCGCTTTCGTTTAACAGCTCATCAATAATGTAACCGAAGTCGGCAGGCATGGCTTTTCGTACTTTTGACCGGGTATATTTTGATGAGGAGGCACGCGCTACTTTAGCAAGTCGTTGCAACGTGATAGAGTACCATTCGTTTACATCGGTTTCGTCCTTTAAAATAAGGTCGAGTTTAACTTTGGGGTAGTATATTAAGGTGATGAGCTGGCGTTTTTCTTTTTCGCGAAGGGTTTTGCCAAAGATTTCTTCCACTTTACGTTTTACCACACCGGAAGCATTGGCAATAACATGACTAAAAGTTTCGTTTTCGCCATGAATATCAGTAAGGAAATGTTCCGTGCCCTTTGGCAGGTTCATAATGGCCTCGAGATTGATGATTTCGGTGCTGGCAGTCTGTATGCTGGGAAAAGTATCGGAAAGGAGTTTTAAGTATTTTATCTCTTTGATAAGCTCTTCGGAAGAGTATTGATTATCGTTAAAGTTAACCATAATTGTTGTTTTTTCGTTTTTTGCAAAGGTAGGAAAGAGGATGATACGACAAGGGTAATTTTATAGTTTTAGCTTGAGCATAAATCATTCTTTCACGATCTTTATGCTTTCAATTTTCCTACTGCCAATTTCAATACCACAACATTAACACCTGTTGGATATCGTACATCGACTTCGTACGTCGTTAATCTTTATTTTCGATATCCGAAGGCGATTTACGATTTACGAGGTGGCTGCGTAAAAAGTGCCTAAAGTACTTCGAGTGCCTAAAATGCCTAAAGTTGGGAGTTAGAGTTTGAAGTTACTTCTAAAATCAATGTTCGGTGTTCGGCATTCCCTCACCACCTTCTGTTACTTTCTGGATTTTGAACCTGCTCACGGTTACAAACCGTGAACTAAATTAGTAGTGCAGGTTTTGAATCGCAACTTCTTACCCTCGGTCTATCGCTCATTTGTTCTTCTATTATTTCAACCATTCAGGTTTCTACCCGCGAGCTCACGTTTAGCCTGAAAGGTTTTTTATTCTCACTTTCGTTCCCTCGCTCATTCGCCCTTGCAGCAGGGATGGTAGTGGCACCCCGCAGCGACAAAACCGATTGAGGCTTATGGAAGCGGGGCGACCACGGGAAGCCCCCGAAGACATAGTAGCCGAAACGGTTTTGGCACGAGGAGTAAAACGAACAGCCCGCCCGCTGCCATACAAATATTTAAACTACTTTTGTGCTTCGTTTTTTACTGGATGAAACGGGTAATTTGAAAGCAAAGGAAATTATACAATATTTTAAGGAACATGCCGCGGTACGGGCGTTTGAGGCATGGGTCGGGGAGCAGCAACGGCATCTTTATTTAAAGGGC
>QMPP01000186.1 GCA_003650425.1 Bacteroidota bacterium | reverse complement strand
TTTCCTGAAATTTTAAACTTATCGCTTAATTTAGTAGACCCTGAAATTTTAAACGTATTTCTTCTCACGTGGTTGTTAGGAATAACCCCTTTGTCGTCCATATCGGAAGCCGACATATAGAAGGAAGATTTATCGTTTCCACCTGAAAGACTAATACTGTTGTTGAAGGTAACACCTGTTTGGAAAAAGTTAAAATGGTCATAAATATTGACAGATCCAAGTGAAGGATCAGCATCAGCTGCCGGAACAATGGCACCGTCAACATCAAAGTCGGGGTAACCCCAAACACTAGGATCTTTGCTATAACCTGATTCTGAAATTTTTGGACCCCAAGAGGCAAAGAAACCTGAATACCAGTCTCCGTTCCATCCCTGAGCATATTTTTGGTTTAACTTGGGAGTTTGGCTGATTTGGCTAAAGCGAACAGATGAATTGAAATTAACATCCACTTTATGACCGCCAGTAACACCACCTTTTTTGGTTGTAATTTGAATTACACCATTAGCACCCCGAATACCATATAGAGCAGTAGCTGCACCACCTTTAAGAACACTAATGTTTTTAATGTCGTCAGGGTTGATGTCCAATGCACGGTTTCCACGAGCCACACCGGCCACGTCGCCTGAGCCAAATCCATCATCGTCAGCAGTTACCGAGTTGTCTATCGGAACACCGTCAACAACAAACAGAGGCTGGTTGTTACCTGTAATAGAGGTAGCACCACGAATAGTGATGTAATTAGCACCACCAGCAGCACCCGATGAACTGGTAACTTCAACACCTGAAACACGGCCTTGCAATGCATTTACGACATCAGTATTGCCACTCTTGGCAATTTCTTCTGATTTAACATCCTGCACGTTATAACCAAGAGCTTTTTTCTCCTTGGTCATTCCAATAGCTGTTATTACCACTTCGTCAACCATCAACACATCGGGCTGAAGGATAACATCAACTTGGTTTTGACTACCAATGGCAACCTCTTGGGTTTTCATTCCAATATAAGAAAACACAAGCGTTTTACTGCCTGGTTTCACTGATAGGGAATACTTACCATCAATGTCGGTAGTTGTACCAACAATAGTACCTTTTACAAGAACAGTAACACCGGGAACTCCGGCCCCGTCATCGGAACTGGTAACCGTACCATTAATGGTTCTTGTTTGGGCTAACGCAAATTGAACGCCGATAAACGACATTAGCGCCAGCATAAGAGTAAATTTTCTCATAATGATAATTTTGGTTAATGAATAAATAATTTAATACGTAATTTTCAATTTATTATATGTTTTTAAATCAATATTATTGCAAAATATCCACAATGTTTTGAGCTATAATAAGGGTTACAAAAACATAGTGCAAGGTAAAAAAAAAATTAAAAACCAAAACAAATATTTAAAAAAATGTTAATTTTTTCTATTCTTCGCTTTTCAATGTTTTATTAATTGATGGTGTGATACAAAATAAAAGGTAAGTATGTTTACTTAATTTAAGGTACTCGAATTTTATTAAAGAATTTGCATCAAGATGTAATACAAGACTTTAGAATGCATTACGGGCGTAAACTGAAAGTTTTTTCTTTTGAAAAGATATTGTATGATGCCAATTTCGAACGATTAAAAAACAGATGTGGCGATTGTGCTTGCACAGGGGCGATTAGAGGGAGTTTTCAAGCCTATCAGTAATTTTAAATGGTGTAAAACAAGTAATGCATGCATATTAATAGCTACTAGAAGTGTAAACGTAATTACTAACAAGCATTGTAAGGCAGGCAAATTAACGCATCGAATTAGCTCAAGTGCGACCGGTATCCAAATAAAATTGCCAGCACTAAAAACCCAATAATAATTTCGGCATAATTGATGTAACTCGTGAAAACAATAAAAAAGAACAAGGAAAAAAAGAGGGAAAAATAGAAAAACCAGAGCCCTGTTTTTTTCTTGTAAAAGATAAGAAAACCCGACAACACAATACTAATGTGAACCAATATTTCGATGGCTACAGGAATAAAAAGTGCATTTCCTTTAAAATTTTTAAACGCCAGGTTTTCTAAAAATTGAGAATTCGACAATGAATAAATCGTGGTAAACAGGTAATAACCTAACCCAATAATTCCATAAACAATTAACAGCAAAGCTGCTGCCTTTAATATAAAAGGTAATGACCTTGCGTTCTTATCCTTCACGCTGCTAATATTTTCAATAGATTCGACCACTATTTCAGGAACTTTAGGTTTTTAGCATAAACATAAACAAACAAGACTGTAATTATTACATCAAAAAAGGGAAAAGGCATTCCTGTAAGATAAACCGTTGCAACAATCAGCAAAAGTATTTGAGCTCCCGTGTACAAGTGAAACCCGATTTTTCGCCCGTTCCACATGAATAAGGCTCCGGCAAAGGAAAAAGCAAACAAAATAGTTTGGCAAAGGAAAAAGTTTTTATCGACATCCATGAATAACGATAAATCCAACTCCATGCCCAAAAAATTAACATTTTCCTTTCCTTCAAAAGTCTGGCGGATAATGTCAATCATTCCGTAAACCACCAGGTTTGAAAATACGGAAAGCCCACCATAAATCATTGACAGAATTAAAAACATTTTAAACGACGGTGACCTCTGCTGTTCTTCCCGAGCAACACTTTTTTCTTCTTCCATAAAATTTATTATCCTAAATCTCCAATTACTTTTTCAACTTCATTTAATATTTCACACGATTTAACCACCTCTTTCATGGTGTTGTGGTCTTTATACAATGGTCTGTCGATTTCCAAAAACTCAACATGCTTACGAATCACCTGATGGGCTTTGGTAACCCCTGTTCCAAATTGATAATCTCTAAAATCCAATGCCTGGGCAGCAGCCATCAATTCAATTCCCAGTATACCATAGGCATTATCCAGGATTTGAAAATTTTTAATGGCGGTATTCATCCCCATCGACACGAAGTCTTCCTGGTCGGCAGCGGCCGGTATAGATTGAATAGCAGCAGGTGCCGATAAAATTCGTTGTTCCACTATTTGCATATCAGCCGTGTATTGACTTAGCATTAACCCTGAAAACATACCGGCTCCTTTGGTGAGAAAGGGGGGTAAACCGGCACTTAATGCAGGATTGTTAAGTCGGTTTAATCTGCGTTCTGAAAGTACACAAACCATGGTTACAGCCATTCCGGCCATCTCCATAGGCAAGGCAACGGGTGTTCCCTGGAAGTTGGCTCCCGAAAGGGCGAGATCATCTTCGGGAAAGAAAATCGGGTTATCTCCTACCCCATTGAGCTCGATTTCAACCTGCGAGCGAGCATACGTAATGGCGTCGTGGGCTGCCCCAATTACCTGGGGTGTGGAACGCATAGAATAAGCATCCTGCACTTTGTGGTCAACACGTTCTTCTTTTAAGTCACCTCCGGCCACCAGTTTACCTATGGCAACGGCCGAACGGATGGCCCCTTTGAATCCTCTTACTTCGTGAAGTCGGGCGGTGTAGGGACCCATGTTTGCTTTAAGTGCTTCCAACGACATGGCTGCTGCAATTTCAGCTTGCTTTAACCAGTTTTGGGCATCATACAAAAAGAGGGCACTCATGGCAGTAAGTACGTTGGAACCGTTGATAGTTCCCAGTCCGTCGCGAGCCATTAATCCCGGAGGTGTTATGCCGGCACGCTTTAATGCCTCTTTTCCCTCAAGGAGCTCACCATTATAATAGGCTTTCCCTTCGCCCATCAACAACAGAGCAATTTGAGCCATGGGCGCCAGGTCGCCCGAAGCGCCTACCGAACCTTTTTGACAAACATAAGGGGTAACCCTTTTGTTAAGCATTTCGATTAAAAACAGGGTTACCTCAGGTCGAATGCCCGAATTACCATGAGCATGCACATTTACGCGCCCCAACATGGCAGCCCGCACGTAATCTAACGGCATAGGATCGCCAATACCCGCTGCATGGTTATAGATAAGATATTTTTGAAACTCTTTAACCTGCTCATCGTTGAGCACCACCTCCGAAAACTCGCCAATGCCCGTGTTTACGCCATACATAATTTCGTGGGCCTCAATTTTTTTTTCGAGCATAGCCCGGCAAATTTTTATCCTTTCCAATGCGTCGGGATGAAGTTCAACCTTTTTATAATTGCGAGCAACCTCAGCAACATCTTTAATGGTGAGTCCGAAGCCGGTTATTATTAATGTCATGGTTTTATTAATTTTGAAAAAAGCGAAATTAATGAAATTTATTTACCGGCTTTTTTTTGTTTACTTAAACTTTCAAAATAAATACTATTTTTGCCGCGCTTTAAAAATTAGGAAATAATGAAACTTGACAACGAATTGATGACCCTTGAAGAAATTGAAAAACATGTTGCTAACGAAACGGCAGCCATGGTTTACTTTTACAACGACAATTGTGCCCCGTGCCACAGCCTGCGACCAAAGGTTATCGAAATGGTAAAAAATGATTTTCCCAACATGAAGCTGGCTTTTGTAAACACTTTAAAATACCCCGAACTACCTGTGAGATATAATGTTTTTGCCAACCCAACGCTGATTACTTTTTTTGATGGCCGCGAGTACAAACGCGAAAGTAAGTATATCTCCATTCCGCAGCTTACCGAAAGTATATCGAGACCCTATAATATGATTTTTGAAAATTAAGTCGTTTGGCCTGCTTGGATTCAAGGTTCTAACGCAACAAAGCGTAATTAATTATTAGTGATTTATTTTTCAAATACACTACTCAACTTTCGGGTTTCATAACTCAATACTAAACAGATAGATAGCTTTTCGGAATTGCTATAACGAATAGCCTTTAACAGCTTTAACAGGCCTGTAATCAATTGCGAAGGTTTTTTGAAATACTCCAATATTTTCAGTAGAAACATGGCTGACAGCAAGACATTAAAACAAATAGTAGAAGCCATAAGTCGTCAAACTTCGTTTCAGAAGCGTCGCCCGGTAGTAGTGATGGATGCCGGAATAGCTACCGATGAAAACCTAAAAATGCTACGAAGATTAAACTATGGTTATATGTGTGTTTCACGTTCCAATTTAAAAGAATACAGCGCCGACACCGGCAAACAGCCTGTTGAGATTCATGACCAAAGAAAGCAGCCCATAGAGCTGATGCGTGTAAGCGTGAGCGATGAAGAAGACCCGGACAACTATCTTTGGGTAAAAAGCAAGGCAAAGGCATTGAAAGAAAATAGCATGAACGGATTGCTGTCGCAGCGATTTGAAGAAGGGGTACAGCATATTAACGAAGGCATTGGGAAAAAAGGCGGAACAAAAAAACTGAACAAGGTGCATCAGCGTCTTGGCCGGTTGATGGAAAAATACCCGTCTGTTCATCGCTATTATAATATCAGGATAACCGATAACGGTAAAGGCATTGCCACCTCAATCAGTTGCACTCATAAAACAGGTGTTGACCCTGAAAAGAAAGCCGGCATTTATTTTTTACGAACTACGTTAAACATAGATGATGAAAAAACTTTGTGGGATATTTACAACGTAATTCGAGAGATAGAATACACCTTCAGGGTGCTGAAAACCGATTTAGATTTACAACCCATTTATCACAAAACCGATGAAGCATCCATGGCGCACCTGCATTTGGGTTTGCTTGCTTACTGGCTTG
>QMPP01000185.1 GCA_003650425.1 Bacteroidota bacterium | reverse complement strand
TTCAATAAGGGTTTTAAAGTTAAGCATCTCATCTATTTCAGCATCTTCTACATTTTCATACCATTGATGCAATTGTTTGTCAATTTGTAAAAAGTGTTTTCCTATATTTTTCCTACTCATAAAATCTCTAAATTGACAAGCCAAGGTATATGCTTCTGCTATTTCAGGGTAATGCTCAAATAATACGTTTGCTCTTTTGGCTTGTTTGTCGGCCCACTGTGACTTGTACTTGTAGAGCAAATACCTGCTACGGGCTAGCAATTCTAATGCTGTTTCTCCGTTCTCATAGCGTTGTTCTTTATAATGAAATTTTTTAGCAACAAATCTTTCCCCACTTTGTTCACTATCTTTTAACCTTTGCTTTTCTATCTGCTTAAATTCTTTGTGCGCTTTTCTGCGTTTATCAAGTTCTTTTTGTCGGTATCTGACTCTAACATCCTGGTGGGCTTCCATTAGATTTTTTATCACATGGAACTTATCAATTATCTGAATGGCATTGGGCAGGTTGTCATTGCCAATTTTTCGGTAAAGTGATGAAAAATCCCAGGTTAAACTTACTACCTGCGAAAGGGTCTGGTTTCTACATTTCTGTAGTACCTGACGGATCTCTTTTGATTTTAAACTTTGACAAACCATGGCTATTTTCCCTGTCTCCCGATTACTTATTATTGTGTACATCTCTTCCCCGATATGCTTTTCATCTATGGCCATTCTTTTGCCAAAATTCTCTTCTTTGAGAATGGGAACACTAATGCCATTTTGCCTGCTCCCTGGAGTTTTGTGGATGTCGTTCTTGTGAACACTCGCCCCTGAATCTTTTGCAAAATCACTAAGTACATCCCGATACCAAACATAAATTGTGTTGGCTTTAATCTGAAGGAACCTCCCAAAACTTGTTAAATTCGTCGGGCAACAATCCAAGTTCTTCTTTTAAAAAATCACCAAATTCTTTGGTGGTTTTCATCCCCGGTCTGTGTAAGGAATATTGGTTATGGTATGTCTTGTCATTCTTCCCTTTCTCTTTCCATCGCCTGCGCTTTATCGAAACATACAACTTCTTATCATTTACAGGAAAAGTTTGTAATTCTATGGTGTTCTCAAATCCTGCACGTACCACTTCTTTGCCTTGTAAAGCCACCGGAATGTTCTCTTTCTTCTCTTCAAAAAAAGTATAATTGAACTGTTTTTCTCTTTTACCGCTATAAGTTCAAAATCCTTCAAAATTGTTTTTGGAGCTATTAACTCTAACAGCTTCCTGTATAATGTTTCTTCTGTCTGCATAATCTTGCTTTTTTTGTCCTATGCAAGTTTACAAATATTTTTCCTAGCACCTCAAAATAATATTTAGCCTGAACAATCCAATTTGTAACTATTTCAACTACTTTACTTACTTTTGTTGTTTATAGTTCAAAACTCTAACATATATTATCATGATAAAAGAAAACCTGGTCAATTATTTTGAAACTGCCATAAAGGAGAATTTTGACAAAGATGCTTTGTCAGATTATAACGGTGGTACATTCACCTATCATGAAGTAGCCGAAAATATTCAGAAATTTCATATTATTTTTGAAAAAACAGGAATAAACCGTGGTGATAAAATTGCATTGATTGGAAAGAACTCAGCTAATTGGGGAATCGTCTATTTAGCAACAATAACTTATGGAGCCGTAATTGTTCCCATTCTTCCTGATTTTCTCCCTAAAGATGTTCATTACATAGTTAACCATTCTGAGTCAAAGATCCTGTTTGCCGCCAATAACATTTGGGACAAGCTCAGGATTGACGACATGTATGACCTTCAATATGTATTCGGACTGGAAGACCTGTTGCCCCTTCATTCAAGAAATAACATGTTGGATGAGGTTGTTGATTCATTAGATAAGTTACTGGAAGAAAAATTTCCGGGAGGTTTAACGGCTGAAAAGTTTAAGGTACCTGAAACATCCAATCATGAGTTGGCCGAGATAAGCTATACTTCGGGAACTACCGGTTTTTCAAAAGGAGTTATGTTGCTTCATAACAGTTTGGCTGCCAATGTAAAATTTGCCCGCGAAAACATGCCATTACAGGCTGGCGATAAAATTGTGTCGTTCCTGCCATTGGCTCATGCTTACGGACTGGCCTTTGAGTTTCTATTCCCGTTTTCACTAGGTTGTCATATTACTTTTCTTACAAAAACTCCCACGCCGGCCATTATTACCAAGGCTTTCCAGGAGATAAGGCCGCGTTTAATCTTGTCAGTTCCCTTGGTAATTGAAAAGATTTATAAAAAGAAGATTTTACCGGTTATCCGTAAGGCACCTTTAAACTTTTTATTAAAAATTCCTTTAATCAACCTTTTACTTTATAAAAAAGTATTGAAAGGGGTAAGCGAAGGATTTGGCGGTAATTTTGTTGAAGTAGTAGTTGGCGGTGCTGCCTTAAGTGATGAAATTGAAGGCTTTTTCAGAAAGATTGGATTTCCCATTACCGTGGGATACGGAATGACGGAATGCGGACCACTGGTGGCGTATGCACCTGCCTCCGAAGCCAAACAAGGTTCGTGTGGACGTGCTGTTGATGACCTTGAGGTTAAAATCGACTCCGCTGACCCACAGCATGAGGTGGGTGAAATTTTGATGCGTGGCGAAAACGTGATGGCAGGTTATTACAAAAATCAGGAAGCTACTAACCAGGCTATTGATAAGGATGGCTGGCTCCATTCGGGTGACCTGGGCATTATTGACGAAGACGGGTTTATCTTTATTAAAGGAAGAAGCAAGAATATGTTATTGGGTTCTTCCGGGCAAAACATCTATCCCGAAGAGATTGAATCGATGATTAATAATCGCGCTTGCGTGGCTGAATCGCTGGTGGTTCAGCGTGACGGCAAACTAATTGCTCTCATCGTTCCCGATGAGGATGTTGTAAAATCATTGCAACTATCAGAAGAAGGACTGGAAGAAAAACTGGAACACTATCGCAAAGAGCTTAATAAACATTTTCCATCCTATATGAGCGTATCACGAATGCAGCTTCATAAAGAACCGTTTGCCAAAACCCCTAAACAGAGTATTAAGAGGTTTATGTATCAGTAATTAATGAACTTTCCGACCTGTCAGGTTTAGTTCAACCTGACAGGTCGGAAAATCTCCTAAAGCTTAATTTTCAACTTCTCACCCACAACCCCCGAAATCTTATCAATCGGAATACGCTCCTGTTTCATGGAGTCACGTTCGCGGATGGTAACTGTGTTATCTTCCAGCGTTTGGTGGTCAACCGTGATGCAATAGGGTGTTCCCAACGCATCCTGACGACGGTAACGTTTGCCGATGGCATCTTTCTCTTCGTAGAAACAGTTGAAATCGTATTTAAGTCCATCCATAATTTCACGGGCTTTTTCGGGCAAACCATCTTTTTTGGTCAATGGGAAAACAGCCACTTTGTTGGGTGCCAGGAAAGGTGGGATTTTCATGACCACTCGTTCCGAACCGTCTTCCAACTTCTCTTCTGTGTATGCATTGCTCATGATGGCTAAAAACATTCGGTCGAGGCCGATGGAGGTTTCTACCACGTATGGCACATAACTTTCATTGATTTCCGGATCGTGGTAACGCAACTTTTTGTTTGAAAACTCCTCATGTGCTTTCAGGTCGAAATCGGTACGGGAGTGAATACCCTCCAGCTCTTTAAATCCCATGGGGAACTCAAACTCAATGTCGGCAGCAGCGTTGGCATAATGAGCCAGCTTGTCGTGGTCGTGAAAACGATACTTGTCAGCCGGAATACCTGTTGAGAGATGCCATTTCATCCTTGCCTCTTTCCAGTACTCGTACCATTCCATTTCGGTTCCTGGGCGTACAAAAAACTGCATCTCCATCTGTTCAAACTCGCGCATGCGGAAAATAAACTGACGGGCTACAATTTCGTTACGGAAGGCTTTACCTGTTTGAGCAATTCCAAAAGGAATTTTCATACGGGTGGTTTTTTGTACGTTCAGGTAGTTGACAAAAATTCCCTGTGCTGTTTCAGGACGAAGAAAGATCTCGGTAGCTGAATCTGCGGTAGAGCCCATGCTGGTTGAAAACATCAGGTTAAACTGACGCACTTCTGTCCAGTTTTTGGTTCCTGAAATGGGGTCGGCAATTTCAAGGTCGATAATCAGCTGTCGGATACCTTCCATATCATCGTTATCCATGGCAGGATAGAGACGGTTTTTGATGTCTTCCAGCTTTTTAACGTTGGCCAAAACCCGTGGGTTAGTTTCGCGGAACTGCTGCTCATCGAATGAATCACCAAAACGCTTTTTAGCCTTGGTAACCTCTTTCTCGATTTTGGCTTCAATCTTGGCCATGAAGTCTTCCACCAGTACATCGGCACGATAACGTTTTTTGGAGTCTTTGTTATCGATCAACGGATCGCTAAAGGCATCCACGTGACCGGAAGCTTTCCATGTAGTTGGGTGCATAAAAATAGCTGCATCCAATCCCACAATGTTTTCATGAAACTGAACCATCGATTTCCACCAATAGTCGCGGATATTCTTTTTAAGTTCAACCCCGTTAGAGCCGTAGTCGTAAACAGCACTTAAGCCATCGTAAATTTCACTGCTCTGAAACACAAAACCATACTCCTTGGCATGGGATATTATTTTTTTTAGTACGTCTTCTTGTTTTGCCATGTTTTAAATATAAATCTCAAATTACAAGCACCAAATAACAAATAAATTCCAAATAACAATTATCAAATTACAAACAATTTCAAATTTTCAAAAAATCAAAATTCAAAACTCTTACTTTGTTTAGGATTTCAGTAATTTGGGTTTGGAATTTATTTGAGATTTGGAATTTGCTACTTGGTGCTTGATAATTACTATTGTTTCTTTTTAGTTTTAACTTCCAAGGGTGGCTACCATCACTGCCTTAATGGTGTGCAGCCTGTTTTCGGCTTCGTCGAATACTACTGAGTTTTCCGATTCAAAAACATCATCGGTAACTTCCATAGCTTCGATGCCGTATTTCTGATAGATCTCTTCACCCAAAATGGTTTCACGGTTGTGGAACGAAGGTAAACAGTGCAGGAATTTCACACGCGGGTTGTTTGTTTTTTCAACCATCTCTTTATTTACCTGGTAAGGAAGCAACAGTTCAATGCGCTCTTTCCATACTTCGTCAGGTTCGCCCATGGAAACCCAAACGTCGGTATACAGGAAGTCAACTCCTTTTACACCTTCGTCAACGCTCTCGGTAAGGGTTATTTTCGCGCCGGTCTCTTTGGCGATTTCGTTACAGGTTTTTACCAGTTCTTCGTCAGGCCAAACCGACTTGGGAGCCACTGCACGGAAATCCATTCCCATTTTAGCTGCACCTACCATCAGTGAGTTACCCATGTTGTTACGGGCATCGCCAAGGTAAGCAAACGAAACCTGATGCAATGGTTTGTCGGAGTGTTCCATCATGGTTAAAAAATCAGCCAGAATTTGTGTCGGGTGATATTCGTTGGTAAGTCCGTTCCAAACCGGAACACCGGCAAACTCGGCCAGCTCTTCAACAATTTTCTGTCCGAAACCACGATATTCAATACCATCGTACATGCGACCCAGTACGCGGGCAGTATCTTTCATCGATTCTTTTTTACCTATCTGAGTGCCTGAAGGTCCTAGGTAAGTAACATTGGCTCCCTGGTCGTGGGCTGCCACTTCGAAAGCACAGCGTGTAC
>QMPP01000184.1 GCA_003650425.1 Bacteroidota bacterium | reverse complement strand
CGAAAGTCGGAACGCGACGGCTCGCGATTAGCAACGGCAACGCTGGCAAACAGAACATTTTCATCCGCCAGCCGCCAGGTAACACCTGCCTTTGGATTAAAGAAATTGTATTGATGATTCTGCACAAAACTACTCATGTCGTCGTGGATACCGTCAATGGAGTAATCGATATAACGGTATTGCATGTCGAGGTACAGATTTAGGGCTTTCGCGAGTTGATATTGTCCTTTGACAAAGAGGTTGTAATAAGTTTTTTCTCCCGTGTTAAAATACCAGTTTCGGTCGTGGTCGCCCAACCTGGCAATTTGTGCCCAAACAATTTTACCATAATGATCGCCTTGATATTGATTCCAGCTACCGCCAAAATTAAGTTTAAGGTTTTCTTTTTGATAGTTCAACGTCAGGTTTAAGCCGTAATAGTCGTTGTCGAGCCACTTTTGTCTAATCAGGTTAGTACGATTAATGGTATCGGTTCCGATGATGGTGTCGGCCATACCGTATTTCGAGAATTTCTGATCATTCTTATAACTTTCATAGTACCCCTTCCCTTTAGTGTAAAAAAGTGCCGAGGTTAAATTTAATGAAGAAGAAAACTGATGAGCGTAGTGCAGCTGATAATAGTTTTGAAGGTAATTATCGGTTTGATTGTCGTAATAACCCAGGAAATTTCCATTACTGTCGTACATTTCACCCGCGGGGTTGTAGGTTGGATTATTTTCCAGGCTATCCTTCGGGACACCGTACCATGCCTGATAGGTCTTCTCTTTACCCAGCATCACGATGGCTTTTACAATATCCTTTTTTCCGTAATATCCACCGGAAAAATAGGCCGATTTCAAATCAGAAGTTGCCCGGTCGATATATCCATCTGATGAAATAACTGAAGCTCTTCCCGTAAAATTCCATTTACCCCCTAAAACTCCGGTGCCAAACTTTACAGCATTCTTAAAGGTGTTAAACGAGCCTCCTGAAAAGGCATATTCAGCATAAGGGTCGTCGGCAAATCCATCGGTTTTAATGTTAATGCTGGCGCCAAAGGCCGCAGCACCGTTAGTAGAAGTCCCCACACCACGCTGTATTTGCATGCTCTCCATGGAGGAAGCTAAATCGGGTAAATCCACAAAATAAACGGTGCTTGATTCAGGGTCGTTTACCGGAACTCCGTTTAAGGTTACGTTGATACCTGTTAAATCGGTGCCTCGAATACGGATGCCGGTGTATCCCACGCCAGCTCCGGCATCAGAGCTGACAACTACCGATGGCGTTTGAGTCAGCAAATAGGGAAGATCTTGTCCGAGATTTTCTTTGGCAATCTGTTTCTGATTCAGGTTGGTGTGCGAAGAGGGGGTCTCATCCCCGGCGCGAAAAGCCGAAACTATAACCTCTTCACTAAAGTATGAAATAGGATTTAGCTGAATGGTCAACTCTTTATCACCTTTTATTAAAAGGTTTTTTTTGTAGGTAGAAAATCCAACGTAAGAAACAACCAATTTATGGCTTCCTGTTTTTATATTGCTAAAAAGGAATTCACCCTTCTTGCCGGAGGCTAAAGCTCCGTCGTCGAGTTTAACAGTTGCACCCGGAAGCGGCTGACCGGTTTTGCTGTTTATAACGAAACCGGTTATGGAAATCTGGGCATAAACCAGAACAGGCAAAACAGTTGCCATTATTAGAAGAAGAAGTATTTTTTTTACCATGACTTTTTTTTGATTTAATCCTTTAAATCAACAGGAAGAAACTTAACGGGTAAAACATGAATACTTTCTTCTTCCCTGCGCCGGCATTACCCGGATCAGGTTCAAAGGGTTTGTTCTCAGCCCGTAATATTAAGGCACCCCTGTCGTGATTGATGGGGCAAAAATAGAGAAATTTCCTGTCAGTAGCGATGGGTGAGACAAATTTTTTTTTAATGGGTTATTCCGGCATTATATTCGTTATGTTATAACTTTGCTGCTTGCAAACTATGATTACCTTTGTATCATTCAAATAAAAAGCAATCTTAATGGAATCTGGTATTATTTTTGGCAACAAAATTTTAGATGTGGTAACCATTGCCTGGTTTTTGGCGCAATTTTATAAGGTAATAAATTCGCTTATTATCGATAAAAAAGTGGTATTTAAACGAATGTGGGAAACCGGGGGCATGCCCAGCTCTCATTCAGCCAGCGTTACCTCACTGGCTACTGCCGTGGGCATAACTAATGGGTTTTCTTCCACCCTGTTTGCTATAGTTGCTATTTTCGCGATTATTGTAATGCATGATGCTGCAGGAATACGACGGGCAGCCGGCAAACAGGCCGGTGTTTTAAACAAAATTACCAAATCGTTAAATCAACTGCTGGAAAATAAACTTCATCAGGAGAACTTGCGTGAACTATTGGGACACACGCGCATTGAAGTTCTGGTAGGAGCTTTATTGGGCATCGTGGTAGCTTTTCTAATGAAATTTTATTTGCTGGCCTGAACAAATCGAATAACCGTTAATTAACTATTTTTGCAGGCAAACAAACAGCTAATGGATATATTGATAATAAATGGCCCTAACTTAAATCTTTTGGGCAATCGCGAAACAGGTATTTACGGTGATTTGTCGTTTGACGATTATATGGAAGAGATTGTAAAGGCTTACCCGCAGCATAACCTGAGTAGTTACCAATCGAATATTGAAGGGGAGATTATTAACAGGTTGCAGGATGCCAATCTGGAAGTAAATGCTGTTGTTTTAAATGCCGGTGGTTACACCCACACTTCGGTTGCCATTGCCGACGCCATTCGCTCCATCGACATTCCTGTGGTAGAAGTTCACATTAGCAACCTGCTTAGCCGTGAAGAATACCGGCATAAATCGCTGATAGGCTCTGCTTGCATGGGAACTATTATGGGATTTGGTTTGGAGTCGTACCGCCTGGCTATCGAGTTTTTTACTAAACGAATTTTTTAATTACTATTTTGAAAAACGTTGTTCTGAGAGCTGCGAAAAATATCGAATTCCACGTAAATAATGATCCATGGCTATGTTGCCCTGATAGATTAACGAAACATCTTTCTGTATCAGGTTTTTGCGCTTCTTTTTAAGCTTGCCCATATTTTTATAAAAGTAAAAGTGCGCTTTAATTACCGCCACGAAATCTCCCAAATGACCTTCAGATAGAAACTTAATTCCCGCCAACCCGTCCAGTACCAATCGCAAAGCCAGCACCTTGAATAATCTGTTTGCCGGCAGGTTCTTGTAAAGCAGGGCGAAATTATTTCGAAAATTAAGATACGTTTTACGAGCAGAGCTTTTGGGGAGGGTTCCTCCGCCAATATGATAAACCGACGATGAAGGACATACCATTACTGTGTAGTTGTTGTTTTTTAACCGCCAGCAAAAGTCAATCTCTTCCATGTGCGCAAAAAAGTCTTCGTCAAGGCCACCAAGCTTGTGATACACTTCCGCCCTGACAAACATACAGGCACCCGTGGCCCAAAAAACTTCGGTGGCGTCATCATACTGACTCTCATCCTTCTCCAACACCTGAAAAACCCTGCCCCTGCAGAAAGGGTAGCCATGCTTGTCGATAAATCCCCCGGAAGCTCCGGCGTATTCAAAATGCTCTTTATTATGATAGGCTAAAATTTTAGGTTGACAGGCACCGATGGTTTTGTCAGCATCCATCAAATTAATTACCGGCTGAATCCAGTTTTCTGTCACCTCAATATCGGAGTTTAACAACACGTAATACTCGGCTTTTATTTTAGCTAGTGCATCGTTGTATCCTTTCGAAAAGCCACCGTTTTCATCATTTATAATAAGGTTTACCTCGGGAAAGTATTCTTTCATTAAGGAAACCGAATCGTCGGTGGATTGGTTGTCGGCCACCCAAATTTCAGCAAGGTTACCACTCCGTTCCATAACGATAGGGAGAAACTCTTTTAGAAATTTCTTGCCGTTAAAATTCAATATTACAACCGCTACTTTTGTCAAGTTAGATTTGTTTGATGAGGCGACAAATATAGTTTAAAACTTTTCCTGATTAAAATTGAAAGTGCAATAATCAACAATGTTTACATTCTACCTGGGCTGAAGGTAATAATCGGTAGAGCTGTTCCCCCACGAATTGGGCTGGCTAACCGGATCGGCAAGGTTCCCGGGGTACATAACCCGCTTGTAAACAATGTATTGCCATTGATAATTTCGCAACTCACCCACGGCATCTGAATGGATAAGTTGAAAATCGTTGGTAACAATATCACGGGTATAAAAAACGAACTTTTTGTCGTGTTGCCCCTGAAGCTCATAGTAATGCCATATTTCGTAAGGATAGGCTGCCGGTTCGTTGTAATTCTCCGACACCACATTTGGTTGTCCGTATTTTAAAAAGACCCTTCCCCGGTCGGTTTCATATCCATCCAACGAAACTGTTTTAAATTTTTTGTTGGCATAATCAACCAGATGCTTATAATCAATCCATGCCTTCTCAGGGTTTTCTTTGTTTCGGGTAACCCAAAAGTTCAGAAAATATTTTTGAAGGGTTGCGAGATCGGGTGACGCTAACTGCGATTCGGCGTATTTCCGTTCAAAGTCGGTAGAAACCGGAATGGTGTATTTAATATATTGCACCAGCGTATCCTTATTGCTAATATGTCCTGCAAAAGTATTATCAGGATTGTAAGCAAGGAGGGTGTTGAGGTTAAATTGCACAGTTGGGTTGTACCGTTGGAAGAAAAGCTCTTTGGATGCGATAAGATCGTTATCTTTATTACGTGCCTCAAGTACCAACAAATAGTTGCCGCTGGGTAATTCCGAAATATTGAACGATTTCAACAGGGGAGATACCATTCGTGGGTTTTTGCGGTTTACCTGAAAATATTTATCCAGTTTTTTGTCGATTTCGTAAGGGCGGATATAAGAATAGAGTACATAGGGAGTATTGTTTGAGAGGGTGTCAGGATGATATATTTCAGCATAGAACGAGAGCTTTCTCACCGACTCGGGGTAATAGTTGAATACGTACGGTAAGATTGAGTATCCATTTTTTGATAGTATCGATTTCTTTTCTGTTTGTTTGTAGTCGGCTATTAGCTCTATATCAGAAATAGAGATGGAGTCGTTAGGGAAGCCTATGGTTATTTCTGAGGTAGAAACAAAGGGTTCTTTGTCGCTGTTATCATCTTTGATGGTCAGTTTCATGAAATAAGTACCTTCGGAAAGGATATAGCGCTGTATATCCAGGAAATTTAAAGGCGTTAATGCTGTGTCGTCAAGGGGTGGGCTGGTAAGTTGGTATTTATTAAAGTTAACAATGCTGTCGTTTTTTGAAAAGACTACTTGTATGTCCAGTTTTCCATACCATTTTTCGTTTTCCGACTGAACATATTGAACGCTGCTGCCATCAACGGTCAGGTAGGTTTCGATGTAAGGTTTGGCGTAAGGGATATCAAAATTGGCATAGGAAAAATAGGCTCGAAGTCCGTCGGCGTATAGATTTCCTGTGAATGACAATACTACTAAAAGCAATAACAAATAACGTTTCATAATTTCAATTTATAGTACAAAGATAGGGAAATAGCACCACAAAAATGTGTGCTTTATAGTAAGACAAAAAAAAATTTGTCAGGGGTTAATGTGGAAACAAAAAAATTTTACTTTTGCCGCGGAGAGTTGGCAGAGTGGTCGAATGCGGTGGTCTTGAAAACCATTGACCCTTCACGGGGTCCAGGG
>QMPP01000183.1 GCA_003650425.1 Bacteroidota bacterium | reverse complement strand
GATAAACAAAGCACCACATGTGAGCCATTTGGCAAACAAAAGAATGAAGAGCCTGTTGAACAATGGTGCATGGTCGGCAGTAAAATCTGATAAAGAACTAAAAACATACTATGAACGAAAAATAAAGGAGGGCAAACATCCCCTTGTAGTTATTAATGCAGTAAGGAACAAACTACTGGGGCGTATATTTGCAACTGTTAAAAGAGGCTCCCCATATGTTGAAATGCTGCAATACTGTAAAAATTAAATTGTCGGATAATGTGAGCCAGCGAGAGTTCTTTGGCTTGTTTTTGAGGGTTCGACACCCGAAAAAAACAAAGAAGATGCCTGAGCACCTTCTTCTAAAACCATCGGCATAAAGTGTCACCATCGGTCGTTCTTTGGCAGCACAAAACTAATAAAAAAAATAAAATTGAAAAAGACTTGTTTATATCATAGAATTCATTTAAACCCATTTGGTTTTTTGCTGGCACACAGGCAATTGCAAAAAAAACCAAAAGAGTTTAAATCTTGGCTTGCACACTATAAAATGCATAACAAAACAAAAAAACAATGTTACACGAGGTCTCAATTAGATACAAAAGCAATCATCCTCCTTAAATTTGTTATTAGATCTTTCTTTCTAATTCAATTATTTACTAATTTTAAAACTTAAACTAATATGAAATCATATCTATTTATAATAATATCATTAGTTTTCTTCTCTATTACCGAGATAAATGCACAAAGTGTTAGCAATATCAAACTTCCTGATACTGATGACGGAGGTACGTTTATTGGAGAACTAATGGAAGCAGATGGACATATCTTTGCGTACGCCTATAACAAAATAATTATTTATAATTCTACTAACAACAATCTTGAAGACACGATTACTTTGAGTAATTACGGGAAATTTAATCCTGTTTATTTCATGTATGACTTCTGGGTAGCAGGAAATAATGTAATGGCATTTAATCAAACTGAACATCTATTATACGTGGTTACACCGGATTTAAAAGTTGTTAGCATTGAGACAAACAATTCAGCTTTTACAAAAACCACATTAATCGATCCCCCCTCTGAAATTTCATATTTTAATACACTTCACGGAATATGTTCCTTAAAATATGACGACACTCATCAAAGATTATACTGGCTATTGGATGGTAGAGATAATATAAACAATTACGTTGGAAGTTTTCACGTAAGAGATTCATATTTTTCCATTTATAATATAAATTCAAACGGAACAAATGCCACTCGCTTTTATCATGAATACATTAAAAGTCATGACGATTATATGAACACTATTTCCTCTATGGCATTTTTTGAATCCGATGAATATTTTTATCTTGCAAAAAAGAAAAAAATAGTACAATATCAGATTAATTCTGATAATAGTATTACAAGGACAGACTCCTTAATAACAGCCAACGGGAAATTTTCAAAACTCCTTACTATTGAACAAAATACGACTAATAAGGAAATTAAAAAAATAATAGCTTTACCTTATCGTCTGCCTTTTCCTGATCCCACGCCGTATGAACCTCCTATGAATTATCAGGTAAACTTTTTTGTAATTGATGGCAAAACTTTTGCCTGTGATTCAATTATTTCACCAAGCAAAAGAATTATTGATGGTACAATACGTAACGTAAATGGCGACATTAGTCTTATAACGACGTTTGCGCCAGATAATTATTTACAGAACAACCTTCAAGATGAAGATATTGCTATTTATGATTTTAACTTTAATAGTGGAATATTTCAATTATCAAACACGCTAAACACCAATACAGGTCACCCCGAGGATACCCGCGATTCATTAACCTTTAACTATCCATTACATCTTTTTGTTACCAGCTCCGGCGTTACAGTTCTCGGGAAAGTGAATAATATTATTAAAATAGAAACAGATAACACTTTTCAGGAATTACACAGAAGCATATCTTCTTTTTTCATGAATATCACGGCAAGTAGTGATTATCATTATTTTTTGAATCTTAAAAAAAACGGCATTGATATTTTTGATTCGAATTTGCAAAACCATTCAGAAATAAAAACTGCATTTTCAGTTTATCATATAGTTTCGAACCCAAGAGGTAACAAATTGTTTTTTTATAACAAACTCCGATCTGCTTCATCAGGTTTTTATGTTTATAATACCAATAATCTTACAGTTGAACAATATGTTGATGTTAGTTCAACAATTGGAGATATTATTTATAATAATTTTAATAATGAATTACTGGTATCACTGAATAAATTAAAAGAGTTTAATGGTACTACTTATGCAACAATAAGCCGGTATAATGCTGACGACTTAACGCCTAAAGGATCTATCTCTATTGCCAATGTTTTTTTTCCAAAAGACATATTTATTGCACCCAACAAAAGATTATACATTGCAACCGGGATGGAAAACAACACTCCTGATATTTATGTATTAGATGCTGAAAATTACAATGTATTATTTCATAGTCAAATACAGGGATTGCCTTCTCCACAACCAGATGAATACATAAATTTTAATGCTGATTTTTGCTATAATAAATTAAACGATGAAGTTTATGCTGTTGTTGGAACAAATAATACCGGTTTCAATCCTTATACTACTGAAAATAACAGTTGTTTTGAAAATGTTGGTACAGCTAATCCAAAACCTGCTGTTTTAGTTAAAATAACCAATTCTATTGATAATATGGGAATAACGTTAAACAATGCCAAAGAAATAATATGTGCTTACAGTCGCTCTCAACAAGGTTCCGAATTTGCTCAATTATTCATAAATGGTAGAAAGTTACATATTTATAATTGTAACAGTGGTAGTGAAACCAAGGTTAACTGGAGGTTTGACGACATTACTTACGATCCTGTTAACGATTTTGTATATGGGTATAATGATGAGATTCCAACAACAAATCATGGTAGGAGGATAATTATTTATAAAATTGATAAGAACGGTAACTACTCTTTGATATCGGACATCTACGATAATGACTTTTACGGTCAGGCAGCAAGTATTTTCTTTAATCAATACGACAATAAATTGTATGTATTTAAAAAACTTGATGAGTACAAATTGGGAGAATATCCGGTTCAATTAATCAAAATGGATCCTTATAGCGACCCTCCTCAAAAAATCAATACAATCAACTTAGTTAATAAAGGTTTCTATGTTGAATATGATAACTACGATTGGTACAACTTCTATTTTAACAACATAGTTGATCCTTACATTGACCCGTATAAAAACAAAATTTATTTACCCAACGGTGGCCACTCCAACGTTAGTGCGGTTAGTTTTACACCTGATGAACCAGTTAATCTTCAATCGGGCATTACCTGGCTCTCATTTCCGCGACTATTATCAAGAGACCAAGACGGTAATGAAAATGCGCAGCTGGCACTAAACTACAACATTACCCCCGAAAACTTTATCAGCGGTACGTCAAATAAAGAAAGCTTTATCGAAAACTTACCCATCGGAAATTCAAAAGATCAAACAATAAAAAGATATTGGAATCAAACTGATAAAAAATGGAACGGGAATGGAAGTTACTTAGATAACATCAACAGCAAATATGGTTACAAGATTACCCTGAAACCCGACGAAGAACGAACACTATTTTTCAAAGGTTCGGTAACTAACCCCAACACGAAGGCTGACTTAAAATGTTTAAAAGAAAACTGGATAGGTTATTGGCTATACGAGGAACAAAATGTATTTGAAGCTTTGGGAAGTTATGTAGATAATATCTATTTAATACAACATCAAGATTATACCTGTTACCGGTATCATTACCCGGTTCCTGCAAGTTGTGGCACGAAATCAACCACTGATTATCCTCCCGGAACATGGATTTGCGACGGTAAGCCAACTATTAATTATTCCGACATGATTATTGTAAAACCCGTGGTTGATATTGACGACTTTACCTGGAGCAGTAGTTATACCAGTAGTCAATCGGAAGAACGACCAGAATCGACTTACTACACTTACGATGAAAAAGCCAATTATAGCACAATGGTGATTGAACTTGATACAACTCAACAAAATCCTGTTGAGGTTGGTGCGTTTGTTAACGACTCCTGCGTTGGCTCCACTTCAGTATTAACAAATGACAGTGTTGTAGTATTACGTGCATATCTTGACGGACAACCTGAGGACAGCGTGATGTTCGAACAGCATTATGCTTCGCGTTCGGTTGAAAATCAAAAAATAGAAAATTATTACGTGTTGGATATACACAATTTTGCAGCACAAAAACGAACCGTGAAAGTGGGAGAGAAAAAAGATGTATATCTTGTTTCGTTCAGAAAACATAAAACGGATGAAAAACGGCCGGATGTAAAAGGTGTGTTCAATGTTTTTCCCAACCCGGTGAGCAATACATTAAACTATAATTATGAAATCACAAAAGAAGGATATGTTGAAATAATTTTATATAATGCACAAGGAAAAGTAATAAGTGTATTGAAGAAAGAAACAGAACAAGAGGGAAGATATTCCGGACAGTGGAATATCAAAAAATTGTTACAAGGCAAAAGTATCAAAGGCCTTTATCTAATTAAATTCTCTTCAGGTAATGTAAGTGAAACAAAAAAACTGATTGTACAATAAACTATATAGCAGGACGCCCTTTTAAACAGGGGTGCCCTGCTATTAAACATTTAAATATATATGATTAATGCGAAAACAACAAAATACCTGTTAATCATTGCCGGCATTGTTTTATACACATGCTCCGTTGCCCAAACCATTACTGTAAAGCAGGACGGCACGGGCAACTTCACCACCATACAGGCGGCAATTAACGCGGCCTGGCCTGGCGACACGGTACTGGTGTGGCCCGGAACCTATTACGAGAACCTTAACATCGAGAACAAGAACCTTGTACTCGGAAGCCTCACCCTTACAACCGGTGATGTGTCGTACCGGTATCAAACCGTTATCGACGGGCATGACAGCGAATCCTGTGTTTATGTAGAATATTCGGATCTCTTTGAAATTAACGGGTTTACATTGCAACATGGCATCGGACATTGGACAAATGGAGGGTGTGGAGGTATTTGGTTTTTCTGTTCAGATGGTAATATTATAAATTGTGTTGTAAAAAATAATCAAGTTAACAATTCTGCCGGCGGTGTCGGATTTACCATATCAGATGCATTTTTATCCAACACCTCCATTCACCATAACCGGTGTAAAGATCAGGGAGGGGGTATTTACATTTCACATGCTTCCAACATTGTATTCGATTCGGTGAACCGTTGCAGTGTATATATGAACTATGCTTCCCAGGGAACTGATATTTTTATGACGGGGGGAGATTCGCTATATGCTTATCTTGACACATTAACCGTCGATTTTTACGACAGGTATTATGTTGCTCTTGTTGACAATAGTGAGTCGGGAAATCCCAATAATAAAATCAAGTTGGATGTACGCCATACCTATTTACAGCCGGTTGTTTCCGACTTGTATGTAAGTCCGTGGGGTAATAACAACAACAGCGGTACTTCTCCCGATCAACCGTTAAAAAACATCTGGTATGCAAGTCTGTTGGCAAAACCCGATTCACTGAATCCTTTAACCGTTTACATCGACACCGGCACCTACGCACTTTCGGTAAACGACGAATGGTTTCCCATAGGTGGCAGGGATTATTTGAGCTTTAAAGGCGGCGGTAAATACAAAGCGGTGTTAGATGCAGAAAATTACGGCCCTCACTTCAGGAGTGCTAACGGTATAAAAAATTATACATTAAGCGGTATGTCG
>QMPP01000182.1 GCA_003650425.1 Bacteroidota bacterium | reverse complement strand
GTTTGTTCGCTATGCGAAGATAGATACCCGGTCTGATGAAGATTCCGCCACAACACCCAGTACTGCTAAACAGCTAAATCTGGCCAATCTGCTTGTTGAGGAGCTTCAAGCCATGGGTCTTACTGATTCGGCAGTCGATGAAAACGGCTACGTAATGGCCACGCTGCCTTCCAATATCGACAGGGAAGTCCCCGTGGTGGGGTTTGTATCGCACATGGATACGGCTCCCGATGCTTCGGATGAAAATGTTAATCCTCAATTTATCGAAAATTATGATGGTTCTAATATTTCGCTGGGCAGCAACGCAGTATTGTCACCATCCGACTTCCCTGAGCTGCTGGAGTATGTCGGGCAAACCCTTATCACAACAGATGGTGCAACCCTGCTGGGAGCCGATGATAAAGCCGGTATTGCGGAAATAATGACTGCGATGGAATATCTTGTTACTCATCCCGAAATAAAACATGGTACGGTTAAAATAGGATTTACCCCTGACGAAGAGATAGGTCGCGGAGCCGACAAGTTTGATGTTAAACGCTTTGGGGCTGATTTTGCCTATACCCTTGATGGGGGACGGATAGGCGAGCTGGAGTATGAAAATTTTAACGCTGCGGGCCTTACCGTTACGGTGTTTGGTAGAAACGTGCATCCCGGAACGGCCAAAAATCAAATGATCAATGCCATAACCCTCGGCATGGAATACGACCGTACTTTGCCGCACGATCAGCGTCCCGAACACACCGAAGGCTATGAAGGCTTTTTTCATCTCATGGATTTTCAGGGTGCGGTGGATAGTGCTACCTTGCGCTATATCATCCGCGATCATGATAAAACGAAGTTCGAACAAAAAAAGACGTTGGCCAAACATACTGCTGACTTTCTAAATAAAAAATATGGTAAAGAGGTTATCGTTGTGGAATTGAAGGATCAGTACTTCAATATGAAAGAGAAAATAGAACCGGTTAAATACATTGTGGATATTGCCGAGCAGGCCATGGTTGATGCCGGTGTAGAACCAATAAAAAATCCCATCCGAGGGGGTACCGACGGTTCCAAGCTCTCGTTTATGGGACTGCCTACGCCTAATATATTTGCCGGTGGACACAATTTTCATGGTATTCACGAATATGTCCCCATCCCTTCGATGGAGAAGGCCGTAGAAGTCATCGTTAATCTGATAAAAAACGTAACCACACTGGAAAAATAACTTAATTCCTAATTTCGGTTACTTTAGCCGGTAACCATTCTTGTTTTTTGTTGGAATGGGTGAAATGGAAGTTTTACCGCTCCCAACAGTTTATTCTTTATCTTTGCATTAAATAGCTGAAAAATGAGATTTGTAATATTTAGAACGCCCAAGCCTAAAAAATTTCACATTATGGCCAGGTATCATAATCCTGAGCTGGAGCGTATGCGTAAGCGACGTGCCGAGATGGGTTACGAACAGGCTATTTCGCATGATGAAGAATTGCGGATGAAGATGCGTGGGCGTTGGAAAGAGAATGCAGAAGAGGAGAAGTTACAAAGTTTCGGTATCTCTAAGCGTATCTCATTTTTAGTTTACGCTACCCTGATTCTCGGGGGTGTTTATTTCATATTTTTTACCGATTTTATCGACAAGCTGTTGTTGCTGTTTGGTGTTGGAAAAGTAAAATAGAAGGATTAGAGCATTATGTCGGATATCATCAAACTACTTCCTGATTCTGTTGCCAATCAAATTGCCGCCGGCGAGGTGATACAACGTCCTGCCTCAGCGGTTAAAGAATTGCTGGAAAATGCCGTGGATGCCGGTGCTACTGCCATCGATCTTTTTATTAAGGAGGCAGGAAAAACCCTTATCCAGGTTATCGACAATGGTTGTGGCATGAGCGCCATGGATGCCAGGATGAGTTTTGAGCGCCATGCTACTTCTAAAATAAAAAAAGCCGAAGATCTTTTTGCCATTCGCACCATGGGGTTTCGTGGCGAAGCGTTGGCCTCTATTGCTGCTATCGCTCAGGTGGAGATGAAGTCGAGACCCATGGAAGAGGAGTTGGGGACTTGCTTATTTATTGAAGGGTCACAGGTAAAAAGTCAGGAGCCATGCCCCTGTAAGCCGGGTACCGGTATTGCCGTGAAAAACCTTTTTTATAACGTACCTGCCCGCCGTAACTTTCTGAAATCAAACACCGTTGAAACACGCCATATTATCGAAGAGTTTACCAGAGTGGCTTTGGTTAATCCGGAGATTGCCTTTAGCATGACCCACAACGAGAAACCTGTTTTTCGTCTCCCGAAAGGTGCTCCAAAAGCTCGTATCGTCTCTATCTTTGGAAAAAACTATAACGAGCGACTGCTACCGGTTGAACAGGAAGCATCGCGTATAAAAATTAGCGGGTTTATTGTTAAGCCCGAGTTTGCCCGTAAAACGCGTGGCGAACAGTACTTTTTTGTCAACGGACGTTTTATCAAACATCCCTATCTGCATCATGCGGTGGAAAATGCTTTTGCCGACCTGTTGCCCACTGATGCTTTTGCGTCCTATTTTATCAATATTGGTATCGACCCGGCTGACATCGACATCAACATTCATCCCACCAAAACCGAAGTCAATTTTCAAGATGCCAGGTATGTGTATGCCGTGTTGCAGGCTGCTGTTAAACAGTCGATAGGCAGGCACAGTCTTACTCCTGCTATCGACTTTGATAAAGACCCTGCCATTGATGCCATGTTTGCCAACCCTACGGGTGAAATCAAGCAGCCTCATATTACGATAAACCCTGATTATAACCCTTTTGTAGAAAATCCACGGACGCAGGGACAAGCTTTTCATCCACCAACTTCCAAAGGAGATAAAAACTGGGAGAAGCTATTTCAAACACCAGATGATGCCTCTTCGAAACAGCAGCTTATCAACGATGACCAACAACCGGAAATCAATAAAATTGATGACAACCGGTTTTTTCAGGTTCATAACCGTTTTATCCTTACCAATGTGCGTTCCGGCTTGATGATTATCAACCAGCAAAAGGCTCATGAACGTATTTTGTATGAACGGTTTTTGAGTGAGATTGAAAATAAACAGGCTGTTTCGCAGCAGCAGCTTTTTCCTGTAACCTTGCAGTTTCCCCCGGCCGATGCCGAAATTGTACGTGCACTAAAAGCGCCACTTAACTTGCTGGGCTTTACCTTCGATACTATTGGCAACAACGGGTTTGTTTTTCAGGGTATCCCCGAAGGAATGAAAGAATCGGATATTGAAGGGGTACTGGAAAAAGTTATTGAAGAGGAAAAGAAAAAAACCGGCAATTTAAATGCTGATATCAATACCACGCTGGCTAAGTCGCTGGCAGCACGTTTGTCGGTTAAACCGGGTACTGCTTTGTCAGCATTGGAGATGGGCTCGATTTTTGACAGCCTGTTTGCCTGTCAGGTTCCTGAGGTAGCACCAGATGGCAGCAATATTATCACCATTGTTGCGCTTTCGGATTTAGAAAAATATTTAAAAGAAAAAGGAAAATAATATGTCGCAATACCGTCCAACCGGATTTAAAATGCTCCCACCGGTAGTAAAAAACCTGTTGATTATTAACACGCTGGTCTTTATTGCCATGCTCTCGCTGCAAAAAGCCGGTATTGACCTGACGGCTATCTTAGGGCTGCATTACCCCGGTGCCGGTGATTTCAGAGTCTGGCAGTTTATTACTTACATGTTTATGCATGGTGGCTTCACCCATATCCTGTTTAACATGTTTGCCCTGTGGATGTTTGGTAATGTTATCGAAAATGTGTGGGGACCCAAACGGTTTTTAACCTATTATATGGTCACGGGCATTGGTGCGGGCTTAACTTACATAGTCTGGATTTCGTTTTCTGTGGCTCCCCAGCTCAGTTTGATAAACCATGTTATCGAAGACCCTTCCATCAACAACCTTTCTGACCTGGTATCGCAGCATCGCTTTGCTGTAAGTCAGTACTCCGGTGCTATTTGGAGCGATTTCCTACAGTTTCAGGATTCTGTAAAAGCGTTTGAGCTAAACCCGCATAACAACCTCGCAGCACAAAAAATAGTAACCTTTTTATCCGAATACAAAGCCTATTACCTTAACCAGCATGTGGTGGTAGGTGCTTCGGGCGCCGTGTTTGGTTTGCTGCTTGCCTTCGGTATGATGTTTCCTGATTCGCTTATTTATGTCTATTTTGCCATCCCTGTTAAAGCCAAATGGTTCGTGATTTTTTACGGGGCTGCCGAACTATTCTCTGGTGTTTACAACCGTCCCGGTGACAACGTGGCACACTTTGCCCACCTCGGTGGCATGTTGTTCGGCTATTTGATGCTTCTGTACTGGAAAAAGAAAGGTATATTGCGCACTAACTGACAAAAAAATACATATTAACTATGTAATCAACATTGGTAAGTTTTTTGATGTGTTGGTAGAAAAAATAATATGAGAGGCTATTATCAACAACCCGGAATGAATAGGGGAGAAGAACTGAAAAAAATCTTCTTCAGCAAGAATAATATGTCGCGGCTTTTACTTTTGAACACGGCTGTTTTTGTAGCCGTTACGTTGATAAAAGTTTTTTTGTGGCTTTTTGGATACAGTGGTGTAAATCCGGTAGTGACCTGGTTTGCCGTTCCTTCGGATATTAATGAGTTACTGGTAAAACCATGGACTGTTTTTACCTACATGTTTTTGCATGAAGGGTTTTTTCACTTGCTGGTAAACATGATTATGTTCTACTTTGGAAGCATCCTTTTTTTGGAGTACCTGAGCCAGAAGAAACTATTGTTAACCTATCTGATGGGAGGATTGGCAGGAGCCTTCTTCTTTATTGCCGCCTTTAACATCTTTCCTGCTTTTGATGCCATTAAACAGGGAGCTTATGCCCTTGGTGCTTCGGCTTCGGTTTTGGCAATTTTTATTGCTATTGCCACTTATGTACCCGATTATGTGGTACACCTCTTTTTGTTTGGCAGGGTGAAAATGAAATACCTTGCCATTGCTTTCGTGGTGATTGACTTGCTAAGTATTCAAAGCAACAATCCCGGGGGACATATTGCTCATCTCGGTGGCGCTTTGTGGGGCTTTGTTTATGCGCTGTCGCTTAGAAGGGGTAACAACCTCCTGGGTTTCTTCGATAACATTAAATTACCTTCCTTTGGCAAAAGAGCTAAATACAAGGGATTCGACACAACGCGTCCTTCGTCAGGACGCCCCATGAATGATGAGGAGTACAATAAAAAAAGAGCGGCCTCACAACATGAGGTGGATAAAATTTTAGATAAAATTGCCCGATCAGGTTACGCGAGCCTGACTAAGGCTGAAAAAGACCTGCTGTTCAGATCGAGTAAAAATTAGTACAACCATTTTATGCGAAAACTAATCATCAAACTACTTTGGACACTAAATTTAATTGTCGCCTTTGCCCTGGTGGGGGCTTACCTGTCGCCCTACATTAATCCCAATCATATAAGCTTGTTCGCTTTCTTTGGGCTTAGTTATCCCATTTTATTGTACCTTAATCTTGCCTTTGTTATTGTTTGGCTTTTGGTTAAACGTAAGCTGGCACTTTTGTCGCTGGTGTTGATAATGGCCGGCTATCCCATGTTACATCGCTATGTTCAGCTGTTTCCTTCCAAAACTACAAGCGACCAAAACGGACTAAAGGTAATGAGTTATAATGTAAGAAACTTTCAGCAGCTGGGAACGAAAAACAAAAACTCAACTAAAACCGCCATGGTAAAGCTTATTGAACAAAGAAGACCCGATATTATTTGCTTT
>QMPP01000181.1 GCA_003650425.1 Bacteroidota bacterium | reverse complement strand
TAGGTGTAGTCTTTTCTCCACACATCAATATTTTCAACTATTTGATGGGTGGCATCCGTTATTGTGTCAAGCTCGGCATTGGTCATGGTGGGATGGAGTGATACCCTGACGAAGCCGGGCTTCTCGGAAAGGTCGCCGGCATCAATTTTTTGTGCAATACGGTGCGACTCTTCAGGAGAAACCCCCAACAGGAAATGGCCATAGGTGCCGGCACAGGCACAGCCGCCACGGGTTTGGATACCAAACCGGTCGTTTAGCAACTTTACAATTAAGTTGTAGTGTATTCCCTCAATATAAAAGGAAAAAATACCAAGACGGTTTTTGATGTTGTCGGCAAGAATGTGCATGCCTTTAATCTTGCCAAAGCCATCGAAAGCTTTTTCGACCAGTTCTTTTTCGCGTTGACGAATCAGGCTGGTATCCATCTGCTCTTTTACTTCAATAGCCATGGCGGTACGCATTGCTTGCAGAAAACCTGGTGTACCCCCATCTTCACGCAGCTCGATATCATCAAAATAGTGGTGCTCGCCCCAGGGATTGGTCCATTCCACCGTTCCACCACCCGGATGATCGGGCACCGTGCGGTTATAAAGGTGTTTGTTAAATACCATCACGCCGGAAGACCCGGGGCCACCTAAAAATTTATGAGGTGAAAAGAAGATGGCATCAAAGTGAGCGCCCTCTTGGTCAGGGTGCATGTTGATGTCAACGTAAGGGGCGGCTCCTGCAAAATCGATAAAGGCATGTCCACCGTGTTGATGCATAATTTTTGCCAATTCGTGATAAGGAGGCTCTACACCTGTTACATTACTGGCAGCAGTAAAAGCACCAAATTTAAGGTGACGGTTGGCGTATTTTTTCAGCTCTTTTTCCAACTCCTTTGGCTGAACGGCATTGTATTCGTCAGGTTCAAGAATTACTACATCGCAAATGGTTTCAAGCCACGAAGTTTGGTTGGAATGGTGTTCCATGTGGGTAATAAAAACTACCGGAATATCCTCTATTTTGATGCAGTTCCCATCTTTATCGAGACGAGCGCAGGCTTTTAACCCCAATATTCGTTGAAATTTATTGATTACGGCAGTCATCCCGTTTCCAGCCATGATTAATACATCATCGGGTCCTGCATTAACATGCTGTTTGATTTTATGCTGTGCATAATGATAAGCTTTGGTCATCAATGTCCCGGTTTCCGAGGTCTCGGTGTGCGTGTTGCCAACATAGGGGCCAATTACATGTGCAATGTGTTGCTCGATGGGTTCGTAAAGCCGACCGCTGGCAACCCAGTCGGCATAAATCATTTTCTGCTTCCCGCAAGGTGTTTCAAAATATTGATTGTTACCGATGGTGTTCTTTCTGAATTTTTCAAAATGTTTTTCCAAGATGCTCATATCAAATCAATGTTAATGTAAAACTTGCATTACCGTGTGGTGAAATTGACAACCTGAGGGAAAAATGGAATGTATTAACGTGATGGAATTTGGATTGATTTGCCAACGTTTTGTTGGTGATTGGATGGTGATGCTAATAGGGCTACAGTCGGGTTCCATTTTTTAATTTTTAAGGGTCAAAGGTAAACAAAAAAAAAGCGTTCCATCAATGATGAAACGCTTTTAACAAATAGCCTGCAAAAACTATTATTTTATAATCTCAACACTTCGTTTAACGAATTCGTTGAGTTCTTTTCCTTTTAAAAGATTCTTCGAGAGGCGAGCCAGATCGTACAGTTGTTTGATAATGGCGTCTTTCTCATTCTTCTCTTTCTCATCAGCAAGTTTAGTAATGATAGGGTGGTTAGCATTTACCATTAGGCTGTAGGTGTCAGGCAATCCCCCCAGACCCATCATGCCACCACCGCCAATGGCTTCCATGTCTTTCATGCGGCGTATAAACTCGTTTTGGGTGATAAGAACAGGTGCATCAGTTTCGCTAAGATCCTCAATGGATACTTCAAATTGCTTGCTGTCAACATTGCGATCGAAATCCTTTTTTAAAGCCTCTTTTTGCTTTTCGTCAAGTTTAGAAGGTATTTTGTCCTCTTTGTTGATGAGCTTGTCGATGGTGTCAGCATCTACCCGGGCAAAACGTGATTTTTCAAATTTCTGCTCCAGCGTATTAATAAAATGGCTATCTAAAACCCCGTCCATTAACAGCACGTCGTAACCCCGTTCTTTTGCGGCTTCAATGTAGGCAAACTGCTCGTCAGCATGGTTAGCATAAAGGTAGATTAAGGTGTCATCTTTATCTTTCTGGATATTTTCAATAAGTGCTTTATATTCATCGAAAGTAAAGTATTTTCCTTCGGTGTTTTTCACCAGGGCAAATTTAACAGCCTTATCCCAAAATTTGGGTTCCGATATCATACCGTACTCGATAAAGGTTTTAATATCATCCCATTTGGCTTCAAATTTCTCACGGTCTTTGTTAAAGAGCTCTAATAGCTTGTCGGCCACTTTACGAGTAATGTAGCTCGAAATCTTTTTGACATTGCCATCGCTTTGCAGATACGAACGGCTGACATTTAATGGAATATCGGGTGAGTCGATAACACCATGCAGCAGGGTTAAAAAGTCGGGGACAATACCTTCTACCGAGTCGGTGATAAACACCTGATTGCTATAAAGCTGAATTTTGTTTTTTTGTAATTCAATATCGTTTTTAACCTTCGGGAAGTATAAAATTCCTGTCAGGTTAAAGGGGTAATCCACATTGAGGTGAATATGGAACAACGGATTTTCAAACGACATGGGATAAAGCTCACGGTAGAATTTATTGTAATCTTCATCTGTTAAATCCGTGGGGTTCTTTTTCCAAATAGGATTGGTGTTGTTGATGATCTTTGGACGTTTTACCTTTTTGGTTTTTGGTTTACCATCCTTATCTTTTTCACCTTCAATTTCTTCTTCAACCTCTTCTTCGCCAAATTGAATGGGAATCGGAAGGAACTTGCTGTATTTGGTTAACAATTCCTGAATTTTGTAGTCTTCGAGGAAGTCCTTATTATCATCATCAATGTACAATATAACTTCGGTTCCATGACCTTTTTTCTTTCCTTCGGTGATGGTGTATTCGGGGCTGCCATCGCACTCCCAGTGAACTGCCTTTGTTCCGGGGCCTTTTTTATAGGTTTTAGTGTTGATTTCCACTTTTTCGGAAACCATAAAGGCCGAGTAGAATCCCAGACCAAAGTGGCCGATAATGGATTTTTGGTCTTCTTCCGATATATTTTTAAACTTTTCGATAAACTCTTCTGCCGAAGAAAAAGCAATTTGAGTAATATATTTTTCAACCTCGTCGGCTGTCATCCCGATTCCGCGGTCGATAATTTTTAGTGTTTTTTTCTTCTTGTCAACTTCAACTTTAATAGTAAGGTCGCCGAGCTCTTCTTTAAACTGCCCGATGGATGCCAGTACCGACAGCTTTTGAGTGGCATCAACCGCGTTAGATATTAACTCTCTTAAAAATATCTCGTGGTCAGAATAGAGGAACTTTTTGATGATTGGAAAGATGTTTTCCGTTGTTACGCCAATTTTTCCTTGTCTTTTTTCCATGTTAATTCAATTTTATGTGTTTGCTGCTAACTGGCAAAACCTGTGCCAATGGGGTAGGAGTGACAAAATGTCTTTTCAGGGTAATTGAAATCGGGGTGCTGATAAATAATCGCGATGTAGGGTTGGCTTTTTAATCTAAAAAGATGAGGTCAATTAGTTTTTGAACATTGTCGCCGTTGTTATAAATTAGGCTGAGCAGGCGTTTGCGCTCTTCGATATCCGCATCATTAAAAGATTTTGAAAAAATCTCTTTGATGGCAGCTTTCATTTCGGGAGCTTCGTTAGCAATGATGGTGAGGTTGTCGAGTTTGCTTCCTGACAGCATCTTGTCGTTTACCAAACAAAACCTGCCATTGTACAAAGTATTGAGCAGTTTTAACTTTAAACCGGTTGCCTGTGCTGTAATGGCCACGTTAATATGTGCCATGGCGATTAATTGTTCCAGCTCCTCATCACTCGGATTTTCGATTAATTCGATGTTTGAATAGCTTTTGATGAGCTGTACCAAATGCCGTGGAGGATTTAGCCCGGCCACTTTTAAAATGTAAGGAAGATCGTTAAACACTTTGGTGGCCAAATACTTTACAGCGTTGTAATTTTCTGATACTGATAAGTTACCGTGGTAAAGAATGTATTTGCCTTTTCCTGTTTTACAACTAATCCGGATGTGTGGATGAAAGGCCGGAATAAATTCTACTTTATCGAATTTAGATGAAAAATAGTTGTAATCGTTTTTCGAAATGGTAATAAGGGCGTCGGCTTTGGCGAGGGTAGGCTCATATCTTTTCAGCTTGGCCGCTTCATTAAAAAAGTAGTATTTTTTAAAGAGATCGGTTTCTGCTTTGCCAAGGTTTTGGTAGTAGTCGTGTTCAATATTATGAGTACGAACCAGTCGTTTACGGCCGGTAAACCTGGGGTCGGTTAGGAGAGCACTAGTGTGAATGCCTTCCATTAATATGGGATAATTATCTTTTAAAAGATTGGTAGCCAATTCTTCCGAGATTCGTGTGCTAACAATGTAAGGAATGTTTTTGAAAAGATGTTTTTTAGAAATGTCTCTTTTGTAATAGTGCACATCATGAAATATCTTTTGTAAAGTGCTGTTGTACGACCTGCCATATTCAAAACAATGGAGGTGAACCTTTATCCCTTTCTTAGCGAGCTCCTTTGCTTTATAAAAAACATCAATAACCCCGCCGTAGTTGGCAGGCCACGGAATATCAAACGATATCATATGAAGATGCTTTTCAGACATATTGATTATAAACTTGATGAATAACCTTCGATTCTTTTTCCCAGGTTAAATCGTCGGCGGCAAAGGTAAGATTCCTTTTCCATTTATTTAGTTGCGCGGTATCATTCATTATTTCCATCACCTTTTTGGCTATCTCAGCAGGCTCATGACCGGGAATGAAATCACCTATTTTGTATTTTTCAATTATCTTTCTGATTTCAGGCAAATCCGATGCCAAAACGGGAATACCGGACTGGATATAATCAAAAATTTTGTTGGGTAAACTGTAACGGTAGTTCAGGTTAGTGTCTTTATCAAGGGTTAATCCCATGTCGGCATTGGCAGTGTATTGCATTAAACGGTTATAAGGTTGCCGTGGTTTGAAAATAACTTTACCATCGATATCCTGATGTCGGGCCTGCTCTTTAAGTTTTCCAATAACGTCGCCACCGCCCACAATAAGTAAAACGGCACCATCAATATATTTCATGGCTTCAACCATCTCCTCCGAACCCCTGTGAATGTTGATTCCGGATCCCTGCAATATCAAAATAAATTTATCAACAGGAAGGCCTAAATCCTCTCTGGTTTTATCTGTTTTTATAATTTTCTTAAAAGGGATATTTCTCACCACCTTCGGTTTTACGCCATACTCCTTTTCAAACAGACCGGCAATGGATTGATTAACTGTAAACACATCTTTCAACTTTGGAAAAATCCACTTTTCAATGCGCTTCCAAACTTTTTGAATACGCGGACGAGTTACCAACTCGGGGACTTCAGTAAAATATTCATGACTATCGTAAACTAATGGCTTGTGTTTTATTTTACTCACCAGGTAGTTAGGAAGAAGCGTGTCCAGGTCATTCGCCGTTAACAGGTCAAACCGGTGAAACAGCAAATAGAAGAAAAGTCTGATATTAAATTCAGCATAAAACAACGGCCCTTTTGTAAACAGAAGTTTCATTCGGTGGTGGCCATACGGACGGCTATCCATGGGAAGACTATCGGCCAGCTTTCGACCAACGAGCATCAAATCAAAACCCATATCG
>QMPP01000180.1 GCA_003650425.1 Bacteroidota bacterium | reverse complement strand
GTAATGGCGTTTAAACTTTACAATAAAGCGGTTTCGGCGGGTAAATTTCTTTTTATGCTTACGTTTTTCACGGCGTCGCAGTAACCATTTTAAATGTTTCCTATTCCACGAAGAAGGTAAAACTTTTACCCTTACCGGTTTAAAAAACTTTCCAAGAAGAAAAATTAATTTTACCAGGTTGTAATAAACAATAAACGAAAGTACCCCGCCCGCAATCATCGTAATTACCGAAGCGATGAAGTCGAGTTTAATAACCAGCGCAAACATCGGCGTATAAAAATACCTGACTGTTGACATCAGAAATACGTTGATAATTTTAAGTGAGTATGACATACGTGCTGCTTAGGCAGCAAAAATAGTTTTTTTAAACTATCCGCAATGAAAGTATTTTTTTACCAACTCCATTGTTTTGTCACTATCGTTTTCTATCTCCCGGCGCAAGTTGGCGTCATTAAACGATTTCAACTGTTTTATCAACTGATTTAAAATAGCTTCTGTAAATACTCCTCTGTCTAAATAAATCTCTTTTTGTTTTACCAGATTATCGGCTGACTCTACACACGATTGAGGAAGATGCGCTAAACTGTTTTGTTTTTCCTGATGTTCGGCATCAAAAATATTGATATCAACATAGGTTTTTTTGGCTATTTCCAGTGCATTTTTCATTTCGAAGCCGTGGCGAGCCGCCACCGTCATGCCAGCCAATAAAAGATAGATATCGGCAGAACCATCAGGGCTACGGAGCTCTACCGTTTGTTTTCCTGAAAAGTCAATAATATCACCCTTTTCCTGTGGGTTGGCACTACTAATCATATTAACAGGTTTGGTCCAACCCAGCGGAACCCTTACCAAAACCGATCGGTTTCGGTCGCCCCAACATATATTGGTAGGGGCTTCCTGATGAGGAACCAGCCTGAAATAGGAGGTGGGGTTCATGTTTCCGAAAGCGGTGATCGAAGGAGCAAGCTCCATATACCCTGCAATGGCTGTTTTAGCTATATCGGTAAGCTCACCGTTTTTAATCATTTGGTTCACGCCCTCTTTCATAATACGCGTATGAATATGAAGCCCGCTTCCCGCCTTGCCAACAGTAATTTTAGGGGCAAAAGTTACCTCCACACCGTATTGCATGGCCAGTGTTCTGATAATCCATTTTGCTTTTAAAAGCTGATCAGCGGCATCCTCTACGTTGGTGGGTAAAAACTCAATTTCATTTTGTTCGTACACTAAGCCGTCTTTGGTAAAATTACCCACTTCGGAGTGGCCGTATTTAATGGTTCCTCCGGCTTCTGCAATAAGTTTCATGGCCTCGGTTCTGAAGTCAACCCATTTTGAAAAGGGTGAAGATTCGTGATAAGCTTTTTGGTCTTCGGCATGAAAAAGGCCGTTATCTTCGCTGATGATGTAATATTCCAGCTCACCCATGGCTTCAAACTCAAACCCGGTGGCTTCTTTAAAAGTATTGTGTGCTTTTTTCAAAATATACTCGGGTGCTCCCTCGAAAGGTTTTCCGTCACGGTCGTAATAGCTGCAAAGAATATCTAAAGCAGGAATCTCCGAAAAGGGGTTAACAAAGGCTGTTTTATATCTTGGTATCACGTATAGGTCACTGGAACCCGCCTCTATAAACGGAAACAGGCTGGAGCCGTCAACACGTTCGCCGGCTGTTAGTACCGAATCGAGATGGTCGCGGTTACCAATAATAAAGTTCAACGTTTTCAGCCTTCCGTCCCATCCGGTGTAACGGAAATTAATCATTTGAATATCGTAATCTTCTACAAAGCGAATTAAATCGTCTTTGGTAAGTTCCTCAGCCGGTTTGTTGAGATATTGAATGACCGGATTTGGGTTCATCGAAATAATATTGTTCATTTTTTCATTTTAATAAAAAGGGCTACAAACTTATCAAATTTAATGAACTGTTTTTCTGATTTTAAGAAGAACTTTTCTAAATTTGAAAAAATTTAATACTTATATAACTATGACGCTTAAAAGTAAATTAACCCCTGTTTTTATTGTGATTATACTTTTTTTTTCGGGCTGTAAATTCCCGGTATCGACTTTTAATGGAAAAGTAAATATCTTAAAAACAAAAAACATGCAGGATGTAGCCAGCCAGGTAAAGGCTTTAAACGACAAAACCTCCAATTTGAAACCGGATAACGAAGCTCGTATTATTTGGGCTAATCCGAAAGCTCCTGAAAAAACGGAGTATGTACTGGTTTATATTCATGGATTTTCGGCAAGTTGCAAAGAGGGTTACCCTACCAATTACAATTTTGCCAAACGATATGGTATCAACATGTACTGCGCGCGCCTGGCGGATCATGGGGTTTCGGACGAAAAACCGATGATTAACTTAACAGCGGAAAGATATCTTGAATCGGCTAAACAGGCACTTCAAATAGGGAGCCAACTGGGAGAAAAGGTAATATTAATGAGCACCTCTACCGGCGGTACTTTGTCGTTAAAACTGGCGGCCGATAATCCCTGGATTTATGCCTTGATAATGTACTCTCCCAATGTTGATGTGGTTGATAAAAAGGCTCACTGGCTTACCAATAAGTTTGGATACGGATTGGCAAAAATGGTAAAAGGCGATATGATTGTGTACGATGATGACCCCCCCGAGGTTCAGAAATACTGGCAGTCGCAATACCATATTAACGGGGTACGTGCCATGACCCAGCTGTTGGAAAAAACGATGACTCCCGAAACCTTTGCCAGGGTTAAACAACCTGTTTTTGTTGGTTATTATTATAAAAATGAGGAGGAGAAAGACCCCACCGTTAGTATTGATGCCATGATGAAGATGTATGATGAGCTGGGAACCCCTGCCAACCTAAAACAAAAAGTGGCTTTTCCCAATGCCGGATGTCATCCAATCCCCTCGGGAATACACAACAAACATTACAAAGATGTTGAGGTTAAAACTTATGAGTTCGCCGAAAAGGTGCTGGGAATGAAGCCGGTTAATAAATAGTAGATTATGATTGATTCTAAAATTACTTTCATATCTATTTTCCGAGTTTTAATATCCTGAAAGCCCCCTTTACTACGATTAAAAATAAAATTGTATAAAATTATAGGTTTTATTAATTCATGTTTCTGCACCTCATCTGGCAGCCCATTCCATTTTTATGGCTATTTGTGGTAGTTTCCTTTTCAAAGGTTCCGAGGTAAGCATAAATATCATTTTTATCACTTGTTGCAAGCACTTCAAATGAAGGCATTACATTCCTGCCCGTTTGTAAAAGTTCAACCACCTGATTTTTCTTCATTTGTTCGTCTATTTTAATAAGAGAGGGGAAAGTTGGCGGATTACCGACCAGATCAGTACCATGACAGGCAGCACAGTTTTTCTGATAAAGTTGTTCGCCTGTTATCGTTGTATGTTCTCCAATAAGCAGCTCATTATTAAGCTGCTTTGTGGTTTTTGCTGTAATGCCGTAAATAAATGTCAATACCATTATTACGGCAAGTCCTACTAAATATTTTTTTTCATTGTCTTATAAACTATTTAACATTTTAATCATCATCACCCATTTCATCTTTATTCATATCTGATAAAAGATAATAGGCTTTGTTTAACACAACACGAACATCTTCCGGTGATTTTTCCAATAAATTAACCTGAGTATAGCCATCATCGCTTTTTCCTTTTACTATTTCTATCATTTTAAATTTTGTGTTTTCACCGTTTTCTTCTTTAATTATAAAAATAAACGATTTAACACCCTGTGTTACAATAGCATCATTTGGAACGGTTTTTACATAATCTTTATCGGTATGCAAATGTCCGGTAATATACATTCCGGGAATTAAGCCTGCCTTATCTTCAATAATATTAGCGTGAATATGAACCGATCGTGTGTCTTTTTCGAACTGTTTACCAATGGCAAAAATCTCAGCGGTATATTCCTTTTGTTCTTTATTGGAAACGATGAAATGAATTTTCTGACCGATATTTAATAAATGAACGTCTTTTTCGTAAACCTTGAAATCGGCGTGTATTTTACTGTTATCGGCCAATTCAAACATTTTGGTTTTTGCATCAACATAAATGCCAACCATTACATTTACCGAGTTTACAAAACCGGAAATGGGTGAGATAATATTAATAGTACTCGATATTTTTCCTTTTTTAACTTGCTCTGGCGATAAGTGCAGAAGCAATAAACGAGATTTTAAACTTTTGTATTTTACCTTTGCATTATTATATTTCGATTTTGCTTTCTGATAGTCTTTTCCTGCTCCAACATTATTATCGAAAAGTTCTTTTTGTCGTTCATACTCTTGTTTTAAGAACTCTAAATTGTTGGAAATGGTAGCAAATTCTTCTTGTATTGTAATATAATCAGGATGTTCCAAAACGGCTAAAACTTGTCCTTGTTTCACCTTATCGCCTTGAAAAACCTTGATGCTTTTAACATTTCCTCCAAGAATTGCGGTAACACCTGCTCTGTCTTTTGGTGCTACTTCCAATTGTCCATTAATTTTGACAACTGTCGTTAAATTACGCATCTCAAAATTACCAATTTTTAGATTTAGGAACTGTTGTTGTACCTTGTTTAATACCACAACACCTTCTTCTCCTTCTTCGCTATGTTTGTGCCCTTCACTTTCTGTATTAGTACTGTTAGAACTACACGAAACAAAACTTGTAATTGTTATCAATGCTATTAATACGATGTATATTTTCTTTTTCATTACTTTATATTTTATCGCGAAATCGCGTATTATTATTTACCAATTAAATATTTTATTTCTGCTTTTAATTCAAATAATTTTTCTTCTTGTTGTAAAAAGTCTTGCTTTATCATAATAGCAGCCTCAATACTTTGTATAAACTGAACATAAGAAATGCTACCTAATTTATAAGCCAACGTTGATGCTTTAATCTGTTCATCCGCCAAAGGCAAGGCTTCCTTTTTATAATAATCAATCAACTCTTTATATACCAAATACTGGCTATGCTTTTGCTGATATTGATTATTGACCTCAATATTTTTTTGCTGATATTGCTGGTAAGCAATTTCGTAGTTTAATCGAGACGCCTTTGTTTTTCCGTTTTGTGAAAAGAAAAGTAAAGGAACCGAAACACCCACTTGCCAAGCATTAAAACCCGAAGTACCATCAATGGCTTGCATCTTGTATTCCAAATTTAGTTTTGGTAAAAAGCCTGATTTCTCGACTTTCCAACTTGATTTGGCAATATCCGTATTGTTGGCATAATAATCTAAAATTGGACTATTGCCCAAACTATCTTGCATTGAAATATCTGTATTTTCTTCCATTCCTCTTTCATCAATTTCAAATGCTTTCGGATATAATAGATACTGATTTAAACTCTGCAAAGCCATTAAATAATTACTTTCCGACATTTTAATATCTACTTGTAATTGCTTGTATTTAGCAGAAGCAGATAAATATTCTATCTTTGAAGTAGCATTTGTTTTATATTTTATTTGTGCTGCTCTTTCGAAATTTGCATACAAACTATCCAAGTCTTCATACAAGTCCTTTTTTCTTTTCGCATATAAAGCTCTAAACCAGGCAATACTCACATCTTTAACAATCTTTTTTTTGGTTAAAGATTGAGCCGAAAGTGCTAAATTAACACGTTTATTGGCCAGTTTCGACTTTGCAGGAATTCCAAATAAATCGATATTGCTTTGTTCAATTCCTATTTTATTTTGGATGCCCAATTCACCATTACCCACTTCTTCTTTTCCTGTGTAAATAGATGTGGTTCCAAAATCGTAAGCCGTTGCTTTAAGTGCTCTTTGTTTTTCAACACCAAGTTGAGCCACTTTAATTGCAGGATAATTTTCCTTAGCCATAGAAATGGCTTGTTGCAATGTAAAAGTGGTATCCTGTGCATTTACATTTTGTGAAAAACCTAATCCAAAG
>QMPP01000179.1 GCA_003650425.1 Bacteroidota bacterium | reverse complement strand
CCTCTTTACCTTTGGAAAAGAACAAGTAACAACCCTCGAATCACTTCCCCCACTTACCACCCCGTTTGGAAATTACAAGCCTACTGAAAGAGCCCAAATATTTGCCCATCAAAAAATAAATAATCTTGACACCGATATTCCCCTCATTCTATTTTATGAAAAAGAGGGCGTGAAAGATGCCGTTATCACGGGCGAGGGCATTTGGCTATGGCGAATGCACGATTACCTGCTGAACAGTAATTTTTATGCCGTGGAGTCGCTGCTGGGAAAAACGGTTCAATACCTTACGGCACGCGAAGACAAACGGCATCTGAAAATTATCAGCAAAGAGGAGTACCTGCCCGGTGATAAAGTAAAAATAAAGGCCGAGCTATACAACGATTCGTGGGAGTTGATAAACAACAGCGACGCCTCGCTAACGCTTACAAACGAACGAGGCAAACAGTTTAAATATAGCTTTTCTCCCTTTGAAGAGTACTACAATTTAACACTCGAAAACCTGGAACCAGGTGTTTACCGATACACGGCAAAAGCCCGGATAGGTGATAAAAAGTATTCAGACAAAGGGGAATTTGTTGTCAACACCACTTCGGAGGAGAGCAGAAAGCTACAAGCCGATTACAGCCTAATGTACCGTTTAGCATCGGAAAACAGGGGCATTATGATTTATCCGAATCAGATGAATTCGCTTCCGGCAATGATTAAAAAAAATCAAAACGTTAAAACCCGTATTGTTTATAGCTATCGGACCCGCGGTGTTAACGATATTTGGTATATCTTGGCACTCGTCCTGTTTTTATTGTCGCTGGAGTGGTTTCTGCGAAAATATTTTGGTTCATACTAATGTCATAAACAGATGTTTTTTATCCTTTCAAAAATAATTTCGTTTTTACTTTCACCGTTAATTTGGGTGATGGCTCTGCTGGTAGTGGCACTCGTGGCAAAAAAACGGGCGAAAAGGAAACGCTATCTCACGGCGGCCATCTTACTACTTTTTATTTTTACCAACTCATTTTTAGTAGGATTAGTAACCGGATATTGGGCATGGCCAGGCACCAAAAGCTCTGAGATTAAAAAAGTTTACCCGGTTGGTATTGTGCTGGGAGGAAACACTATTTCGTATAACTCACTACTCTCGAAAGTTACCTTTAACTATAACGTTGACCGTCTGATGCAGGCCATGGTTTTGTATAAAGAGGGCAAAATAGAGCATATTCTGGTTACAGGATCAGCCGGCAATATTATTTACCGGGATATAAAAGAGGGAAATCTGATGCATGATGCTTTGCTAAAGATGGGTATTCCCGATAGTGCCATCTGGGTTGATACTGCGGCCGACAACACGCACCAAAACGCGGTGTATGCCCGCCAGATTCTGAACGAAAAGCAGGTTACCGACAGCTGTTTGCTCATCACCTCTTCGTTACACATGCGACGAAGTATGGGGTGTTTTAACAAAGAGGATATTCCTGTAAGAGCTTATGCTACCAACCTGCTTCGCGATAGCGACATTATAACTTTCGATTACCTTTTTTACCCGTATGCCATTAACATCACCATTTGGGAGGGCATGACCCACGAGGTACTCGGATATTATGTTTACAAAATTTTAGGATACATTTAATATGAGTCACATACTGTTTTGGATCATCGTAATTCTGGTAGTAGTTGATTTTCTTTTTAGCAAAAGCCTCAGCCTTTTGAACCTGAAAAGAATGACAACTGCTTTACCCGAAGAGCTTAAAAGTATTTACAATCAGAAGAAGTACACCCGCTCATTGGAATATCAAAAAACCAACATTCGCTTTTCGTTTATCAGCGACAGTTTTAGTCTGTTTGTATTTTTGGTGGTATTATTCGCTGGCGGCTTTGCCTGGATAGATGATTGGGCAAGAGCCATTACTGCCAATGCTTACCTGCAAAGCCTGCTGTTTTTTGGTATCCTGGGCTTTGCCATGGATTTAATCTCCATACCCTTTCAGCTTTACGATACTTTTGTTATTGAAGAACGGTTTGGCTTTAACAAAACCACGGCCAAAACTTTTATTCTCGACAAACTAAAAGGATGGCTCATGAGCGGACTGCTGGGAGCTGTCATTTTGCTGTTTATTCAATGGGCATTTACAGCTACCGGTGCTTGGTTTTGGCTTATCGTGATGGGTGGACTAAGCTTTTTCATGATTTTTATGGCCATGTTTTACACGCAAATTTTTGTGCCCATCTTCAACAAACTCACTCCGTTGCAAGAGGGAGAGCTCAAATCAGCCATCGAACAATTTGCCCAAAAAGCAGGATTCAGACTGGACAACATCTACGTGATTGACGGCTCAAAAAGAAGTACCAAAGCCAACGCCTATTTTTCGGGGCTGGGGGCAAAAAAACGGATTATTCTTTACGACACCCTTATCAACGATTTAACAACCGAAGAGATTGTTGCTGTGCTGGCACACGAAGTTGGGCACAACAAAAACAAACATATTGTAAAAGGGCTTATCATGTCGCTGGTTCAAACCGGTATTTTGGTAGCCCTGCTTTGGTATGCCCTGTCGAGCCCCGAACTGTCGTATGCTCTGGGCGCTAAGCAACCCTCTTTTCACATGGGGCTGCTAGCCTTTGCATTCTTGTTTTCGCCGGTATCGTTTATCATTGGCATTTTGTCGAACCTGCTTTCGCGCAAATTTGAGTACCAGGCTGATGCTTATGCCGGAAAAAACTACAATGCCACCATGCTTATCAACGCATTAATAAAACTATCGGTAAAAAGCCTGAGTAATTTACGACCTCATCCGCTTTACGTGTTTTTCAACTATTCGCATCCAACGTTATTACAACGAATAAGTCGGTTAAAAGCAAATAGTAACGCAGCTTAATTTTTTCTTTATGATAATGACAAAACGTCCCTTTATTCCGGTTGACATCATTGCCCTTGGCTACATGGCTGTTACCTTATTATACATGGCTATTGGATGGAACAGCTTAACGGATGTATGGAGTCATATTTTTGTCCGGTTGGCTATTGTCGTTTTTATTATCGCCATGTCGCAAATTAACCCTACAAAATTAAACAACAACATCCTTTATAACCTGTTCAGAAACTTGTACCCGCTTTTGCTGCTTACCTATTTTTACAAAGAAACCGGTTATCTTAACAATATTTTATTTGATTACCTTGATCCGTGGTTTGTTTCTGCCGAGCAACACCTTTGGGGTATGCAGCCCAGTTTAGAATTTTCAAAACACTTTCCCCAAAAGTGGTTTAGCGAAATCATGAACTTTAGTTATTTCTTTTACTATTTGCTCACCATTGGTATTGGTCTTGTTGCCTACTTTTGGAACAAATCAAAAATGCAGGAGATAATTTTTATCATTTTTACCTCTTTTATCATCTACTACCTTTTCTTTGCTCTCTTTCCTGTTAAGGGACCGCAATTCTATTTTTATGGTGCCGACGCTAAGCCGGTGGATGCCTATTTTTTTAGTAAACTGGTTAAAATAGCACAAGGTATCGGCGAAACACAAACCGGTGCTTTTCCCAGCTCACATGTTGGCATGTCGATTGTTTTTTTAATTCTAACCTGGAAATACCTCCGTAAGGCATTCTGGTTTATTCTGGTTCCCATAATCTTTTTATGGTTCGCCACCGTTTATATTAAAGCACACTATTTAATTGATGTTGTTGGAGGATTTCTCTCTGCGCCATTGGTTTATTATGCTTCTAAATGGCTGTATAAGACAGCCGAAAAAGAGACCGGCGAAGTTTAACTTCTCTTTGACATTACCGCTAATCCGGAGCCTACTGCGAAAAGTAGAAAAAAAACGTCATTAGAAGGCATGAAGTAATCTCATAATTTTGATAGTAAACATGTTGAGATTACACGCTGCACAATCTTGGCTATGACTAACGAATGAGATCAATGAATGTAAGCAATGAATGTATATTTATGCCTCAAAGTGGATACTTTTCAATTAACATAAGCATTAGGAGCTCTAAATCAGAAATCACGGAATAAAATAAATAAAGCAGGGGGTAAGTTAGAGAAATCAAGATGTAAGAATAGGGATATTACGTTGTAAATTAGAATAACATTAATTTTTCTTCAGAATAATTCTTACTTTTACCTTTCATTAAATCAAATTACCTCATCTTGAAAAAGATAAAAACACATATCATTATTTATCTCTTATGTGTTATTTGTTTCCCACTACTTGCAATACAGCAACAAAAACCTGATAAAATAGAAAGCAAAATTGACAGCCTTGAAACAATTCTTGCGAATTCAAAAGAAGACACAAACAAGGTCAACATTCTTAATAAACTATCTTATGAATTAAACTATTCCAATGCCGGGAGTGCAGAAAAGTATGCCTTACAAGCATTGGTATTAGGGGAAAAATTAAATTTTGATAAAGGAAAATCACAAGGGTACTATAATTTAGGAGTCATTTACAAAAACATTGGAAAATTTGATCTCGCGATTGAAAATTGCAAAAAATCAATTATAATATGCAGGATAATTGGTGATAGTTCGGGAGTAGCCGGTTCATTAAATACAATTGGCACGGTAAATTATTATTTGGGAAATTATTCCGAAGCTTTAAACTGGTACCAGAAAGCATTTTTAATTTACGAAGACTTAGGCCTTGTCACAAGGGAAGCAACAATAATCAACAATATCGGGCTGGCATACAGCGCATTAAGCAACTATGACAAAGCCCTTGAGTATTATTTCAAATCTTTAAAGATTCAAGAAGCAAACAATAACCTGAACGGGGCGGCCTTGACATTGGGAAATATCGGGATAATTTATTTTAACCTCGGCAATGTTGACAAAGCACTGGATTATTACGAAAAATCATTGAAGATACGGCTGGAACAGGAAGACGAATTTGGGATAGCACTTTGTTACTCCAATATGGGAAATGTTTACGAAAGCCTGGGGGAGCCCCAAAAAGCCATGGATTATTATTTTAAGGCACTTGAAATATATGAAGCAAAAAATGACTTGAACAATGCTACTACAACAATATTTTGTGTCGGCTATAATTACCTGAATCAGTCGAAATATGTTAAGGCTATTGAATATCTGAACAGGTCAAAGGATTTAAGCATTGAATTTGGCAATAAATCAGCACTTGCATTTGCCCAGATAAATATTGGAGAGGCTTATCTTGAACTGAATAAATATGACAGTTCGCTCATAAACTTAAAAAATGGATTAAAACTATTCACCGAAATTGATGATAAAAACAATATTTCATATTCTTATGGTTCCCTTTCTAAATATTATGAAACCACAGGCAATTATAAAGAATCATTAAAATATTTTAAGAAATATTCAAATATGAGGGACAGCATTTACAATGAAGAATTCTCAAAGAAAATTGCTGCTGCAGAAGTGTTATACGAAACCGAAAAAAAAGAAGATTCGATTAAACTTTTGACAAAGGAAAAAGAATTACAAAATTTACAACTGGACAAACAAAAAACTTACAGGAACTTTTTGATAGCTCTTTCGCTGTTAATCCTTACCCTGGCAATAATTGTTTACAGTAGGTTTATTGTAAAAAGAAATGCCAATAGGCTTCTTGAAGAAAAAAATAACGATCTTGCTGCAAAGAACACCCAAATTGAAAAACAAAATGTAAAAATCGAAACACAATCAGAAAAGTTGCAAGAACTTGATGAAGCAAAATCAAGGTTTTTTGCAAACATTTCACATGAATTCCGAACCCCCCTGATGCTCATAAAGGGGCCATTGTCTGATTTTATCAACTCAAAAAGTGCTAAACTGTCAACACAAGAACTTACTAATCTCAAAATGTCGCTCCGAAATGTTGACAAGCTTAAAAATCTTATCGACCAACTGCTGGATCTTTCAAAACTTGAGTCGGGGAAATTATCATTGCAAACTGT
>QMPP01000178.1 GCA_003650425.1 Bacteroidota bacterium | reverse complement strand
GCCACTTAGTGAACCCCTGTATTTTTTTACTAAAACAGCCGTGGCCAGTGCAATATTATGAAAACGTTCAACATCTATCGGATCTTTTAAATTTAGTACAGGGCGCAGATGCAGTTCGCCCGTGGCAATGTGCGCGTAATAAACACAGGATGTGTCGTATCGCTTCAGCATTTTAGTCATTTCGTCGATATAGTCGGGCAACAACTCAGGCAAAACCGCTGTATCTTCAATTACAGATGCCGGTTTGTGATCTCCCGGCATATTATTTAATATTCCCAATCCTGCCTTTCGTAAATCCCATACTTTCGCAATGTTTTTTCCGTCAATCAAAGGAAAATGATATCCATACCCTTTTTGACGGAAATGGCTTTCAATTTCAGCGGCTTGTGCCTTTACATCGTTCAAACTTTGGCCACCCAGCTCAATAATCAACATGGCGCCGGGATTACCTTTTATAAAGAATCGGTTTTTGTTTTGTTCAATATTTTTTTTGGAAAGCTCCAGGATGGTGTGATCCATCAATTCAACAGCTCTGGGTTGATGCTGTAGCGCAATCAAATTGGCTTTGATGGCCTTTTCGATGGTTTCAAGATGGACACACAACAACCCCTTATGTTTTGGAGGAAGCGGAACAAGATTAAGTTTTATCTCGGTAGTAAAAGCCAGTGTTCCTTCGGAGCCGGCTAACAATTTGCAAAAGTTAAAAGGCTTGTCGCCGGCAAAGGGTTCTGTTTGCAACAATAAGTCCAACGCGTAACCTGTGTTGCGGCGCTTTAGCTTGGAATCAGGGTATTGGCTAACAATCTCTTTTTGGTTGAAAGTGTTGGAGAGTATATCTCTAATATTTCGATAGATGTCGCCTTCCATGGTCGTTAGGGTGCACTTTTCTTCAAACTCCCTTTTGGATAGCTCCCCGAAAACGGCTTCCGAGCCATCGCTTAGCACCGTTTTCACCTCCAGTGTATGGTCGCGTGTGCTGCCATAAATTAACGACCGCGAACCGCAAGCGTTGTTTCCCAACATACCACCTATCATACATCTATTGGAGGTGGATGTCTCGGGACCGAAGAAAAGTTCGTGAGGCTCCAGTATTTTATTTAGCTCATCTAAAACCACGCCCGGTTGTACTCTAACCCAATGTTCCTCTTGATTAATTTCAAGCACTTTTCCCCAGTATCTTGAAACGTCGGCAATAATACCGCTTCCAACCACCTGTCCAGCCAAAGAAGTCCCCGCTGTTCGCGGGATAATGCTACTGTTGTTTTCACGGGCAAAGTTGATCAGGGTTTTAATATCCTTTATCGATTTGGGATAGGTAACCGCCGTGGGTATTTCACGGTAGGCAGAAGCATCAGTAGCATAAATCAGCCGTATGGAATCATCAAAGAGAACTTCTCCCTGAAAGTTGGCTTTTAATATCTGGAGTTTGCTTTGATTCAAAATACAATTTTATAAAAAATAACCTCTATGATGCTAAGGCGCAAAGATATTATTTTTACTTCAAGATGTGCTAAAGGGTTTCTTTGCGAACCTTGCGGATTCCTTGCGCCCCTTGCGGTTATAATTCTTAGCGGTTAATAATCCTTTCTCCTGTTTAAAAACCAAATAGTCGCAACAATGTTTTCTTTGTTTCCGCTTTAACATTCAGCCTTTCAATAATGTTGTTAATGTCTTGATAACGATGCATTATTCCTTTAAAACTACCCGAGAAACTATTTTCACAACCATTTAACTCTATTGCTTCAACAAGACCTTTTTTAACTTTAATAAAAAGATAAAATCCGTCTAAAGTGTTCTCAAATTCATAGTATGGTGAATAGCCGTAATTCCATTGAGGAGTGTTATATTTTTCAGCCACAAGCTTGTTGATTTCAGCAATATCTTGTTCGGAGAAGTGATAAATGTTGTCTATTTGATAATGATCAACTAAAAAGGCAGCCAGGCTTTGGCGAAAATCCTCAAAAGTTATTGTTGATTGAAGCTCCATAGAAATATTGGTTACCGTAGCGCTAACTGATTTGATGGCCTTGTCGGCTATGTTGGCTTTGGGTGGACGAATTACTTTTTCAAGATTTTCCAGATTTGTGTTAAAAAGTAGTGTGCCATGGTGCATTACCCGATTTTTTAAAACATGAGCCGAATTACCGGAGAACTTTTTTCCATTAATGACAAGGTTGTTTTTCCCTTCAAACTCGGCTTGGATGCTTAGTGTTCGTAAAAATTCCATCACGGGGGCAGAAAACTTTTTAAAGTCGATAAGTCGTTCGCGATTGGCTTCTGTTTTGATTAACGTGTAGTTCAGGTTACCTAAATCGTGGAATACCGTGCCCCCGCCCGAAACTCGTCGAATCACCGGAATCCTGTTTTCCCGGGTGTAATTCAAATTGACCTCGGCAACCATGTTTTGATGCTTCCCGACAATAACCGCCGGAGTGCTCTGCCACAGCATTAGCACATCTTCATCAAAATGCTTTAGAACATACTCTTCGGCAGCGATGTTAAAAAAGGGATTGGTTTGGGTTCGACTAATAAATATCATATCCTTTTTTGATTCCTTTTTCTTGGGTGTGTGTTAAACTATCAATAGTTTGTGGGTGCACAAACCGCGCATTAATGAAAAATCGAAACATTTTAATCTTTTTTATATTCCAAAATATCGCCGGGCTGACATTCCAACACCGAGCAGATTACTTCCAACGTGGAAAACCGGATGGCTTTACCTTTTCCTTGTTTTAATATTGACAGGTTTACCGCTGATATACCGGTTCTTTCCGAAAGCTCTTTTAGTTTCATCTTTCGCTTTGCCAGCATTACATCTAAATTTACAATAATTGACATCACGGCAGTATTAAATAATAAATGATTCTTCAAGCTTGTTGGCCAACTCCAGAACATTGTTTTCGTTTTTACCCCAGGAACAAACCTGAAGTACCGTTACCGAACAAAATGTGATAACAGTGTTCTTTTCTTTTGATGTAAGGCTAACATAGATATTCTCACCCCACGATCTCATTGAAATTTTTGAAACAGCCAAAAGCTCCATTCTTTTATCATCCGAATCAACAAGTTTAAATTTTGAATTGTTTATCACTTCTTTAAGTTTCTCAAACATCAACTCTTTTGAAACATCAGTAACCTGTTGATAATGATATTTGTTAGTAAATAGGTTAAATTTATTTTTGAAATATTTTTTAAACCTAAGCGATTTCCTTAACGTCATGTTTAAGGCAAACAATAAAACACTTACCCCGATTATTATTTTGAAAGCAAGATTGTTGGGGGTACTTATTTTAACTAATAGAACGGGAATCAATACTATGACTGCCACACACAATGCTATTTTTATTGTTTTCATTACAATAATGATTATTTTTTCACAAATATATACATTTTATAACGTTTTTCAATTATTATTTAATGTTTATCGTTAATTTAATATTGTTTAACATTTACACGATGACATTAATAATGTGCCTGGTTAAAAAATGAATTAGAAATATCTACCTGAGCCATATCCTGAACGCACGCAAATCGAAGATGTGGGAAATGCTCGGCGATACCACTTCCAAACGGATGAAAGGGTTTGGCTCTCTTCCTAAAGGCGCTGCCGATGAATTGGATAAAGATATTTTAACATTAACCAAACTGATAAACTTATTATAAAGAATATCTACTCTGAAAAAATAATTTTCCCGGTTGTTACCCTCTTATCCCCGGCAATAAATTTATAGAAATAAATTCCTGCTTCCTGGTTTGATAAATCAAAGTCGGTTTGATGCCGGTTTAGCTGTTGCTTTAATACTTGTTGACCGAGGCTGTTGTAAACGATAAAAGTACCGGATTCATCAACAGTTAATGTTACTGTGATGATTCCGGCGGAAGGGTTAGGAGCAATTTTCAATTTATTTTTTGATGAGTTTTCACTTACTCCGCCAACGATGTCAACGCATCCTTCTCTATAGCGAATGAGCATTGTGTCAATAACAATTGAAATATTATTTAGCGACCCTTCGTTTGCAGCTGTAAATGATTCAGCATCGCAAATGATCGTATCATACTTAGATTGTATTGGTTGATAATAAGTACATTCTCCTCCAAGCCCTAAAGAATCAACTTGTATAAAACCAATTTCACCGGGATAATCAAGCTTGTTCTTAACAGCAAAAAGCGGGCCTGAAGCTGTAATGAAAAATTCCAAACTACTGGTTTCTACCACATCAACCACCCCGTCAAAAATCATGTCAGAAAAAGAAAGATTACCAGCGGAATCTGTTTTTATCAATTGGCCGCCACCGTAACGGTCACCACTAACATATACATAACCATTATCATTCGTTTGGTGAATCTTGAGGTTTCCTTCCTGGTTATAAATGGTAGAATAAATTTTATATTCTGAAATATTACCGATACTGTCAGTAAAAATAAGAGAACTTCCGTTACCGATGTTGGCTAATAAAGTAAATCCGCTATCTCTTTCCAAAAAATCATTTATTGCACACCTTTTATAACTAGCGTCAGAATGATATTGCTTTGCCCAAACAGCATTGCCTTCGTTTGTAAGTTTAAGCAGGAAAGAAAAATCATATCCTGAAGAGTAGCCTGTAACAAGAAGGTTTGAATCGTTGATTTCTTTGATAGAATAACCAGTATAATAATTTCCCGATGTGTATTCTTTTGCCCAAAGTAAGGCTCCGTTTTTGGATAGCTTGGCGACAAATAATTTATCAATTGAGGTGTTTTGCCAAACATTGGTATTTCCCGTAACAACATACCCCGAATCACCGGTCTGACAAACAGAATATAGAAATAAATTATTATTTCCTTCAAAGGCTCTGGTCCATAGAGTATCGCCTTGCCTGTTAATCTTCAAACATGCTCCTATTTGCTTATGCGATGTCGAATTATAACTGTTTCCAACGATCAGATAGGAAGAATCGAATGTTGTAATAACATTGTTAAAGGTTAAACTATTATAGGGTGTTTCTGTAGCTAAAAGGATATGGTTCCATTCAGGAACACCTTCCGAATTGACTTTTAAAATCAAACCCTTCTCCCAATCCAGACTTCCAACTACGAGATAACCGTTATCATAGGAAGGTGTCGAAGCATACCCTTCAATGGCTTTGCTTGATTGAAATAATACGCTTGAAAAGGTGTTTTGCTGTCCGATGACACTACTAATCGAAAGCATGCCAATCAATAATAAAGTAAGATATTTCATAGCTTTAAGTGTTTAATGTTGAAAGTACGGGTGACTTATTATGATAGTATTATGACATTATTATCTCGTTCACGGTTGCAATCCGCGAGCTAAATCCGGTAATGGTCATCCCGAGTGGTTTTTTCTGACGTTAGGAAGAAAAAATTGTATCAAGGGATGTGCGTGGGAAATTAGCAGCATCCTCGTTGTCCCGACCTGAAGGACGGGAGAGGAACTATTTTGCCCGGTTCACTATGATTACCAAATGATTACTAACTACTCATCGTTACAATCCATAAACAAAGTTAGTTAGTCGTCCTCCGACTTTAAGTCGGGAGACGACTTTAGAAGACCGAAGAATAGTTCCAAATCCACATTGCCACCTGACAGAATAATTCCTACCTTTTTTCCTTTAACATCAATTTTGTTTTCCAGCACGGCGGCAAAAGGTACCGCTGACGAGGGCTCGACAATAATTTTCATCCGCTCCCAAATTAGTTTCATGGCTTGTTTGATAGAATCCTCCGAAACCGTTACTATATCGACAACATTGTTTTTAATAATCTCAAAATTCAGAACCCCCAGCGAAGTAAGCAGTCCGTCAGCCATGGTTTGGGGATTTTCGGAAGGAATAATTTTTCCTGCTTTAAATGATTGGTAAGCATCATCGGCACCGACAGGCTCGCAAGCAAGTACTTTGGTTTGAGCAGCAAAATAT
>QMPP01000177.1 GCA_003650425.1 Bacteroidota bacterium | reverse complement strand
TATCGCTGTGGTAAATCACTCGGTATGACCTTCGCATACTAATTAATATAAACAATTAACGGCTAAAGCCGTTGAAAATAAAATTGATTGTTTACCGCCCTGAAGGACGGGGCAGAAAGTATTATTAATCTATTGGGAAATCAAGTTCGTCAACTCAATAAACTGCTGTACCGATAGCTGCTCAGGTCGTTGGTCGAAAATGGGGTTGGGTTTTATCTCGTCATTCAGGAGGCTTTTTAGCGAATTTCTCATGGTTTTACGCCGTTGGTTAAAGGCAGTCTTAACCACGGTAATAAGCCTCTTTTCATCACATTTTAGTTTTATACTACTGTTTCGAGTCATACGAATTACGGCAGATTTTACTTTGGGTGGGGGAAAAAATACGTTTTCGTTTACGGTAAAACAGTACTCGATATTATACCATGTTTGCATTAGCACACTCAGTATTCCATACGTTTTGTTTCCCGGCGAGGCGGTCATCCTTTCGGCCACCTCTTTTTGAATCATACCGGCAATTTCAGGCACTAAATTACGGTTTGCCAGTGCCTTGAAAAATATTTGACTGGAGATGTTGTAGGGAAAATTCCCGATTAAGGCAAAAGGCTCTGTGCTGATGTTTGAAAGGTCGTATTTTAGAAAATCTGATTCCACAATTTCTAATCTTTCATCCTTAAAATGGGTGGCGAGGTAGTCAACCGATTCGCTGTCAATTTCAATGAGTTTGAGTTTGCTAATGTCATTTCTCTCGAGCAAGGAAGAAGTTAGAATTCCGGTTCCCGGTCCCAACTCGCAAACAACCGGGTATTTTCCTGAAAGGCATCCTGCAATTTTAGCAGCGATATTTTTATCGGTTAAAAAATGTTGCCCGAGATATTTTTTTGGTCGAACCATTATTTTGTTGGGTTATGAATTGAAGTAATTATTTATCTTCATTTAGTTTCCGGTATAGTGTGCGCGAGGGTGTGGTAAAAATACTTTCGGGGTATTCTTTCATTAATTTTAAATAGAGCGAGGAGGCTTTTTGCGTATCGGAAAGATTCTTTCTATTTATCTCGGCACTATAAAACAAAGCATTATCAGCTTTTATACTTTGAGGAAACTGAGTAAAAAGTGCTGTGTAGAGTGAATCCGCTGTGTTGTATTTTTTCAATTTTTCGTAGATGGATGCCTCTTTGTAAAGTTTAAATTCGCTGGCGATAGTGTTGGAAACCGACGTGGATACTTTTGATAAAAAAATGAGTGTCGAATCATATTTTTGCTGAAAAGCATATTGGTCGGCAGCAGCAAACAGCCGTAAGGTAAAGCCGAGGGTGTCTTCCTCAAGCATATCTTTAATAAATAGTGACAGCTCCAGGGCATCGTTGGCAATAAATTTGGAGGTGGCTCCTTTTAAAATGTCAAGGCGTGTTTTGGCCCATTCAAATTCTCCTTTGTAATAAAAAATACGCGCGTTGCGAAATTTGGCTTCGTAAGCCAAAGGGTTATTTTTCAATGCGTGCTCAACTTGCGAATAGAGCAGTGATGCATCCCAGAATTTGCCGGAAAAGGCTAATATGTCGGCCAGTTCCATTTTTAAAACGGCTTTACTTTCAACCGACATGGGGATAATAATGGCTTGGTTGAGCAGGTTTTCGGCTTCGCTATTTTGATTCAGCTTAAAAGCTTTTATATCAGCCAGATTTTTTACAATATTGGTTGTGCCCCGGTTGATTCCTAACTTTTCAATTGCATGGGTTCCTATTTTGTTCAACTCAGCCCAGGTATCAGCATCGCTGTTGGGGTTTTCCTCTGCCAGTTTTATTTTCGACGAAAAATACCCATCGTAGCTATCGGCATAATACGAATTATCACTTTTCTTTTTTAATAGGTATTCAAAAGCTTCGGAAGCAACTTTGTACTTTCTGTTTGAATAGGCTATCGTCCCTACCTGATAAACTGATTCTTCTTTATCCCTAAACCTCCTGTCTATTGACTTAGCCTGCCGAAGAGCCATGGTAAAGTCTTTTGTTTGTAGCGAGTACCACATCAGCAACTCGGCATATTGCATGTTGTTGGGGTCGGCTTGTGCTTTGGTTAAAATCTTTTCTTTAAAGGTTTTCGATAGGTTGTTATCAACATCCATCACCAGCAGATTTTGGATGTTACTTTCAATTCGTTTCAGGTCGTTGCGATTTTCATCAAGCTGGTTTATTAATGCATCAAACATTTTGTCGTAGTTGCCCGTGTACCGGTATGCCGAGGCAATTTCCATGTTGTAACGATAGTTGCCAATATTATTATTCCTGGCTCTTTTGTACACCTCCAGCGCAGCATCCACAAAACCTTTCGATTGCAAATTGTTGGCAATATTTACCACGAGGTTACGATTGTTGGGTAAATCTTCAACTAGTTTGTTAATTATTCTGTTCGACTTCTTTGTCAGACCTTCCAATGAGTAGATATAAGACAGATCGATAACGTAGCGTACGTTGTGGGAAGAGATTTTAAGTTGCTTTTTACACAGTTTTTCTGCCTCTTTGTAACTTTTTAAATTAACAAGACTGTTATAATAGTATGTGTAGAAGAGATATCTTTTTTCCTTATTGTATAGTTCGCTATACAGTTGTGCTGCTTTCTCGTAATTGCCTTTGTAGTAGTAAGATCGCGCAAGGTTTTCCCTCGATGGTGTTTTAAGCTGCAACGAAGAACCGTTCTGCTGTATGGAAACAGGTTTATTCTGAGCCACTATTCTTGCCGAAGGTAAAATTATTCCCACCAGCAATAATAACAGTACGATATTTCGGCGAATGATTAACAAAGCATCTATTTAATAAGATCAAATCCCGTGTAGCGTTGTAACGCTTTTGGTATTTTGATGCCTTCGGGTGTTTGATTATTTTCCAGCAACGAGGCTACTATTCGTGGAAGTGCCAACGCACTACCATTCAAGGTGTGTGCCAGTTGCATTTTTCCATTTTTGTCCTTAAAACGCAATTTCATACGATTGGCCTGATAGCTTTCGAAATTGGATACCGAACTAACTTCGAGCCATCTTTTTTGTGCTCCTGAATAAGTTTCAAAATCAAAGGTAAGTGCTGAGGTAAAACTCAGGTCGCCGCCACATAAACGTAAAATTCTAAAAGGGAGTTCCAGTTTACGCAACAGGTTAGCTACGTACTCTTTCATGGTTTCGAGGGTGGCGTACGAGTTATCAGGATGTTCTATCTGAACAATTTCTACTTTATCGAATTGATGTAACCGGTTTAACCCGCGAACATCTTTACCGTACGAACCGGCTTCGCGCCTGAAACAGTTGGAGTAGGCAACATTTTTGATGGGGAAGTCGGTCTCTTTTAAAATTACATTACGGTAAATATTGGTGATGGGAACCTCTGCCGTTGGGATTAAATAAAGGTTGTCCTCGTTTGCAAAGTACATCTGTCCCTCTTTGTCTGGCAACTGGCCGGTTCCAAAACCGGAGTCTTCATTTATGAGTAAGGGAGGTTGGTACTCGAGATATCCTGCGTCAATGGCTTCATCGAGGAAAAAATTAATAAGAGCGCGTTGCAGCCGTGCACCTTGTCCGCGGTAAAACGGAAAACCTGCACCGGTAACTTTGCTGCCAAGGTCAAAATCGATAATTTGATATTTGGTAGCCAATTCCCAATGGGGCAAGGCGTCTTCAGGAAGCGTGGGCATCTCACCCTCTTCGTAAACGGTCTCGTTATCGGCATCCGAATGGCCGGCAGGAACCGATTCGTGTGGTATATTGGGCAATTCGACCAGCTTTTTATTTAACAGCTCTACTGTTTCCGAAAGTTTAGCCGACAGCACTTTGGTTTGTTCTTTAAGTTCAGCCGAGCGGCTTTTAGCTGCTTCTGCTTTATCGCGCGCTCCGGCTTTGTAGAGCTGTCCGATGGATTTAGTGAGTTGATTGGCTTTGGATAGCAGCTCATCCAGTTCGCTTTGCGTGGCTCGTCTGGTTTTGTCAAGTGCGGTAATTTCGTTTAGCAAATTGGCAGCATCAAAATTTTTGATGGATAGGCGCTCTGCCACAAACTCTTTTTTATCTCTTATTAATTGTAATGAAAGCATAATAAACGTATTTTTTGCAAAGGTAAGTTTTGTTGTGGATATCGTGAACAAAAAAAAACCCGAAACACAAAGTGAATCGGGTTAATATTCAGAAATTCTATCTATCAATTAATTATTTTCAGCTTCTTTTTCCTTAACCTCGAAAGGCATTACACTAACGTATGATTTGTCGTTTCTTCTTTTACGATATTCAACTACACCATCGGTAAGGGCAAACAGTGTGTGGTCTTTACCCATGCCAACATTTAGGCCGGGGCTGTGGGTGGTGCCTCTTTGACGAACGATGATGTTGCCGGCTTTGGCAAACTGACCGCCATAAATTTTAACACCTAATCTTTTACTTTCTGATTCGCGACCGTTGTGCGAACTACCCATTCCTTTTTTATGAGCCATTTTTCCTGATTTTAGTTCCGCTATTGACGGATAAATTAAACAGTTATTTTTTCAATGAGAACTTTACTTAAGTCCTGACGGTGACCGTTCTGCTTTTGGTATCCTTTTCTTCTCTTCTTTTTAAAGACCAATACTTTGTCCCCTCTAAGATGAGAAACTATTTTACCATCAATTTTAGCACCTTCTACTATAGGAGCACCTATTTTAATTGAACCTTCGTTGTCAACCAACAGCACTTTATCAAATTCAACTTTAGCACCTTCTTCACCACTCAGCCTGTGGACAAACACTTCTTGTCCTTGTTCAACCTTAAATTGCTGTCCGGCTATTTCAACTATTGCGTACATTACTAAGTCCTTTTAATTATTGCTTACGTTTTTGGAGGTGCAAAAATAGAAAAAAAATCTTATCCACAAACTTTTCAATTAAAAAATATTAAAACAAATTGCCACTCTGTTACATCTTATTGATTGGTTGTCTTTTTTTGATGATGAATTTTTTGTCACGAACGAGTACGTAAAGTACGAAAAAAATTATTTACTTAAGCCTTTAAATAGGTATATTGGTGATTTTATTACCTTGTATAATACGTCGAGATGGATTGATAGCTGTCAATAACGACCAAAATATGCGTTATTTCAAGTGAATTGTTCATTAGTGATGAAAAAAATTAATAAATATTTTTGATTTTTTTATTTGAAAGTACAATAATTACATTATTTTTGTGCCTACGCTTGTCAGAGACGAGAAGCGTTGTATGTTTCTTAAACGGAAATTTTATGATCAATTAATTTTTTTATTAACAAATTCAGTTTATTATGAAAAGTTTTACAAAATTTTTCTTGACATTTGCTATGCTTATGTCCGCTGTTTTTGCTTTTTCTCAGGATTATCAGAGTATGACTCCCGAGGAAGCCGCCTTTCACAAGGCATTAGAACAGCAAAAAACAGCCGCCCTCGGGCCCGTTACAGCTCCATCGAGTAACAGAAATGTTACCAATGATTGCTCTACGGCTATCGCCTATGGTAACATTAACGACCCTGCTGTTACTGGCACAATTGCCAGCTCAGGTGAAGAATGGTATTCATTTACCGGTGCTGACAACATGACGGTAACCGTTTCGTTGTGTAATTCTGACTTCGATACCAAACTTGAGGTCTGGAACGACTGTGGTGACGCTGGTTATGCTTACTACAACGACGATAATTGTGGCGTGCAGTCGGAAATTGGTGGTATTCCTTTTACTGCCGGTGATGTAATGTATGTTAAAGTTTATGGTTTTGGTTCCTCTTCAGGAAACTATGAACTTTCCATTACCGGAGTTTTGCCTCCTCCTTCTGCTACTCCTATTGCATCTTTCCCCTTTACTATTGATTTTGAAAGCGGAGATTTTCCTGCTGAAATTCAAGCAGCACAGGGTGCTGATGCCGGTTTAAGTGTTGCTGCTGATGCGGC
>QMPP01000176.1 GCA_003650425.1 Bacteroidota bacterium | reverse complement strand
TGAGAAGTTGAGAAGTTGCGAGGGGGCGTGAACCGCGAAGGCGCGAAGGCGCAAAAGAAAGAGAAGAGCTAACAGCGAAGGCACGAGGAGGCAAACCTGACAGGTTGCAGTATTGGCCAGACGCTGATAAATCTCAAATAAGCACCAATTAACAAAATAAAAATAACCAAAACACAATGAACGAGGTAGTTTTGGTTTTTGAAAATTGGTATTTTGAAATTGTTTGAGATTTGGTGCTTGAAATTTGGTGCTTCAACATTGGTATTTCAACATTGGTGCTTAGGAAATTAAATTATTCCACAAGCTTTCGGCACAATAGTTGTTAATTTCCAAACCGAACGTTCATCGCCTAATTTCAAATTAATAATTAAACATCTATCAAAATGAAAAAATTACTTTTAGTTTTAACTGCCGTTTTTATGTCGAATCTGGTCATGTCGCAAGAGGTGAGCAAACAAAAAGAGGTTGGATTGGTGTTTTACAATTTCGATAATTTCGGGATAACCTATAAAACAGGAACCAACCATGCGATGTGGCGTTTTACAACGCTTTTCGCAGGCAATAACAAATCTGAGCAAACAGCTGATAGTCTTACAGGAAACAACTCAAATTTAGGGTTTGGAGTTGAATTTGGAAGGGAATACCGCAAAGCGATTACCAACAATTTTGAATTCCGGTATGGTGGTGATATATCCTACCAATTTTCGCATTCAACAACGGACATTGAAAATGGGAACTATAGCACTCGAAATGTCTCCCTTAAGCAAACCAATCATTCACCGGGTTTAAATCTGGTGCTTGGTTTTAACTATGTTATTAAACAACACGTTGTAATAGGTTTCGAAATGCTACCTTATTTTAGATATCATTACTCGAAAAGGGTACAATATTTAGATTCTTCGGATGAACAAACAACAAAAACCATCGGTTTTGCCTGGGGACTATCCAGTCAGTCAGTATTGATTTCGTTGGCCTACAGGTTTTAGGCTGGGAAGAGGTGAAATAGTGAAACTGTGAAGTTGTGAAACTGTGAAGTTGTGAAATGGTGAAATGGTGAAACTGTGAAATGGTGAAATGGTGAAACTGTGAAATGGTGAAATGGTGAGTGGGTGAAGCTGTGAAGGTGAGAAGTTGAGAAGTTGAGAAGTTGAGAAGTTGAGAAGTTGAGAAAGAACAACGGTATCAACAACGGTAAAGCCAATTTGTATTTAATTACAGTAATAGATTTTCGTTAGGCAAGTCAGTTGGAAGATTTTGAGAGAAGACCGAGGAGCGCATTTTTAGCCTCAACTACATCTGACCATTTCGGCAAGAGTGCACTAATTTTGATTCCTGTTTGCTTTTTAAAACGGTAACAGTAATAAATCATTACCACTAAATAGCTTACTGAAACGGCTCCGGCAGCGCCGAGAAATCCATACATGGGCACAAAAATTACAGCCAGGATGAGCACTATCGAAAACCCCACAATGTTGGCGTAAAGGTTAATTTTAGGGTTTCCCATTCCACTAAAAAAGTGAGCAAAAACCGCATTAGCTGCCAAGGCCAGCACCCCGGGTGCCAACAGCAAGATAACAGGTTTCACACTGACAAACTCTGCCCCAAAAACCCACCCGTACACCGATACAGGAAGCACCAGCATAACTATTAGCCCCATCAGTGTTAGCACAACCGATACTTTTAAAAGCTTAATTGTAATTTGTTTTGCATAAACAGTATCCGTGGTGTTCGCCAGTTTTGAAAATTGCACCACCGAAATACTTTGTCCAATCAGTTTCAAACCCTCGGTAAGCTGTGTGCCGGCTGTTAATACACCCAACGAAGAAAGTCCGGTAAAATACCGAACCAGATAATATCCAATCCGTTTATTTCCAATAAAAAGAATATTGGCAACAGAGGTCACAAAACCAAAATGAAAAACCTCCCTCACAACTTTACCAAGCGAGTAAACAGACATTTTTTTTTCACTCCGCAGTACCGCTATTAAACTTGCCGCCACGCCAAAAGAATACGAAGTGTATAAAGCCATAACATAAGACCCTACTGTTTTCTCTTTTTTAACATAAATCATTACAACAAAAACCAATAATATTAACAAAGTTTGCACCGAAGATATAATGTTATAGATTTTAATCCTTTCTTTACCCAGCAACAGATTATAATGTGTAAGCATATAAGCACTTATGGTGGCAAGGGTAAGTATATGCATTTCGTATCCGGCCGGAACAACCGTATGATACAATTCAGGAAAAGCGAACCCCATTAAACCAAATAAAAAAGCAAAGCCAACAATGGCGACAATAATCCAGCTGTAAGATATAATCATTAAATTGGCCATTGATGTCCGCGATGCCATGTAGATAAGGGCACTGCCGGCAAACAAATCGATGAATAGCTGAATAATATTAATATCAAGCAGAATTAACCCGATAGTACCCATACCCTCACGACCCAAATTATGGGTAATAACGAATAGTACCACGAAAGTAACTACTGCATTTATCAACCGTGCGCCTGCCGTTCCAAGAATTTTTTTAAACATTAATTGTTTTTGAATAAAAAACAAAGGTAGTAATTCGGTTCAAACACCAAGATAGTAATTTGGAATTACTAACAAGAATACAGAATAATAAATTAATTTTTAACAAGTTAACATTGTCGGATTCTTTTTTGACGACAAACAACCGTGAAAAATTTTATCTTTGTCTAAAAGTACAACACGATGGCATTAGATATTCAAACTCTTTTTTACAAAAAAATAAAACGTCAGCAATTTAATCGAACCATCGGGCTGTTTGGCGCTACCACGATTGGGGTAGGTGCTTTAATGGGAGCAGGCATTTATGTTTTGATTGGCGAAGCCGCTAAAACGGCGGGTCCTTCGCTCATTCTATCCTATTTACTATGTGGCCTGTTGGCTTATGCCACTACCCTTTTGTACGCCGAGCTGGCACGAGTTATCCCCCGGTCGGGCGGTGGTTACACTTATGCTTACGATGCTTTGGGGAGTATTGGCGGTTTTACAACCGGTTGGTTTTTGGCACTGGGCAGCCTTTTTGCCAGTGGTATTTACGCCATTGGTTTTGCAGAGTACAGTGTGGCTCTCACAGGCATTAAGCTCACCCCTTTTGAAATCCGATTAATAGCGGCAGGAATTACGCTGTTGCTGGCAGCACTCAATCTGATGCCTTCAAAGAACAGGAAATTCAATCTGCAAAACTGGGTTATCTGGGGTAATGTAATTATCCTGGCATTTCTGATAACGGTTTCCTTTTTCCATTTGAACCCCGACATTGCCAAGCCTGTTTTTCCCAAAGGATTTGGGGGAACCTTCGGAGCCATCTCCATTATTTATATCTCCTTTTTTGGCTTTCAGCTAATTGCCAATAATGCCGACGAAATCATTGAGCCGGAAAAAACCATCCCCAAAGCGATGAAAATTTCGATGTTGATAAGTATTGCTCTTAACTTGCTGGTTGCCATTGCCGCCATCATGACCATTCCCTGGAAAGAGCTCTCGGAGAGTCAGGCTCCACTAGTGCTGGTAGCCAATAAAGTACTGTCAGGAAAAGGATGGGTGATAATATCAATAGGTGGTATTTTGGCCTCGCTGGGCGCATTAAGCAGCACGCTGGTTTCGCAAAGCCGACAGACTTACGCCATGGGAAAAGACAAATTTTTTCCTGACTCACTAGGAAAACTCGATAGCAAAACCAAACAACCCAAAATGGCCTTGTTAATTGGAGCAGGGTTGGTAGCGCTACTTTTACTTTCGTTCGATGTAAACTTTATTGCCAAAGCGGCCAACTTCAGCCTGATTATTTCACTTTTGCCGGTTTCGCTGGCTCTGTGGAAAATCTACCGCGACAATCCGGCAGTAAAGCCAAAAGCCAAATGGAAACACTATTTACCCCATGCTACCCTTATTATCAACCTTGGCCTTTTAATGAGCCTTGGCATCGTTTCGCTGGCATTTGGACAGCAGTTGGCCCTGGTGGGTGCGGCCATCTATTTTTTCTATTCCAGAAAAAGAGAGAAAAAGGGCAAAGCCGGGTTAAATATTATATTGGAGGACAAAAAGAAATTTTCGCTATTTAGTACCAACAAAGTTATTGTTACCATGTCGAACCCGGAAACACAAAAGTCATTGTTAATGTTTTCGGATACCCTGCTGGCTAAAAAGGGTGGTGAAGTGGTGGTGCTTGCCATTAAAAATGTTCCTTCGAATATCGATTTTTACGAAGCCCTTTCGGAAGCAGGCGAGACCCTTGAAATTATCAAGCGCAGCGTAACGATGGCTAAAGATAAGAACATAAAAATACAACCTGTTGTAAGAGCTTCGCGTGATGTGGCCATGGGTATTATTGATGCTGCCGAAGAGCTAAAGAGCCATCTTATCATCATGGGGTTTCCAAAACCTCAACTTGACGGCAAGCCGGGAATCCTTATCAAAGTGCTTAAAAACAGTTATACTGATGTTATTGTTTTGAACTTGAAAATCAGAAGTGAAAATTTCAAACCGAAAAAAATCGGAGTTTATGTTCACGATGCGGCCAACTTAAATCTCATGCTCGTTTGTGCCACGGCTGTTGCCGAAAAGCATGGAGCCAAGGTCATCATGAAAGCCTTTCTGCCCGAAAAATACAACAAAAGGCAAAAGGCTAAAATTGACAAAATGATGATCGAGAGTTTAGAAACTTATAATTCGCCGGCACTTTACGAGATTAATGTTAGCGTTAGCAACAACCCGTTAGAGGATTTAATCGCACAATCCAAAACGCTGGATGTGCTTATTGTTGGTACCGAGCAACTTGGAAACGAAAACAAGTTCGAACAGTCACTACCCTTCCAACTGGCCCGCCACGCACACTGTTCAATAATTTTAGTTAAAACCGTCAGCAAATTCAAAAGGCTGATAAACGGGTTATAAAAAACCCACCCAGCCATTTTAAATGGAGAGTGGGTTTCATCATTATTAACCAAAAAAAATCCTCTTTTACATCACTTGCTTCGGTAAAAACGGTATTCAACAAACAGCTCTATGGCTTCATATTCAGCCATTCCCAGTTTGTCGTATTTTTTCGCGGTTTCACGATTACGCTCGATGGCAAACCGCCAGATTTCAATATCATCAAAACCCGGGAACACAACCTCTTTTTGACTCGAGTGCCTGAATATCGCGGCTCGTTTCTTACGCAACTCTTCAGGACTTACCGGCACAGCCATATCTACCTCGGCTACTGCCCACTCTTTCCATGTACCGTGATACATCCAGGCACGGCAATCGTTAACCCAGCCATCATCGCTCACCACATCGAAAGCCTGCACAATACTATCGAAACATTTACGATGCGTACCGTGAGGGTCGGTCAAGTCGCCCGCGAGATAAATTTGATGAGGTTCGATATCACGCATGGTTTTAACCACTCTATCAACATCATCGCCAGTAAGCGAGGCTTTTTTAATGGTTCCCGTTTCGTAAAATGGCATATTTAAAAATCGGATATGATTATTATCGATACCAAGAAAATGACAAGCCGAGATAGCCTCCGCCTGACGAATAAAAGTTTTTAAACGGTGTGTCTCCGAACCATCAATGTCGCCCGATTTTTTCTCCCGCAATTCTTTCTGAACCTTTTCAATATCTATATTAAAATCAGCGGCAATATTCCCGGCAAAATAGAGGTATTTAGAAACCATGTCATTATCCACGGCGATGTTTCCGGATGTTTGATAAGCCATGAAAACCTCATGTCCTTGTTCGACCAATCGGTTTATGGTTCCTCCCATCGCCAGCATATCATCGGCAGGGTGCGGACTAAAAACCAGTACCCGTTTGGGATAAGGTTTGGCTCGTTCAGGACGTTGTGAGTCATCAGCATCGGGTTTACCTCCCGGCCAACCGGTAATGCTTTTTTGAAGCATATTGAATACCTTCAGGTTGATATTGTAGGCGGG
>QMPP01000175.1 GCA_003650425.1 Bacteroidota bacterium | reverse complement strand
TATTATAATAAGCTTACCAACGATGTACTTGTACGTGCGCCTCTACCCCCAAGCAGCGGAAGTGCAACACCTCCCTACATCAATGCCGGAAAAATAAGAAATAGCGGTATTGAAATGGAGGCAAACTACAAAAACACAATCGGGCAACTTAAGTTTAACCTTGGACTTGTAGCCTCACATGTTACTAATAAGGTTCTTTCTCTTTATCAAGACACTCCAATACCCGCAGGTAGAATAGACAATGGCGTTTATGCCACACTTACCGAGAAAGGTTACCCGATTGGCTCGTTTTATTTGTACGAGATGGAAGGTGTTTTTCAGGATGAAACAGATATTTTTACACATGCATTTCAAGGGAATAACATAAAACCCGGAGATGTTAAATACAAAGATATTAGCGGACCCCAAGGGGTGCCAGATGGTATAATCGACTCCCATGACAGAACGCATGTAGGCAGCCCGATTCCGGATTTTACAGCATGACTTAATTTGGGATTGAATTATAAAAATTGGGATTTTAATTTTTTTGTACAAGGCGTTTACGGCAATGAAATTTATTGGCAGGCAGCACAAGATATTGAAGGATTTTACAGAGCATTCAATATTACGCAAAGGGTTTATGACAATCGATGGACAGGATCCGGCACCAGCAACACACAACCCCGTGTTTCGTGGAGTGGAGCTACCAACAATAAAAAACCGTCAACACGCTTTCTCTTTGACGGATCGTACATCCGTTTAAAAAATATTACCCTCGGTTACACCTTTAATCATATTGGTAAGCACAACAATAAAATAAAGACATTTAGAGTATACTGTAGCACACAAAACTTGTTTACCTTCACTAAATATCCCGGCCTTGACCCCGAAATGCAAACAAGTAACAATTCTACAGGCGAAGGTGATTTGGCTAAAAATATTGATTGGGGAACGTATCCAATGGCACAAGTTTTCACAATAGGTTTAAACATGAGTTTTTAAGAAAAATGATATGAAAAAATATATTTTAATTACAATAGCAATCTTTTCGTTAACAACTTCGTGTAAAAAAATTCTTGACGAACAACCCCTTGGACCCTACCCAAGTTCTGAATTTTTTAAAACCGAAGAACATGCAAAACTTGCCATTAATGCCTGTTATGAACCACTTTCGTTTTCTAATTCAAACAACCGCTTATGGGTTGTTACCGATGTGGTTTCAGACGATGCTGCAAAAGGTGGCTTTCCCGGCGACCAGGCCGACATCGGTTTGATTGATGATTTTCAAATCTTTACCGATAATGGAAACTTACAAACAATATGGAAAATTTATTATGAAGGCATTTCACGCTGCAATTTGGTATTAGAGCGTGTTCCCGATATTAACATGGACGAAGCACTTAAAAACAGAATACTTGGTGAGGCTTTGTTTCTGAGAGGTTTATATTACTTTGAGCTGGCGAACATATTTGGAAATATACCGCTTATTACAAAGCCTTTATTGCCTGAAGATATGCAAGTGCCAAATGTATTGCAGCAGACTGTATATGCACAGGTTGAATCTGATTTTATCACAGCCGGAAATTTTATGGAAACTGCCGTGCAACAAAACCCAAGTGTATATCCATCCGGAGAATTGGGCAGAGCAACCCCGGGTGCGGCTAAAGCTTTACTGGCAAAAACCTATCTATTTGAAAAAAAATGGTCTGACGCCGCTTCTGCTGCCGAAGAGGTTGCCATCTACGGCTACTCACTAATGCCCGTTTATCAACACAACTTTGATGTAAATTATGATAATAATAAGGAAGAAATTTTTCAGGTACAGCACTTATCAGGACAGAGTCCTGTTCAAGGAAGCAGACTCAATCAATGGCTTGCACCACGTGCACAAAACGGGTATGGTTTTGATGAACCCACTCAAAATTTTGTCGATGAATTTGAAATGACGACTGATAGTGTTTATGATCCTCGCCTCGACTATACGCTTGGAAGAAAAGGTTCCCTTTGGTTTGATGGAGTTCTTTACGATACCAGCTGGTCATCTACCGGTTATAGTCAGAAAAAAACACTTCAACCTTTATCAGAAATACCAGCAAATACTAAAGGGGATGCCGATCTTAATTTCACGGTCATTCGTTATGCAGAAGTCTTGCTTATTAAGGCTGAAGCTTTATGCGAAATGGGAAACTGTGCAGAAGCACTTATCCCTTTAAATAAGGTGCGAAAAAGAGCAAGAGAGAGCTATCTGTATGATGCCGCACTATCCAATTACGACACGATTCCACAAGGACTATTGCCCGACGTAACAACTACCAATCAGGCAGAATTACGAACAGCTATCCGCCACGAAAGGCGTGTGGAACTCGGTTTTGAATGTATGCGTTACTTTGATATTATTCGATATGGAAAAGAATACGCTAACCATGCACTTGGGAATAAAAGAAACTTTAACTACGATATTAACAAGGTGTTTCCCATTCCGCAATCGGAAATAGAAACCAATAGTAACATAAAACAAAATCCTGGATATTAAACAACAAATGTCTTAATATTATTAATTATTAACCTTAAATTTTTTATGATGAAAAAAACAATGAATTTTTTAGTGCTTTTTGCATTTATTGCAGCACTAAGCATCTATGTAAGCGGATGTGAAAAAACAACAACAGAAGCTCCCGGCGATAATACCGCCCTAAATGCTTTAATTACACAATCCGAAACTCTTATTGCCTCCGCAGTAGAAGGAACATCCGTCGGTTATTACGAAGTTGGGTCTAAAGAAACTTTTCAAACGGCAATTGATGCAGCAAAAGTTGTAGCTGCCGATGCAACCGCCATTCAAAGTGTAATTGATGCTGCAAAAGCAAATCTTGATGCAGCCAAAACCGTTTTTGAAAATAAAAAAATTCTGAACGTTTCCACCGATGGACTTGTTGCACAATGGTTGTTTAACGGCGATGCCACCGATTTTACAGGAAACGGTAACGATGGTACTGTTAAAGCTGGTGATGCAGCTTTTGGTGGCGGCACACCTGAACTTACAACGGATAGATTTGGAAATGAAAATAGTGCCTACCACTTTGATAAAGGAGGATTTATTGATATTCCTTATACCTCGGCTATCAACCCACAGCAAATTTCCATCTCTATATGGGTTAATGCAGATGTGATTAGCGAAAACAACCGTTTTATGGGATTGCAATCGTGGAATGGTTACAAATTTCAACTGCAATCGGTTAACAAAGCTTTCTTTACAGTAGCTACCGATAGCAGTATTTATGACAAAGATACCGATCCTCCATTGGATACTCTTACCTGGTATAATCTTGCCGTAACTTACAAATCAGGCGAAATGACCTTTTATATTAATGGGGAACAAACCCAACAATATACTGATGTTGTGGGTAATTTAGTATCGGTAGATGCCGGTCAGGATTTAGCAATCGGTTGTGGCGCAAGTGTTTATGCCGCCACCGCAGATAATTACGATGTTGATCATATTATTCCTGCTGCATGGGGTGGTTTCTTCATCGGCAAACTTGATGATATTAGGTTATACAACAGGGTATTAACTCCTTCTGAAGTTTCTTCTATTTATAATCTTGAGAAACCTTGATAACCCGTTAGATTTTAAAAAGGGTATTTGATCTGTAATCTTTTTTATATAAAATTAGTTTTATGTTCCAATACCCTTTTTTTCTATTTCCTTTTAAAATTAATTACTGCTTAAACAAACACTACCAGAATACTTTGAAAACAGTTAAGTACATGCTCTTTCTTTCCCTGATTGTATTGCTCTCTTGTTCAAATAAAAAGCATACTAACGGGTTTAACCTCAGTTATTGGTCATCGAATAACAATAGTGAAATTCTATTTTCAAAAAAAATGGTTGCTCAATGGAATCAATTATATCCAAATAAAAAAATTCACTATCAGCCTGTTCCGGCGGGTCAATCAAGCGAAGAAATTGTACTTGCAGCCGTTGTAGCAAAAACCACTTGGGATATCTATTCCAATATGTGGCAGGGTTCGGTTGAATTCTATGCAAAATCGCATGTTTTGATACCGCTTGATACATTGGCCGGTTTCAATAAATTTATACAATCAAGATGCGATAGTGCGACCCTACAAGAAATTACATCAGCTGACGGTCATATTTATCAAGTGCCGTGGAAGATAAACCCCATCATGACGTTGTATAACCAATCGATAAAAAGCGACTTGAACATTGATAACGCCCCCCTAACCTATGGTAAATTTCTTGCAGCAGCAAAAGAAATTAAAAAAGATAACAATGGTGATGGTTATATTGATCAGTGGATTGGGATTACTTCGGCAAAACCGATATGGTATGAAAGACTGTTCAATTTTTATCCGTTATACATCGCTGCCTCAAACGGGCTGCCTTTAATTAAAAATAACAGGGCAGCTTTTAATAATAAGTATGCTGTTGAAGTATTTCGATTTTTACAAAACATCTACAAAAACAACTATTTCACGAAAGACCAACAGGGTTCTACACAAGACAAATTTATTAGTCAAAAGGTGTTTGCCAAATTTACAGGACCATGGGAGATTAAATACCTTCAAAGATTTAAACCGAAATCCTTAAAATTTAATTTTACAAACATCCCTGTACCTGACAATCACAAAGGACCAATCTATACCTATTGCGATCCTAAATCAATTGTGATTTTCAACACCTGCCGAAATCCGCAATTGGCTTTTGAATTTATTAAAACGATGGTAGATATCCATGGGGATTCTTTACTGTTAGCATTAACAAATCAACTGCCAAGAAGATATGGAATAGATACAGCTGCCACTTTTAGGGAGTTTTTTAATGATAATCCTGAACTTAAGGTGTTTGCTCATCAGGCAAAATATGTAAAAGGCATTGATAACTGCGAAGTGATAAACGAAGTTTTGGAAAGTATTTCGCAGCAATACGAAAGTTGCGTATTGTACAATTTAAAAAGCCCGGAACAAGCTATTAAAGATGCTGAAAAATCCGTAAACGTATTACTTAGAGCAAAATAAACAAGATGATAAAATTAAAGCATTTAAAAACCAAAAGTTTACCATATCTGATGGTTTCGCCATACCTGCTTCATTTAACCCTCTTTGTTGCTTTCCCTGTTATTTTCTCTCTCGTACTTACCGTCCATAAATGGAATATCATTTCGCCAATGGAATATGTAGGCTTTGATAATTTTGTCCGGCTTTTTCAAGACCATCTTTTCTGGAAATCACTTATTAACACCCTTATCTTTTTACTCGTCCACATTCCTTTGCAAATTATTGTTGCCCTTGCCTTAGCCTATTTTTTGAACGAAAAAATATTTATGCGGGGATTTTTCAGAGCTGTTTTTTTTCTACCCGTGGTTATTTCCGGTGTTGTTGTCGCCATGCTATGGCAGCAGATCTATTCATTCGATTCTGGTCTTTTAAACAAAATGCTTGTGGATATTGGTGCGGGAAAAGTGGGTTGGTTATCTAATCCAAATCTTTCCATGATATCAATAGCATTGATGGCTACATGGAAAAATGTGGGTTTGTACGTAATTTTATTTTTAATAGGTTTACAAACAGTACCAAAAATGTACTATGAGGCCGCTGATATTGAAGGCGCAAGCGCGTGGCAAAAGTTTTGGTATATTACAATGCCGGCCATTAATCCTACTATTTTTATGGTAACCATTTTGTCAACTCTCGGGGGATTTAGCCTATTTATCGAACCTTATATTATGACGGGTGGCGGGCCTTTGAATAGCAGCTTATCTGCCATGTTATATATCTACAAACAAGCCTTTGAATATTATCACATGGGATATTCGGCAACACTCGGCATGTCCTTTGCCTTTATTATCATGGTTGTGATGGTTATACAAAAATATACCATTGAAAAAGAAAATTAGTTAGATGAAACATCCATGACGGAATAAAGACACACAGGAGAATGATTATTTTCGCAGAAACATAAACACAAGTCCAATGAAACAATCCATCACATTTGAACAAGTAATAGAG
>QMPP01000174.1 GCA_003650425.1 Bacteroidota bacterium | reverse complement strand
CCGGCCGGGTTGGGGAAGAGTTTCAGGCTGCAACTGTTTTTAAACAGCGCGGTTAAATTTTCGCCGTTATTATCATTGGTTGCATCTTTTAATTGTGTAGTGTCCACCGTCAGGTAAGGTTCGGTATAGCTGTAAGCTTCCATTTGCAGCAGTATGTTGCGTGCATATACCGCCGGTATGCCGCTGCCGTAGTCGGCAATTGCCGTTAAGGTGGTAATGTAGCTGCTGTCGGGCAGCCACAAGCTGTCGCGCGTCATGCTTTTCCAAACCGTGAAAAGGGTTTGCAGGTGGTTGTGTTGCTGCAGCTGTTCGGCATCAAGCATATAACCGGCAGCAACACTGCTCATCACACTGTCGGCAGCCGCGGTATCAGCAAGGTTCAGGTATTGCATGGCTTCGCGATAATCGTTGAACAGTCCGCCTGCAAAGTTGTAAAGCATGAGTAAACTGTCGGCAGGATTTGCCACCGAAGTATCGGAGGTATAAAACAGGTAAAGCTTGTTAAACACTTCGGTTTGTTTTTGCAGGTAAGCGGCCTGCTGCATGCGCAATAATTCCAATGCTCCGAGGGTGTCGCGTCCGGCGTTAACTTGTGCCCGCATGTAAGCGGTAAGGGTGTCGGTACGGTGGTCGAGGATATATCCTGTTTTCAGCATCTTGGCTGCTCGCGGGTTTTGCACCAGCACATCGCGTACCATGGCAGCCGTTAGTGCCTGTTCGTTTTTTGCCACGGCCGTTAAAACGGTGTCGCTCAGGTAAGGCGACTTTTGCAACAGCATATCGCGCACCTGCAACCCATCGCCCGCCTGGGCATTGTTCACGGCCGAAAGGGTTGAAGCGGTGTTGCCCCCGTCGGTAAGCAATGCTATCAGGTTGCCGAGGCTGTCGGCTTGGCTATGGTAATAGGTAAGCAGTGCCTTATTTTCGGCCACGCCGCTACCACCGGTACCGCCGCCGTTATCGAGGTGCGACGGGCAGTAATCATCTTTTAAGTATTCGGTTTGGTTTATTTTATTGGTAATAACCGTGGCCGTGGTGTAAAGGGTAGGTTGTGTCTTCTTATCAATATCTGTATTAATTCCATACGGATACCAGTAAAGGAAAGTGTTAAGGCTGTTGTAAAGGTCGTATTGATGGGGTTTAAAGCCACCGTCGCCCGGGTATTTTTCCTCGAGGGTAAAGGTGTTGTTGGCACCACAGAACTCAATAGGTTCACTTCCATCATCTTCATGTCCCTGCTGGAACCTGATACCTTCGGGGCTGTAAACCGATTTTTTTGGGTCGAGCACGGTAATATCATAAATATTGGTACGGAAGTCGTTGCACTTAAACAGCAGCCCCGTTTCGGGTGTGCCGGCATTGCGGTTCACGTATTGCGCCTGAGCGGCATAATAGAGGTTTTCGAAATAGTTGTTGTAAATTGTTTTTTCTTCTTCAAGCGAATTGTTAACAACAATACCGTAATAATTGGGTGAATTTTCGGCAGGCGGGTTATCGGAAATAAATTTGTTTTCTTCAATAGTATAGCCTCTGGGGCAGTTATCGAGGTAGAGGCCCGAACGTTCGGCAAGGGCAGGAACATTAAAAGTGTTTTTAACGATATAAAGGTTATCGGCAGCCGAGGCATAAATGCCGGTACGGTTGTTTATAAATTGAAGGTTGACGGCTGATAAGCTAACATTAGCACGGGCAGCATCAAAATATATCCCCCTGTACAATCCTGTAAATTCGCCTGTAACATTGTTGCCGTTTAAAGTGGCATCGGTAACCGAAACAGATGAGTTATAAGCATCGATACCTGTAAATTTTCCGCTGTTTGAGCCGGTACATTTATTTATAAACTTACAGCCGGAGATGTTAAAATCAAGATAATCGTTGAGTGTTATTCGGGCAGGATTTTCATAAGATGCCAGGGCAAAGGGAAAATCATCGTTAACTTCAAAGTTACATCGCATTACGCCGTTGGTATTGTTACCGTTGTAAGGGGTAACGTACACATCGTTGTAATTGTTTCGAAACATACAATCGGAAGCCACGAACACGGCTCCGCCGTAAGTAACGGCATACTCGTTATTATCTTTTTTACCGAGATAAACGGCAGTTTGTGCATTTTCGATAACGGAGTGGTTTTCCATGGTCATGGTACCGGGCCGGGTGGCATACTCGCCAAAGCCCCAAATTTCCACACCCTGCCAGTAATCGCCGCTACAGTTGTTGGTAAGTTTGGCACCGTTAAGGGCAAGTTTACCGCCGGGTTGTACAATTACCTTAGAGTTTTGATTAAAATAAACCGTACCATGAATGGTAAGATCGCCCCCGTCCACAATTACCACGTCGCCGTTAACCTGTTTTGTCCCGTACCAATTTTCCTGTCCCTTAATATAAATAATGTTTCCGGTGTATTGCGGGCAATCGTTCAAATCGGTTTGCCAAATGCCGGCACCAAAGGTTGACACAAACATTTTACGGGTTTGATAATTAATAACAATATCGTTGGCCATTTTATTAATAAAATTACCATTGGCATCAACACTTATGTTTTGCCACTCGTTTCCGGTAATACCAGTCCACTTAAATACACCCACGTCGGTGGCAATGTATTTGTCGCCGGTAAACTTATCAATAACCATCCTGTTAACAGGAAGTTTATTCGGTAGGTTAAACGCATAGGGTTCGTAATGCCATGTTCCGTCGGTATCTTTAAAATACCTGTAAATTTTACGGGTATAGCCCTGCGTGGTTCCATCATCTTCGGTGTAAGTTGCATTTCCGAAAGTAAGCCAAAGTTCATCATCGTTATCGGGGTTCAATTCAATATCGGTAATAAAGCCGCTAAACATTCCTTTTAATCCTGCTGTAACATCACTCCATGTTTGCCCGCCGTCAGTTGACTTGAACAACCCTTTTCTGTAAGTACTTGCATCCGGAGTGTTTCCATCCCACCAATAAGCCCTTTTTGTTGAAACATACATGATATCAGGGTTTAAGCTTGAAATAGCTACATCGGTAATCGGATCATCATTAAGTAATGTTTCAACAATGGGTACAGTTTCGTATGAACCGGTATTAATATACTCGTAAATGTTATTAAAACGGCGCAAATTCGACAGCCCGAAATAGGTAACTTTGGGGTTGCCGGGCGTTTGAACAATGGTTGAGTAAAAATATAAATCTGGCGCAATACCACAATTAAAATTTATGGCTTTATTCTCATCTAAATTATAACCTGCAAGATATCCCCATTGGTTATCTGAAAAATATACATAATTATATACTTTATCGAAGGTAACGGCACCTCCATCGCCCATAGTAATTTTATAAAGTTTATCATCATTTTTATAAAAACCTCCTACATCCTGACAATTGAAAAAACAATCGTTATTATTACCTTTTACGTCAAGGGCATAAACCTCGCTTATATTTAGTTCATCTCCATTTTTTACTGTCCAATATTCAGTATTCCATATTTCATATTGATTATTATACAAGTCACCTGTATTCCATGCTTTTACCACACCACCATCGCAACCAGTTATAAAGGTAAGATTATTACCCATGGGATAAACTAACATATCACGTATGTCGTTATGCATTTTTTTATTATTTTTATTAGAAAAGCCATCAACAATTCTATAAAAATCTCCATTATCCGTTATTTTATATAAAGAAAGGCCTCCAATGTAGATATTGTTGTTGTTATTCGGGTCAACTTTAATATTTATTTTCGACCTTATGAAAGTAAAAGCTGAATAAGAATCCATTTCATTGCCAAAATTCTGATAGACATACCCCCCTGTGCCATCATGGTACATATGTTTTATACGCACCTTTTTTGTACTACTTTCATAAACATATAAAAACCATACGTTTTCAGTATTTGTCGCGTTATTATCCATTTTACAGGTAATAACTTTATCAAAACCCGTAACATCATTTGTTATATTTTGCCAGTTGTTACCGGCATCAACCGATCTGTAAATTTCAGTTCCTGCAACAACTACCATATCAGGGTTATTTTTATCAAAAACAATGTCCTCAAATCCTTCATCATCCAATCTATAAAAATAATTATTGGGATTATCACCAGCCTCCTGTTCGTATTTGCCTGCCTTTTCCATTATTATGCTCCAACTACTACCACCATCGGTTGACTTTAGCACATAATTATTAGCTAACAAGTATAACTCATGATTACTTCCTGATTTTCTGCCAATTAATCTTATCGGTCGCTTTTTCCATTTCATACCGGTTCCATAAAAATCAGTTCCATTTACATGAACAGGTACATAAGCCCAATTTGTTCCTTCATCGTTTGATTTATACAACCCATTATAATAATTCCCTAAATTGCTATAGGTTAAAGCATATAGGGTGTTATCAATCTTTGTGAGGCCTGTAATTCCGTTAATTTTGGGTGCATTTAAAGTAATACATGTCCAATCATTGCCCAAATTACTTGTTTTCCAAATCCCATTATTATGAGTCCCCGCGTACAATATATTATTACTATTGTCATAATAAAGCCGATTTACCCAGCCTTTATCTTTATAAGCTTCATTATTGTAGATTGCACTACCAGAAGGTGCAAAATAATTCCAGTTGTACGTTCCTGTAGAAGAAACACCACGGCCTGATGCTTCATAATAATCTTTAATAACATTGGCATAACTCGCTATGAAACCGCTATCATCAACACGAGGATTCATAAATGCTTTCCAACGTAAATACCCGGTATATCCCGTACCCTCCATACTGTCAACACTTCGTATGTTAATTAAAGAATCGTAATAAGCATCTTTTTGAACCACAATTTGAAAGAAATTGTTTGATGGATCAGAACCCGTTTGGGCACTTAGAAATTGCATTGAAGCAAAAGAAGAAATCGTTAACGCGATAAAAACGATTAGGTTTTTACCCCCCCCCTGAATATCAAGGTATTAGTAAGTTTACACATGATAAAAAAATTAAGTTAATGAATAGGTTAATAAAATCTTGACCAAGGTATACAAAATAAATAGATTATTCAAACGAATTGGAATTAATATTAAATGGGTTGATTCAACCGGCAAGCGCAACTTTATGATTTAATAAATTTATATAGCAAAACATACAAACCCATAGGGACACCCCCGTCACCAATCTCGCTGATGTTTAACCACTTTATCAATTCGTAAAAAGTTGTTCCAGTAGCGCTCTTTATTCATATCCGACCAGTGGATATACCCGTACTAATATTGATAGATCTGCATCATGTTTACAAGCATCAGAATAATGACAAGAGTCTTTAACTGCTTGAGGTATCTTGTTTTTGAGAGCTACAATGCCAAAGAAATAAAAAAGAAAGTCAAATACTCCACCATCACCTTCGACGATATCCGGTAATCAGATTGTCGCACCATATTAACGAAGATAGCGGCAACCTGACAAGCACACCACTCAATCTATCTCACGGTTTGCAACCGTGAGTAACAATAATCCCCGACAACAACTCTATTTCCCATCATTCAAATCTCCACCCACCGCCAACCTCGATTTGAGGGGAGAATGCTTAATGCTTAATGTCAACTAACTCTTCCGGATTATGTTTATGTTTAAATAACACGGCAAATAACACGGCAATCACCAGCGAGTAAACAGCAAATGTCATCCAGATGCCATGCCAGTCAAAATGGCCGCCTGCATTAACAAAGAAATTATCAATAATAACACCGCTACTCCAGCCCCCGAGTATAGCGCCAAAACCATTGGGCATCATCATAAATAAGCCTTGTGCACTAGCACGAATATCGGAAGTAGTTTGCGTTTCAACATAAAGCGACCCGGAAATATTAAAAAAGTCAAACGCCATTCCATAAACAATATTAGAAAGAATAATCATCCACAACATTTCAGCAGGATTACCATAGCTAAACAGTCCGAAACGAAGCACCCATGCAATCATACTCATGAGCATCACTTTTTTAATTCCAAATCTTTTTAAGAAAAAGGGAATGGCAAGAATAAACAGGGTTT
>QMPP01000173.1 GCA_003650425.1 Bacteroidota bacterium | reverse complement strand
ATTTGTTAATTTAACAGGTGCATATACCGGTTATAAAAAGATTGACTATTTCGCCGCTCGAACATTAAAAGTCGGCGATACCGTGCTAAGTATTGGTTATGGCCAGGAGATCGATTATAACGGACAGGTGTATAACGACCAGTCGCCCGGATTAAACTGGGATCAATCTGATTGGAAGTGGATATCCGGGTTTACCTTTAAAAGCGGGGTTAATTATAATGTTAGCGAAAAATCAAATGTGTTTATTAATTTAGGATACTTGTCGAAAGCCCCTGTTTTCAACAACGTTTACGAAAAATACTCGGTTGCATTGCTGCATGAAATTAAAAATGAATTTATATCAGCGGCCGAAATAGGATATTCGTACAATAGCCGACATTTCACATTAAACTCGAATGCGTATTATACAGTATGGAAAAATAAACCCGGAAAGCCGGTTTCTTATCCAATTAGTGATGATGAAACAGGTTATGGAAACATTCAGGGAATGGATGCACTGCACATGGGTATTGAGCTTGATTTTGCCTATCGTATATTAGACAACCTGAAGTTTCAGGGACTGGCATCAATAGGTAACTGGAAGTGGACTTCTGCCGATTCGGTTAAACTCTATAACGATAATAACGTATTGGTTAAAACAGAATATTTTGATGCCAAAGGTGTACATGTTGGCGATGCTGCTCAAACACAGTTTGGTGCCAGTATCCGTTACGAGCCCATTAAAACCATCTATATAAGTGGTAACATTACTTATTTTGACAGGTATTATTCTCAATTTAACCCATTTGATTTAAATCCGGAAAAGTTTCCTGAATCTTTCGACGAAAATGGAAACCCTGTTGATGCCTGGCGTACACCATCGTACAAGCTCATCGACTTTCATGCCGGTTACACCTTATACTATAAGAAGATACGATTTGATTTAAGAGGAAGCGTACTCAATGCATTTAACGAGCTTTATATTTCTGATGCGCGCGATAATGATTCGTATGCAACAACAACACATAGCCACGATGCAATGTCGGCAGGCGTATTTTTTGGTATGGGCCGTCGATTTAATGTTTCACTATCAATAACATTTTAATTAATGAGTGCAGACAATTACTTTTTATTTAATTTAAAATATTTTAAAAAATGAAATTTACATTATTATTAACAATACTGGTAATAACATTAAATGTTAGCAGCCAGCAAACGGGGTACTACAATGGTACCGACGGAAAAAGCGGAGATGAACTTAAAGCAGCTTTGCATAATATTATTAAAGGTCACATTCCTTACTCTTATTTTTCAACAAAATACATCTTTAATGTTTCTGATGCTGATCCGGAAAACCCAAACAACGTAATACAAGTTTATTCCGGTTTTTCGCATCCTAACAACGATTATGGCACAAGTAGCTTACAAATAAATCGTGAGCACGTTTGGGCAAAATCTCATGGTAATTTTGCGGATTGGTATCCAATGTACAGCGATGTTCATAATTTGAAACCTGCTGCGGCAATTGTAAATCAGAATAGAAGTAATTTGGATTTTGGCAATGGAGGCGTACAAAACCCTGTTGCAACAGGTTGTTATGCAACCGATTCGAGCTGGGAAGCCCGCGACGAAGTAAAAGGTGACGTGGCACGTATAATTTTTTATATGGCTACCCGATATGAAGGAGAAAATGGTGAAATAGACCTGACTATTGTTGACCATTTAAATTCGTACCCACTTCCTGAGATGGGCAAATTATCAACTCTGCTGCAATGGAATCTTCAAGATCCTCCTGATGAATTTGAAAGAAACAGAAATAATGTAATTTACTCTTTTCAGCATAACAGAAACCCATTTATCGATAACCCTGAACTTGCACAGCTAATATGGGGCGGAGCTACTGCTAATCCAATTAGTATTGATGTATCGCAATCACTTGCCGTAGTCTTTCCAGGTGATGAGGTTCAAATAGATGCTACCATCACTAGTGAACAAGGTTCTGTTTCATCAGCAAAATTATGGTGGGGAAATGATTTCGGTTCGTTAACCAACCAAATAGATATGACAGCCGTAGATAATACGTTTACAGCAGTTATACCAACCCAGGTTGGTGGCAAAACCGTGTATTACAACATTGTAGCTAATGATGGCGCCAACGAAAAAACATCGTTTGAATATAATTACTATACTCAAAAGGTTTATACCGGAGAGGTTGTTTCTATTTATGATATTCAAGGCCAGCAAGATTCTTCACCTTACGAAAATCAGGTGGTTACCACAACCGGTATCGTTACCTCAAACCTGGGGCTGAGTTATTTTATTCAAGATGGTGACGGCCTTTGGAATGGTTTATTTATTTATGATGCAGGCAGAAATGTAAGTGTTGGCGATAGCGTTGTTATTACCGGTGAAATTATTGAGTACTACGGTCTTACCGAGATGAAAAATATAACCGATTTTTATTATGTATCTTCAAATCATCAGCTTCCTAATTATGCTGAAGTTGCAACAGGAGCGATGGAAGAAGGTTATGAAGGAATACTTGTAAAGGTCAATAATGCATCATGTACTAACGCAAATTATCAGGGTAACTATGGTATGTGGACTGTTGATGATGGTAGTGGCGAATTAGAAATTAGAAATACCGCCGTTTTTGAATATAACCCGACAGAAGGATCCACTTACGATATTAAAGGCCCTGTAAACTGGGATTATAGCGAGTGGAAGATTGAAATAACCAGTGATAACGATGTGCAGGAATCGCAGGACTTAACCGGCCCTACCATTGTTAGCGCCGAACCCGTAATTAGCACTAATATTAAAATATTATTTAATGAAACTGTTGACCAGGCAGAGGCTGAAAACATTAATAATTATAGCATTAATAATGGTATTGTTGTTGAAACTGCAAAGCAACATGCTTTAAATAAAGCACAGGTTAACTTAACAGTATCTGATATGAACGCAGGCGATTATGTGCTAACAGTAAATAATATGAAAGATTTATCAGGTAATGTTACTGATATTCAAACCTACAATTTCACAGTATCCGGTATTAATGAACTTTTTGAAAACGGAAAAGTAACCATCTATCCAAACCCAACTGATAATCTGTTGAATGTAGCGTTTATTGCTAAAAGCAATTCAACAATTGATATAAGCCTGGAGGACATTTCGGGTAGAGTAATGATGAAAAATAACTATGTGGTTACGCAAGGGCCAAATAAAGTTAGTATTGATTTAAGCGGAATTTCGGGAGGAACTTACATGCTTAATATGAGTGCTGAAAACAGTAGCTTAAGGTATAAAATTATCGTTAAGTAATTTACCTAAGGCATTGCTAAGAAATAAGTTGTCCAAAGCAGGCAAAGTTATTTCTTAGTAGTGCCTAAGCATTAAATAAACCGATACAACTACGTAGCCATCTGTTTTTTATGAAAGAGCCATACAGAGTAACGAGAGAGAAAAAAACCATTGGTATTATGATTGGCATTTATTGCCGTCATCATCATAATACCGCGAAGGGCGAACTTTGCGAAGATTGCGCAAGTTTGTTACATTATGCACACAACCGTATCGACCGTTGTAAGTTTTTGCCCGACAAGCCTACATGCCGCAATTGTCCTGTTCACTGTTACAACAAAAATAATAAAGAACAAATAAAAAAGGTGATGCGTTATGCAGGCCCCCGGATGATGCTTTATTATCCCGTATTAACCATTATTCATTATATCGACGGGTACAAGGATAAGGAACGGGTCGCGGTAAAGAAAACACAGTAAATTTACAGCACAAAAAACAAGAGGCTGTCTAAAAAGTCGTACATTGTGTCAGTCTGAGCGGAGTCGAAGAATGTATTACACTGGTAATAAATTGATTTCAACTCAGTCTCAATCTGACAAGGTTTATTATTAAGGACTTTTTAGACAGCCTCTTTTTTTATACTTTTGCCCTTCAAAAATTAACGATATAAAACTGTTTACCAATGGGTAAAAAATATAACGAATATAAAACCCTCGACCTTCCGGTACTGGCAGAAGAGGTAAGAGCATTTTGGGATAAAAACGATGTGTTTCACAAAAGCCTCGACAAACGTAAAGGCAACGAACATTTTGTATTTTACGAAGGGCCACCGTCAGCCAACGGCACCCCGGGTATTCACCATGTTATGGCGCGAGCTATCAAAGATCTTTTTTGCCGTTATCAAACCCAAAAGGGAAAATATGTTGAACGAAAAGCCGGATGGGATACTCATGGTCTGCCGGTAGAGATTAGCGTGGAAAAAACCCTTGGTATTACCAAAGACGACATTGGTAAAAAAATCTCGGTTGAAGCCTATAACAAAGCCTGCCGTAAGGAAGTTTTAAAATATAAAGATATGTGGGACGACCTCACCCGCCGCATCGGTTACTGGGTTGATCTCGACCATCCTTACATCACCTTCGACAACAAATACATCGAAACCGTTTGGCACTTGTTAAAGCAGCTTTACAACAAAAACCTGCTTTACAAAGGCTACTCCATTCAGCCCTACTCACCTGCCGCAGGAACCGGCCTTAGCACCCACGAACTTAACCAGCCGGGATGTTACCGCGATGTTAAAGATAATACGGTGGTGGCACAGTTTAAAGTTATCAGGAACAAGCAATCTGAAAAATTGTTTACGGGTGACAACGAAGAGGTTTACATTCTGGCCTGGACAACCACCCCCTGGACTTTACCTTCCAATACTGCTTTGGCTGTTGGTGAAAAGATAAATTATGTTGAAGTGGAAACCTTTAACCCGTACACCGGAATCCGCGAAAGAGTCGTGCTGGCTAAAAACCGGCTGAATGCCTATTTTAACCCAAAAAACAGCGAACTCAGCTTTGATGAGTATAATAAAGGCGACAAAAATGTTCCTTACAAGGTGGTTGGCGAGCTCACGGGAGCAGCTCTAAAAGGCGTTAAATACGAACAACTGTTTCCATGGGTAAAACCCAATGGAAAAGCTTTTGAGATTATTTCCGGCGATTTTGTTACCACCGAAGACGGAACCGGTATCGTACACATTGCCCCTACCTTTGGTGCCGACGACGACCGTGTTGCCAAAGCCAATGGAATTGTTCCGCTAACACTGATTGATAAAAATGGCGACACCCGTCCGATGGTTGACCTCAAAGGCCGTTTTTATGTAATAAACGAACTGGATAATCAATTTGTAAAAGAATTTGTAAATACTGATTTGTATGGTGTGTATGCTGGCAGATATGTGAAAAATGCTTATATCGGGCTTACCGATAAAGACCCATCGCTGGATGTTGATTTAGCGGTCGAGATGAAAACCACCAACAGAGCCTTTAAAATTGAGAAGCATGTTCACAGCTACCCGCACTGCTGGCGTACCGATAAACCGGTGCTTTACTATCCGCTCGACAGCTGGTTTGTGAAGACCACCGCCATGAAAGAGCGGATGATTGAGCTGAATAAAACCATTAACTGGAAACCGCGGGCAACCGGTGAGGGCCGTTTTGGCAACTGGCTGGAGAATTTGGTTGACTGGAACCTCTCCCGATCACGTTTCTGGGGTATTCCGTTGCCCATCTGGGTTACCGAAGACCGTACCGAGCAAAAGGCTATCGGTTCGGCCAAGGAGCTGAAAACAGAGATTGAAAAAGCCATGGCCGCCGGAGTGATGAAAGAGAATCCTTTAAAAGATTTCAACCCGGACGATATGAGTGAAGAGAATTACAAAACCTTCGATTTTCACCGTCCCTATGTTGATAAAATTGTGCTGGTTTCCGAGAGTGGCCAAAAGATGTTCCGCGAACCTTCGCTCATTGATGTTTGGTTCGATTCAGGCTCCATGCCTTACGCGCAGCTTCACTATCCTTTTGAGAATAAGGAAAAACTGGAAACCTCTTTCCCTGCCGATTTTATTGCCGAAGGGGTTGATCAAACGCGGGGGTGGTTTTTTACCCTGCATGCCATCGGAACCATGGTTTTTGATTCGGTTGCCTACAAAGCGGTGGTTTCAAACGGCTTGGTACTGGATAAAAAAGGCAACAAAATGTCGAAACGTCTTGGCAACGCCGTTGACCCTTTTATGACCATTGACAAATACGGT
>QMPP01000172.1 GCA_003650425.1 Bacteroidota bacterium | reverse complement strand
GATTCTATTTGGTTAAGACTCTACGATTATACCGCATCTCAGGGTATTTCTAATTCAGAATTATTTTCAATAACTCCTGACTCACTGTTAGATGATCTCGATAAAAGAATTTTAAAAAGTAACAATTTTATTAATTCTATTTCGTCAGGTAAAAGAACAATTGGGATGCAGTTTAGAAAAGAAGCTAATGGAGCCGGAGGTCTTTCAATTCACCATGCAGAAATAATTTTACATAAAAGCGAGTAGAAAGTATTTGCAAATTTTGGTATGCTTAAATTTAAACAAAGTTGAAACAAAATAAAACAGTGAAAAAGTTTATCAAATACTTCTTCTATATCGTATTGGCCGGGGTAATTGCCTTTGGCTTGTTTTTGGGCTGGATAACCTGGGTTGAATATTCACCGGAACCGGTAGAGTCTCTGGCTAAATCCGTTAAAGATTCTAAACCCTTAAACAGGGATACATTTAACCTGATGAGCTGGAATATTGGTTACGCGGGTTTGGGTTCCGAGATGGATTTCTTTTACGATAACGGCCATCACACGCGTTCAACCCGCGAGAAGGTCAGGCAACATGCTGATAACATTAAGCATTTTATTCAAGGTAACGACTCTATCGATTTTTGGTTTATTCAAGAGATTGATATCGATTCGAAACGCAGCTGGCAAATTAACGAAGTAGAGGAAATGACAACCCTTCTCGATGGTAATTATGAGGTTGTTTTTGCCAAAAACTACGACGTTCCCTTTGTTCCTGTCCCATTTACCGATCCACTGGGGCATGCTAAATCGGGTATCTTATCGGCTTCAAAATACCCATTTTCGGAAGCTACACGCCATGCCTATCCGCTGATTGCTCCCTGGCCACAGCGGCTGTTTCTTTTGCACCGGTGTTATACCTTGTTACGGTTTCCTTTGGAAAAGGGCAACGATTTGGTGATTATTAACACCCATAACACGGCCTATATTTACGACAGCACCTTACGAATGAAGGAGTTGAATATTTTACGTGATAAAATGATGGAGGAGTATGGTAAAGGGAATTATGTTATTGCCGGTGGCGACTGGAACCAAAATCCTCCTGACTTTAAACCTGCCGGAAATTTTAACGGGCAGCATTTTGTAAAGGCTCCGCTGGAACTGGCAGCCAATGCTTTTTCCAAAAACTGGAAAATTGCTTATGATAATAAGGCACCCACTAACCGCCAGAATAATAAACCCTTTGTTAAAGGAGAAAATGGGACTACCGTGATTGATTTTTTTATTTTGTCGCCCAATGTTGAGCTGCTGAAGGTTAAAAACATCGACCTCAACTTTCAGGACAGCGACCATAACCCTGTTTTTGCCAGGGTGATGTTGAAACCTTTTGGTTATTGATGTGGATTTTTGTTCGCCACAACTTCTTTTGCTATTCTGTTAAGTTATACTATTTTTGCCCTCCAATTTAGAATCAATTTTAATATGACTGCATACGATGTGGAAATCATGGCTCCGGTGGGTTCGTACGAATCGCTGATGGCTGCTATTCAGGGAGGTGCCGACTCGGTTTATTTCGGTATCGGAAAACTGAACATGCGTTCCAACTCTTCCAAAAACTTTACCTTAGACGATCTGGTTAAAATTTCTGAAATTGCCAAAGAACACGGTTTGCGCACCTACATCACGCTTAACACAGTTATCTACGACGAAGAGCTGGAGGCCATGAAGAAGATTGTGGATGCAGCCAAAGCCAACAACATAACCGCTATCATTGCTTCCGACCAGTCGGTTATTCAATATGCTTACCGTCAGGGGATGGAAATCCACATGTCAACCCAGACCAACATCACCAACATGGAAGCGGTAAAATACTATTCGCAGTTTGCCGATGTGATGGTTACCGCCCGTGAGCTTAACCTCAATCAGGTTAAATACATTACCACGCAAATTCGCGAGCAAAATATTACGGGCCCTTCGGGTGAACTGGTGCAGATTGAAATATTTGCACACGGAGCCTTATGCATGGCTGTTTCCGGAAAATGTTATCTCAGCCTCGATAACCTTAACTCATCGGCTAACAGAGGAGCCTGTCTGCAACCCTGCCGCCGTAAATACATTGTCAAAGATAAAGAGAGCGATTTAGAGCTTGAAATAGATAATGAATACATTATGTCGCCCAAAGATCTTAATACGGTAGCACTGCTCGATAAGATGCTGGATGCCGGTGTAAGGGTTCTTAAGCTGGAAGGCCGCGGCAGATCGGCCGAGTATGTTAAAACGGTGGCAGCGGTTTATCGTGAGGCGGTCAATGCATGGTTTGATAATGATTATACACAGGAAAAAATCGACGAATGGAACAATCGGCTTGCCACCGTTTACAATCGGGGATTTTGGGATGGATACTACATGGGGCGTAAAATGGGTGAGTGGACTGAGAACTACGGAAACCAGGCAACACAACGAAAGCTTTACGTGGGTAAAGTTACTAACTACTTTAAAAAAATCGGGGTGGCCGAAATAAAAGTTGAAGCGAATATTCTTTCACTTAAAGAGGAGATAAAAGTAATTGGACCCACTACCGGTGTTTACGAAGACACGGTTTCGGAAATAAGGCTGGACGATGAAACGGTGGTAAACGAAGCTCCCAAGGGTAGTGTTTGCTCCATTAAAACTACCGAAGTGCTGCGCCGGGGCGATAAAGTTTATAAGGTTGTTCCGGCAGACATTACTGTTCCTAACCTGGTTCAACAGTAACAAATTTAGTTTTGAAAAGTTGACATATAAAAAAAGCCACGCGTACACGTGGCTTTTTTAATATCATATTTATTTACCTGCTAAAAGAACTTAATTCTATTGTCGGTAATATCGGTAGCTTTTTCAGCAGCTCTGAAAGGAAGGTTGTTGTTAACTGAATTGACAAAGTCCTTTTCTAGTTTTTTAACCTCTTGCTGATAACTCTTCTCAGCATTAGAAGCGGTAAGGCTATTTAGCTTGATAACGTAAACCCCAACACGGTCAACAATGGGTTTGGAAGTGGCTCCTTTGTTTAAACCAAAGCTGGTACCAATGGCTTTCTGCTCTCTTCCGTAACTTCCAAAGCTACGAGCCGAAAATACCAATGCATTATCCTGCTCGATAGGAAGGTTCATGTTTTTCGATATCTGGTTCAGGTCGTTACCATAGTTTTTCATCTTTTCAGCAATGTACTTCCCTTTCTTTTGATTAAGAACTGCACGGGTCAACATGTTTTTAATTTCATTCAGGGCAGGAATACCTTTGTTACGTTTTTCGGTAACAACAGCTACCATGTAAGCATCTCCCAAATCAAACACATCTGATACAACTCCGATTTCAGTATTATCGTTAAATGCCCATTTAACAATGGGTCTAACATTATCGTATCCTCTGATATTGTTGGTCATTTCGTTAACTTTGGGCTGTGACAGTTTGTTAAGATGCATCTCTTTTACCGCTTTGTTAAATTGCTCTAGTGTTTTGTTTTCGGAAGCCAGTTTTGAAGCATCGGCAAATACATTCTGGTAAGTTTCGTTGCTTGGCACAACCTCCATGGTTAGTACGGCTACTTTAACTTTTTTAACCTTATCTTTTTTGCCGGTTACCTTTATTACATGAAATCCAAAGGGAGTTTCTGCCAAAGTAACTTTACCTGTTTTGGTATCAACACAAGCCTGGTTAAAAGCAGGAACCATGGCACCGTCGGCAAACCATCCTAAATCGCCATTGTTTGTTTTGGCTGAAGGGTCGTCGGAATATTTGGTGGAAAGGGTTTCTATCTTCGAGGGTTTCTTTTTAATTACATTAAGTAAGCTGTCGGCCAGTTTTTCTGCTTCTTCTTTGGTGCGCGAAATAGCAGGATTGGCTCTGTAAGCGCCTTTATAAGATATTAAAATATGAGAGGCTTTCATCGAGTCGGGGCGCATGGCAACATCCATCAGGCGTGCCAAATGATAAGTATTGTCGGTAAACCAAAAATCAGATACATAACCAAGGTCTTTAGTAAATAATAATGAGTCAACTTCAACAGGAAGTTTACCTTTTCCAACCCAGCTGCTATCGTAAGGAGTATCGGAGTTAACCTTCATAAAACGGGTTACATCATCAGATTCTTCAAAATCTTTTTTAATGGCCTTAATCTCCTTCTTGGCTTTATCAATATCCTTTGGTGAAGGGGTTACTTTAAAAATAACGAAGTCCAGGTCGCGTGATGCATCTTGTTTGAATTTTTCTTTGTTGGCATCGTAATAAGCCAAATAATCATCGTCGGTAACGGTAACCATGCTGTCGGGAATATTGACAATTTTATTGGCTACAAAGCTAACGCTGGCTCGGTCGTTGTCATCTTTATAAGCTTTTACAGCCAACGCTTTGGGAACGTAGTATCCTTTTGAAATAAGGGCGTTGAATTTACTTTGCATTCTGTCCTGTTTCAAATATTTTTCAAACTCAAGCCATTGTTGTTTAGCTTCGGGCGGATAACTATCGAGGTTTTTCAGGTACTGAATCACTCTGCTGCGGTCGAAAGTGCCGGTGTTAGGGTCGGTAAACGATTGCACTATCAACGGGTGAGGGTTGGGACCCTGAATCATATCGAAGAGCTCGTCAGCGGTAACATTAATACCGAGCTGGCTGTACTCTTCACCCATGATGATGTCTTTAATCATCTGGTTCCAGGTTTGGTTTCTTACCGAAGCTTGTTCGTCGCTTGATAAACTGGTTACTTTTTTCTGCCGTTTGGTGTTTTCCAGGTTAGTTTCAAACTTTTTGTTAAAGTCCATAATGGTTATTTCCTGTCCATCAATAACACCCACGTTTACATCACGCTTATTTCTTTGTTTTGCAAAGTCGCCTAAAATAAATGCTGCCATCGCGACACCAATTACTATCACCAGCATGGTAGAGTGCTTTCTAATATTTCCTATAGCTGCCATTTTATTTAAATTGATTTTTTAATTCGAGGTGCAAAAATACAATAGAATATGAAAAATGAAAATAAAATTAACAAATAAGAATTTATTATCAGTAAGTTAATCAGAAATCTACTGTTTACGGGCTTTGTTTACACTCTTTTTTTGATTCTGACTTAATTTTTTATCCCGATAGGAATGGTTAGTACTACTGCTATGTTTCGCCCCATATCGTAAATTCCCATGGGTTTTAAGGTTGAGAGGTGATCCTGATAGGTCTTGTTGAGCAGGTTATTGGCATTGATACTAAGCGAAACCATCTGCTTCCCGATTTTGATGTTGGTTCCAATCGCGGCATCCAACAGCCAATAGCCATCGGTTGGTGTTTCAAATTGTGACGGGTTGTTTTGTGCCAGAGCAATATTGGTTCCAATTTTGAAAAATGAGTTACGAAGGGCAGACCATTGCTCTTTTTCAACTTTTATTTCAAATCTAAACTTTTGAGCAGGAATAAACGGCAGGAATCCTCCTGATACTTTTTTTCCAACCACGTACGACCAGTCGGCCATCAGATGTAGCCAGTGAGCGGAATGGGGATGAATATGAAGTTTAGCCTCTCCACCAAAAAGTATTGCCTGATTCTGATCATAATAATAGATAGGGAGGCCATTTTCGGTAGAATCGGTTGAAGGGCTTAGATAAATATAGTTGTTTACATGGTTGTAAAATCCTGATAAATCCACGGTAGCATGAACCGTGTGTAGATGCAAGCCCAAGTCGCCCTCGGTATTGCGTTGTGTTTTTAAGTCGGGGTTACCTTTTTCGTAACGGACAGCGTGCACACCATCCTGGGTTAGCTCTGCGAGGTTAGGACTTCTAAAAGCCGAAGCCACGTTGGCTCTTATTAGTAATTGCTCCGTTAGATGGTAGGTGGCACCCATCGAAAAGCTTACGTTGTTGTATTGCTTTGTCAAGGCATCCATCATAAGTTCCTCTGATATTCCTTTTGGCTGTTCGGGAACCTTCAAATGGTAGTAGGTGTATCGTAAACCGGCTTCTATGTTAATTTTTTCGGTTTGGTACTGACCTAACGCAAAAGTCGAAATATCATTGATGGTGGCGTTGGGAAGCACGTGGTCGGGTGCCTCGTTGTTTTTGTTGTTTTGCCACATTCCCTGGACACCTGCCGAAAACTTGTAACTGCTGCCCATAGGCACGGTGGAACGAATACTGTAAT
>QMPP01000171.1 GCA_003650425.1 Bacteroidota bacterium | reverse complement strand
TTATGAAGTTGTTTAAAGTTAACTACGTGGATGATTATGAAATACCTTGTAAATCAATAAAATGATAAATCCATGAAAAAAACAATTTGCCTCCTATTATTTCAAATCCTGGCTGTGTTTACGCTTACCGCCCAGCTGCCCTTTAATAATCGGTATTATAAAACGGTTTTCGATTCGGTATCCATCGATACCAGTATCGTTTATGGAAACGCTCCGGCGTTAACTTTTCCCTATTTAAGCGAAAGCAATACGTTTAACGAAAATTTACTCATGGACATTTATCAACCCTATGGGGACACCTTAAATGCCCGCCCGTTGGTGATTTGTGTGCATTCGGGAGCTTTTTTATCAGGAAGTCGGAAAAACGACGATATGATAGACTTTTGCGATTTACTGGCTCATCGTGGCTATGTGGCTGCTACCATCGACTACCGGCTTGGAATGAATATTTTAAGTACAGCCAGCTCCATAAGAGCTGTTTACAGAGGACTTCAGGACGGAAGAGCTGCTGTTAGATTTTTTAAAGAGTTTGCCGGTTTATATAAAATTGATACCAATCAAATATACTTACTGGGAAGTAGCGCAGGAAGTTTTATCGGGTTACAAAATATGTTTATGGACACCGAAGTGGAGCGACCTCCTGAAACATTTAATTCACCGGATCTTGGTTGTCTTGATTGTTCGGGAAACAGCTATTCTCATTCGGGAAAAGCCAATGCGGTGGTTTCGCTATGGGGAGCTGTTGAAGACACGACCTTAATTGTTAACACCGATTCGTTGCCCTTGTTTTTGGCTCACGGAAAAGCCGATAACGTGGTCTATTTCGATATGGGACATCCTTTTGGATATAACGGGTTTCCAGAAACATACGGCAGCTTGCCGGTTTCGCAACAAAAAGCTACTTATGGCTTTCCCGCGAGTACGTATTTTGTGAAGGGTGTTGGCCACGAGTTTTATGGAGCCGATAATGGTATGTGGGGAGAATTAGGCCCTAACGCCTACTGGGATACTGTTTTTGCTAAAGTGGATACCTTTTTTTACAAAGTTCATAAACCACAAGCTTCATTCTCTACAACAGGTTTTGAAAATATTTACATGTTTTTTGATAAAAGCACGGGGGCTTCACAATGGCATTGGGACTTTGGCGATGGTACCTATTCTGATGAAGCAAACCCTGCTCATGAGTTTGAAGTAAGCGGTAGCTATACGGTAGTTGAAATGGTTCTTAACGATTTAACAAGTTGGGACACCACCTCAACCATGGTTGACATTACTATTTCTATTGACGAAAATCCCTTTAACAACATAATAATTTATCCAAATCCTACAACCGACATGATAGTAGTTAGCGGCGACTTTAGTACAATTACCTTGTTAAATCAGGCAGGCCATGAAGTACGGAAAGTTGATAACGAACACCAAATTAACATTGCCAACCTTCCTGTAGGAATTTATTTTGTAAAAGTGGTTACAAGCCGTGGAGTTGTTGTAAAGAAGCTTGTAAAGAGATAAAAACGTGGGGTTGTTGTTTTCATTATCCCCTACGGGGTTCTTGAATTTATCTTACGGTTTGTAACCGTAAGATATGAGAACAATATAAACACTGACAGTTTAAAACTGTCAATGGCTAAAAAACTGTTCACGGTTACAAACCGTGAGGTAAATCACAGGGCAGGTTACTAAATAGTGAAATGCAAAATAAAATATTGATTCTGTTCATTTCTTTCTATAAAAAAACGAACCAATCCCGAAAGTTTTTGGGAGCTACCCAAAACGCATCCTTACCTCGTTCTTGTTTACAAGGAGGATGAATAAATTCACTAAAACAAACATTCTCGTTGCAAACAAGAAGGAGTTGCGTTGCAGATAAGGACGTGGTATTAAAAAAAAAACTGCCCTGAAATTTCAAAGCAGCTTTTTATGATATAAAGGTGATGAGGCTATTTTGTCAACATCACTTTTTGGGTAAACATTTTATTGTTACCCGAAACAACAATAAAATAAACACCTTGAGGGTTATCGCTTAAATCAATATGGGTTGAATAAGACCCTTGAATATTAACGTTATTTTCTTTGTAAACTGTTTGACCAAGAGCATCCATCACGGTAACAGTAGCATCATTGAAATCAACAGCGCTCAAGTTAATTTTAAACTGCCCATTGTTTGGGTTGGGAAATACCTCGATGCCAACCGTTTCGTTGTTTTCGGAAAGGCCCACGCAGTTGTCAACCGATACCGTTTGATTGGCATCACCTGAACACCCGTTTTCGTCAGTGTATGTGTAAGTTACCGGGAAATTACCAACGCCAGATTCGGTTGGGTGGAAGTACATACCATCCGAAACATAGTCGCCAGCATAAACTCCTCCATCAGGCTTGCCTTGTGACAACAGATAAGGATCATCCCCTTGATTACAAAGGGTAGGTACCGGTGAGAAAGTAACGGTAGGAGATGTCGTTTCACTGATATAATCATATTTAATGGTAGTATCTACCTGGGTTCCATCCGAAATAATTAATGTAACATCGAATGTACCGTTAGCCTGATAATAAATTGATGGATTTTCATCCCATGATTGATCGGGATATCCTCCCTCGAAAATCCAGTGGTAAGAAATCGGGTCACCATAGCTTGTGTTGGTAAAGTGAACGCTTCCCGGGCCACAAAGTGTAGTGTCATCAGCAGTAAAATCAGCCATAAACGAAGGTACTGAAGGTCCTAAATCACCCAACATTTTACCGATACTGTGCAGCACTTGTTTGTTACCGTCATCCTGAATCCAGGCAATGGCTTCGCAATTATCTTCAACCCATGAGCTGTTAAAGTTAAAAGTTGTTGTAACTTGCTGTACCGATCCACCGGAGAAGTCGATGTCCATTCCATTGGCACCACCGGCACCCATAGTTCTTTCGGTATGGTCGATGGTGTTTTGTCCCTGCCAAACATAAGGAATGTCCGATTCACAAAGGGCAAAACGAACTTTAAGAGCTCCTCCGCTATAGGTGTCGTGCTGTGTAACGGTAATGGTCACCGTCCACAAATCACCCACGGCGCTTCCTGAAATATCAATACCAAAGGAAGTGGGAATAGCCATGCGAGCGTTAACTTTGGGAAGATAAGAACCATACATGCTCGAACTAGAGCTGCCCCCCTCAACAGTACCATAGGAGCCGTCAAATTTTGCTGTAGGATAACCACTAATACCGTAATATGAAGTACGTTGTGCGCCTTCCGGAGTGTTAAAGGGGTCGCTGCTGTTATAGGAATGGTATTCGATACCTGCTACAGGGTCACCGTTAGCATACAGGTCATCCAGCCCCATGGCTGCACCAGGACAATAACCACATCCGGTTCCGGTACCAATTTCCACCAGCACATTTTCCCTTGGGATTTGTTGGCCATAGGTGGCAACAAACAAAATTGTTGCAAAAAAAGTAAAGATCAATTTTTTCATAGACAGGTAATTTTATTTATTTGGTTCAAAAATAATTAAATGTTAACAACTAACTTGTTTAATGTTAAACTAAATTATTAACAACATCAATGTATGTTCAATTCGAATATTACTGACAACTTAAAAACCCCAAAAGGTTGCTCAACAACTTTTTGAGGTTTTTTCGGGGTATAAAGCGAATTAACGGATAATCAGCTTTTTATTAATCATACTGTTTTTCCCTTTAATTAACAGTTGATACACGCCAGAGGCTTTGCCTGAAAGATCTATTATTACTGTTTTTTGTCCTTCCAGCGAGAGATTTGTTTGTTGGTAAACAATTTTACCCTGATTGTCGAGAACTAATAAATCTACTTTCTGGAATGTAGCAGCAGTTATATCAAGATTGAACCTGCCTGATCCCGGGTTGGGGTAAACCAATGCTTTGGTAATATCGTCAGGCGCGTTAATACCAGTACAGTTTTTAAGTTCTACTGATACTTCATCGGTGGAAGAACAGCCATCGGTGGTGATTACCTCAACCGAAATATCGTGTGTTCCATAACCTACCAACAAGGTGTCAACCGTAAGCATTTGAGTGGTGTCGCCGGTTGACCAGTTGTAAGAGGATCCCGTGTTGCCGGCATCTAAAACGATGGACGAACCATCCTGTGCACAGAGGGAAGTATCGTTACCGAGGTTCACCGAAGGGAGCAGGGCAAAATTAATATCAACGGTATCTGTACTAACACATCCGTAATCGTTTGTAACTTCGGCCCAATAGGTTTTGTTTCCCGATCCGGCAGCTTCCTGAAGAGTGATGGTTTGTGTAGTATCACCTGTTGACCATAAATAGGTTGAGCCCGCGTTGCCAGCGTCAAGAGTAAACTCTTCGCCACCTGCCCAACACAGGATGCTGTCTGATCCAAGGTTAACCATGGGTGTATCATATACTTTAACCAATACAGAATCGGTGTAAGCATTTCCCAATGTATCGCTGGTGGAAATAAAATACCATGTTGTAGTATCAGGCAGCACCATTATGGATGAGGTAGTATTATCCATTGTACCGTTAGATGTGTACCATTGGAAAGATAAGGTATCAAAGGTTCCCACGGGATTAACCATCAGGTTAACCGAATCGGTTTCTTCGGGACAAACACCCTCGGAAGAAGCGGTAACATCGGCATAGAATTGATAAACATCCATGGTAACAGGGATATTTTTTTCGGCATAGTCAGGATCGTTTGAAACAATATTTAACTCAGCGAAATAGCTTCCGGGTGTAGTTCCTGAAGCCATAAAGCTCAAGTCGATTTGTGCCGAGTCGCCGGGGGCGATGGTGTCAGTCTTTGGGGTGTTATCTATCCAGGCAATGTTAATGGAGTAGTCTTCAACTTCACCATAATCAGTCGTTCCACAAGGCTCAAGAGTTCCTGTCCATCTTACACGTATTCTCATCCTGATGTTACCAACTTTAGCGTTGGCCGGAGGCATAATAACAGCCATGTATGGCCCGGCACCCGGATTGTTATACACGGTAACCGGCTCATCATCAAATACACCGTTTCCGTCCCAGTCAATCCAAACACCACACTGATCCTCACCGTATCCATTTCCGTTAGTAACATAAAGTTGCAGAGCATCGTTTAAAGTCATTTTCCAATCCAAATCGGTGTAATCGGCATAGCTATCTTCGCCCGATTCGTTAATGTAATCGCCTAACCTGACACGGCTAATATATTCGTCGCCACCACCCGAAGCATCGCAATAATCGGAAGTATTGGCTGTTTGCGAATAAACAGGACGAACATTTACATTTAACGAAAGTTGTCCGGTGTTGTGTAGCCACAGCATTTGGTGTTTGGTAGAGTCTATAAGAATTTTCTGATAAAGAGAATCAGTAGAAACGGCAATATGCGCATCGCCCCATTGAGTATTAATTTTCGCTGCACTTGATTCACCACCAAAGTCTTCGCCATAATAGGCAGTAACTTTGTATTGATAATAGTTGTATTCGGGTAACACATCGTTGTAGAGTGTATCGGTAGTAGTTTCCAGTAGGTTACCATCGCGATAGATGTTAAAATATTGGAAGTTGGCAGCAGTATCATATTGCCAATTTAGGCCGCAAGCACCAGTTTCAAAGGTTACTGTTGCCGATAAGTTATAAGGTTTGTTAAGCGGATTGGTTTCATAAGGTGAAACATAAGTCATGGCAGTACCGGTTCTGTTGTCGGTCCATGCAGGATAAACCATGCCATTGTTAGCGGTAATACCGATATAGTCGCCAAAATAGGAGCCTGCAAGACCCGGAATAGGTGTAGGGGTAAACGAAACATCGCTTACTTTAAAGTCTTCCCATGTTTGTCCGCCATCTTCGGAGTTGGCACAATAAGTTTCTAATTTATTACCACCAACATTTCTATCGTCGTAAAAAATTACACTAACAATCCCGTTAGAAGGGTCGCAGGCAATCCATGGTGAGAAATGCTCATGACCCAAACCCGGATCATCCTGATTAACTCTAACGGGTGTGTTCCAAGAGGCACCCTGATCGCTGGAAGCGATAACATACACATCGATATCATTTCCCGAATTAACTCCCGGAATACCTCTGTTTCCCCAAGTAATATAGAGGTTGCCACTATTTTCGCCGTCACTAATATCGCAATCAACAACGGGAAAAGAGTTAACACGCATATTTTTCGAGGTACCGTAATCACGAATACCATAGAT
>QMPP01000170.1 GCA_003650425.1 Bacteroidota bacterium | reverse complement strand
GCAACACAGGTCAAGACTGTAGCTACTCCCCCATCTGATTTTTTAATTTTTCAAACAGGTTTTTCTGCTCCTTGTTTAATTTTGTTGGAATCTCAATTTTGGTTTCAACATATAAATTACCATGCTTGGTAGGATGTCCGTAATAAGGCATTCCTTTTCCTCTCAGGCGCAGCTTTTTACCACAAGAAGTACCAGCCGGTATTTTCAGTAACACGGTTTTCCCATCGGGTGTTTCAACCTCCGCTTTTCCGCCAAGAACTGCCGTTGGTATATCAATGTTCAAGTCAGCAAACAAATCGTTGCCATCACGCTTAAACTTAGAGTCGGGCAGCACTTTAATAGTGATGTACAAATCGCCGGACGGCCCCCCGTTAATCCCCGGGTTCCCTTTTCCTGACAACCGTATTTTCTGTCCGTTTTTAATGCCCGGCTTTATTTTTATTCTAAATTTCTTTCCATCCAAATTGATAATCCGGGTACTTCCGTGATAAGCTTCATCAAAAGTAATGCTCATCTCCGAAACTAAATCTCTTCCTTTATATGCTGGCGACCTTCTTCCAGTTGTTCTTCCTCCTCCAAAACCACCACCAAAAATGTGCTGGAAGAAATCGGAAAAACCTCCCGGATCTCCTTCAAACGAAAAGCCTCCAAAGTTTCCGCTCTGCTGTCCGCCACCGGCATACTGCGACCAGTCAAAACCACCTTGTCCACCAGCACCACCTCCAAAGTCTTGATACTGCTTCCAATTTGACCCCAGCTGATCATATTTTTTTCTCTTCTCAGGATCTCCCAGCACCTCGTATGCCTCCGAAACTTCCTTAAACTTCTCCTCCTTAGCCTTATCACCCTGTGTTTTATCAGGATGATACTTGATGGCCAATTTACGATAAGCTTTTTTTATTTCATCTTTAGTGGCACTTTTGGTTACCCCGAGTGTTTTATAATAATCTTTATATTCCATATTTTTTTCTCCTTCTACCTATCTTCATTAAAAGATGCTAACCGCACAAAATCAACAACCCAATACTCTTTTCCTTAACATCATATTTAATAAAACAAAGTGATTTTACATTATCAATATATATACCATACTGCAAATATGACATAGTGGCATTACAAGCCAGACCATGTAAGCAACCTAAAATCAATGCTACATTGCCCACCTTATTAACAAAATTGGTTGAAAAAGATGCCCCGGCTGTTTAAAATCGTATGCTTTTACTTTCTACATTTGCCGCAAATTGGGAGAAACGTATGACAGCAGAATATAATGATGATAGTGTAAGATCACTCGATTGGAAAGAGCACATTCGGCTCAGGCCGGGAATGTACATTGGGAAACTCGGCGATGGCAGCTCACACGACGACGGTATTTACGTACTACTTAAGGAGATTATTGACAACTCCATCGACGAGTACGTGATGGGCATTGGTAAAACCATAGAGGTTATCATTCAGGATAAACAGGTTACCGTAAGAGATTATGGTCGTGGCATGCCATTGGGCAAAGTGGCTGCCTGTGTCAGCAAGATAAATACAGGTGCCAAATACGATTCAAAAGTCTTTAAAAAAGCAGTAGGGTTAAACGGCGTAGGATCGAAGGCCGTGAATGCCATGTCGAGATATTTTAAAGCACAATCGATTAGAGAAGGCCAAACAAAAATTGTTGAATACGAGCGAGGCTATCTTACGAAAGACCATCCTGTTCAACCTAGCGACGAAAAGCAGGGAACGCTTATCACATTTATCCCTGATGAAGATATTTTTGGTAACTTTCGCTACCTGACGGAGTATGTGGAAGAGATGCTTTGGAATTATGTTTTCCTCAACAACGGGCTAACCATTGTTTTTAACGGTCAAAAAATGTTGGCTAAAAACGGCCTTTTGGATTTGCTCGAAAGAAATATTGGTCCCAACAACGGCATTATCTATCCCATTATACACATTAAAGAAGATGATTTTGAATGCGCCTTTACACACAGCTCACGATCGTATACCGAAGAGTACTATTCGTTTGTAAATGGCCAGCACACCACCCAGGGAGGAACACACCAAAATGCTTTTCGGGAGGCCATTGTTAAAACCATTCGTGATTTTTACGGAAAAGACTTTGAAACCAGCGACATTCGAACTTCGCTCATGGCAGCCGTAAGTATTAAAGTGCAAGAGCCTGTATTTGAGTCGCAAACAAAAACCAAGCTGGGGTCGCAGTACATTGAACCCGATGGTCAAAGCATCCGTAATTACATCAACGATATCATTAAACGGAACCTCGACAACTTTCTTCACATCAACTCCGAAACAGCCGATGCACTTTACAAGAAGCTGCTTCAATCGGAGAAAGAACGTAAAGATATGGCCGGCATTAAAAAGCTGGCTCGCGAAAGCGTAAAAAAGGCATCACTTCATAATAAAAAACTACGTGATTGCCGTATTCATTTAGATACCAATCATGAAAAACGGCTTGACACCACGCTCTTTATCACCGAGGGCGATTCCGCTAGTGGCTCTATCACTAAATCGCGTGATGTACAAACACAGGCAGTATTTAGTTTGAAAGGAAAGCCCCTTAATAGTTACGGACTTAGCAAAAAAATTGTTTATCAAAACGAAGAGTTTAACTTGCTGCAGGCAGCCCTTAACATCGACGAAAGTATCGAAAACCTTCGCTACAACAACATTGTCATTGCTACGGATGCCGATGTTGACGGTATGCACATCCGGCTGCTGCTGCTCACGTTTTTCCTACAATTTTATCCTGACCTGGTAAAGTCAGGCCATATTTACATTTTGCAAACGCCTTTGTTCAGGGTGAGAAATAAAAAAGAGACCCGTTACTGCTACAACGACGAAGAGCGTCAGAAAGCCATTCGTGAGTTAGGAACCAATCCCGAGATAACCCGGTTTAAAGGACTTGGCGAAATCTCTCCCAACGAGTTTAAACACTTTATCGGGAAAAGTATCCGACTGGATCCCGTAATTATTAAACGTGAATCAGCACTTGGTGAAACGCTCTCATTTTACATGGGAAAGAATACACCCGATCGTCAGAGTTTTATCATCGAAAACCTTCGTGTCGAAGAGGATGTGATTCCTGAAAAGGTGTGAACGAAAAACTTACCAAATATCAAAAACGGCATCTTGAACATGTAAAAAACATGACCGCCAAAGCCATCAATCAATACAATATGATTGAAGGTGGCGACAAAGTGTTGGCTGCCGTGAGTGGTGGAAAAGATTCGTTGGTGATGCTGGAAGCACTAACAGCCTTTAAAAAATTCAAAACCATCAGGTTTGAAATAGAAGCCATTCATATTGATGTAGAGGATGTAGGCTATTTGGCAGATGTTACGTTTTTAAAAGAGTATGCCAAAAAACTGAGCGTTTCCATATACTTTAAAACCATTAAAGCCGGCCTGGAAATGCGGGGCAAAAAAGCGCCCTGTTTTGTTTGTTCGTGGCATCGCCGGAAAACATTGTTTGAGTTTGCAAAAAGCAACGGTTTTAATAAACTGGCCATGGGCCACCATTTGGATGATGCCGTGGAAACGTTGATAATCAACATGGCATACCACGGCCACATCTCATCGTTGCCGGGCAAACTAAAAATGTTTGACGGAGCCCTACACCTGATACGACCTCTTATTCTCTTAACCGATAAAGATACCCGTGAATTTGCCAACATTCGTAACTTCACAAAACTAAAACAAACCTGTCCTTTCGAGAATATCACCAAACGAACTACCGCCCGAAAGCTTATTGAACAGCTTGAAGCCATCCACCCCAAAGCCAGATTTAACCTGTTTAACGCTATGAAAAATATTGACGAAGAATACTTGCCGTAAGGGTTTTAATAAAAAATAAATAGAGTCCTGCCTTGTTACCAATTTCTTTTAAATAATCCTCTGTTTTATTAGTATCCCGAATTAAATTTTTTAAGTTTGCGTCTCTAAAACTAATACAGTTTATTATGCACAAAATAGGAATCAGGCACGAAGATAAGTATGTGATGGAACGCAGGGTGGCATTAATCCCCGAGCATGTTAAGCAGTTGATTGAAAAAGGAATAGAAGTACATGTGGAGCGATCGCCCAAAAGAATTTTTAAAGATGCCGAGTTTGAAGCTATCGGTGCAAAACTTGTTGATAAACTAACGGAACCCTATTTGATTTTAGGCGTTAAAGAGATGCCCATGGACTTTTTTGAGTACCAAAAAACCTACATCTTTTTTAGTCACACCATAAAAGGACAACCTTACAACATGCCCTTGCTAAAGCGTATGATGGAAAAGGAAATCAATCTGATAGATTACGAGAAAGTAACCAACGAAAAGGGACAACGACTGATATTTTTCGGCCACTTTGCCGGTCTGGCCGGAATGATTAACTCATTATGGTCAGCGGGTCAACGTTATGCTGAGCTGGGTATCGAAACAGCTTTTCTTCCTATTCAGCAAACTCATCATTATAACTCATTGGAAGAGGCGAAAGAGGTTGTTGCTTTGGTGGGTGAGAAAATCAGAACCGAAGGACTGCCCGAACAGCTATCGCCATTTGTAGTAGGCATTACAGGCTACGGAAATGTTTCAAAAGGAACGCAGGAAATCTTGTCGCTGTTACCGATAGAGCAAGTTTCGCCAAGTGAACTCCTTACCCTGCAACAGCGCGATAATCTTTCTAACAAAGCTGTTTACCAGGTAGTATTTAAAGAAGAAGATTTATCAGTGCCGCTGAAGGATGGTAAAGCATTTGAGTTGCAAGAGTACTATCAGCATCCGGAACGTTTTAAAGGGCAATTTGAGCAGTACATCCCTCATATTAGCATCCTGATGAACTGCATGTATTGGGACGATCGCTACCCGAAAATTGTTACCAAGGACTATCTTGAAAGTCTGTTTAAAAAGGGAACCCCCAAACTCACGGTTATTGGCGATGTTACCTGCGATCCCGATGGCTCCATCGAAATAACCCATAAAGGAACAGAAATAGAGAATCCCGTATTTGTTTACAACCCCTTTACCCGTAAGCCGACTATGGGTTTTAAAGGAGATGGCATTTTAGTAATGGCCGTTGACATTCTCCCCAGCGAATTACCGCGCGAATCTTCGGGTGCCTTTAGTCATGCACTGGTAGATTATGTGCCAGATATCGCTGCTGCCGACTACGACCGCGATTTTAAGAGCCTCAACGTACCGGCTCCTTTTAAAAGAGCCATGATTCTACATCGTGGCAGACTCACTCCTGATTTTGAATATCTGAAAGAACATTTGAAAAATTATTAAACGTTAGCATAAAACAGGTTGCTGCTATCTATTAATTCCATATCTAATTTATACGATAGTACCGGCAGCAGATAAAGTAAACAAAATAGTTATAATGAAAAAAATATTAATTATTGGTGCAGGATTGTCAACCATTTCGTTGATTGAATACCTGCTTGAGAATGCCGAAGAACACGACTGGCAAATCACGGTTGGCGATATTTCGGAAGAAAATGCCCGGCAAAAGATAAATGGATCCCCTCGTGGAACAGCAAAAGTTTTTAACATTAAAGATGACCTCGAAAGCTGGAATACCATCGCTCAACATGACGTGATTATTTCAATGTTGCCGGCATCTCTGCACCATCTCGTGACCGAAAAATGCATCGATTTACGCAAACCGATGCTAACAGCATCTTACGCTACCGATCAGATTAAAGCATTGGATGAAAAAGCTAAAAAGGCTGGCGTTCCAATTTTGATGGAGCTTGGTCTTGACCCGGGTATCGACCACATGTCGGCCTTAAAAGTGATGCAGCGCATTAAAGATGAAGGGGGTAAATTAACCTCTTTCTATTCGTTTACCGGAGGACTTGTCGCACCCGAATCGGACAACAACCCGTGGAACTACAAATTTACCTGGAACCCACGCAACGTTGTTGTGGCTGGGCAAGGAGTATCGCAATTTATCATCAACGGTCAATATAAATATATTCCCTATCATCGACTTTTTGACAGGATTATGACCCGAAAAATATTGCAATATGGCGATTTTGAAGTGTATGCTAACCGCAATTCGTTGAAATATCGGGAAATTTACGGACTGAATGATATCCCTTCGTTATACAGAGGAACTGTACGTAAGCCGGGTTTTGCCAAAGCCTGGAATGTTTTTGTCAGACTGGGTCTGACCGAAGACAATTACGTAATTGAAGACTCCGAAAACATGACCTATCGTCAGTTTCTCAATGCTTACCTGAAATACGAACCCAACGTGCCGGTGGAGATTAAGTTACAGGAGTATTGTTCCAATGCTGCCGACCCCATAGTTTTTGAAAAATTAAAGTGGCT
>QMPP01000169.1 GCA_003650425.1 Bacteroidota bacterium | reverse complement strand
GCTCGCTGCTCCAGTCGAAAAATTGCTGACCATTCATCATTTTAAGGTTCCCCTGATCGGCTGTTTTCACACCCACACTAGCCTTAAAGTTAAACCGTGTTTTACCGCTGATTCCCTGTTTAGTGGTTACAATAATAACTCCCTTGTTGGCACGGGCGCCATACATACCGGTAGCACCGGCATCTTTAAGCACGGTTACCGATTCAACATCGTTGGGGTCGAACGTGCCTCCAATAATACCATCTACCACGTAAAGTGGTTCTTCGTTTCCCGGTTTAATGGTTGAGATACCCCTGATACGAATTTGAGAACCACTTCCAGGTTGTCCTGATTCGTTTACCACTTGAACCCCTGAAACTTTTCCCTGAAGCATGGAACCCACGTCGTCGGTAGTAACATCCAATAGCTTATCAGAATTCAATACCGAAACGGCACTAGCAACCTCGGTTTTGGTTTTGTTGGAATACCCCATCACCACCACTTCATCCATATTAACCACATCGGTTTTAAGATAGACGTTGTATTTTTTGGTTAACGATTCCACGGTGACATCCTGGTTTTGATAACCCACGTATCGGAAACTCAAAACATCTCCTTTTTTTACCTCGATAGAAAAATTTCCATCAAGGCCGGAAACCACACCGGTTGTTGTACCTTTAATAATTACATTAACCCCAGGCAGTGTGTTATTGTTCTCATCGAACACGGTTCCGCTTACTTGCGCGAAGGCCGGGATCATTAAAAGGACAAAACCAATAAAAAGTAAAATCTTTTTCATAACATTTGGTTTTAATTTACAAGTGATAATTTATGTTCTATTAACTCCTTAACCGCCTTAATAGCTGGCGGAAAAGTTTTTCTTAAATCTATTTCCTCATTGTTAACAAGTTCTTTTTTGAGGGTTAGCGTAAACATGTTTTTTATTTCAGTTGCTATGTTTACCTTACAAATACCCAATCGTACCGCTTCACGAATTGCCTCGTCGGGCACCCCTGAGCCACCATGTAAAACTAAGAAGGCATCCGTGGCATGACGTATGGCGTTAAGTCGAGGAAAATCTAACTTTGGCTCACTTTTATAAAAGCCATGCGCTGTTCCAATGGCTACTGCCAAAGCATTTACACCGGTAAGATTAACGAAGGCCTTTGCATCCTCGGGGGTTGTAAGCGCCATTTTTTCAGACGATTGTCCCAGTTTAGCTACATAGCCTAACTCAGCCTCCACATTTACGTTAAATGGTTTTGCCATCTCAACCACCTTTTTGGTTAGGATAACGTTGTCTTCAAAAGGCAGTTCACTACCATCAAACATTACTGAATCGAAACCCGCGTTTAAACATTGTTCAACCAGCTCAACAGATCCACCATGATCGAGGTGTATCCATCCCTCCACGCCAAAATAGCTTAGCCCTGCCCTACCCATAGCCACCGCGTTTTCCAGACCCATGTAGTCGATGGAACTTTTGGTAAGCTGAAGTATCAACGGCGCATTACTGCTTTTGGCAGCCTCTAAAACAGCACGCAGTGTTTCGTAGTTGTAGAAATTGGTCGCCAAAAGGGCTTTCCCATCTTCTCTTATTTCTTTAAATTTATCCTGTAATCTCATTCTTTTTCTTTCTCTTAATATTACGCTCCATAACGCACGCTTGCTGTTTTACGAAACTCTTTCAAACTTACAAAAGCACCTGTTCCCCCTGCTGTCGTGGTGTTTACAGCCCCGGCAAGGTTTCCATAGCTCAAACATGATTCCAGCGATTCACCTGCGAGATACTTCGTGATAAAACCCGAATTAAAACTGTCGCCGGCACCAATGGCATCCACCACTTTATCATTTAGATAAGGAGATTTCAAAATATCTTTACCCCCTTCAATGCCTCTTGATCCTTTATTTCCCATTTTAATGGCCAGAATATTGATGTAGGGTTTAATATTTAGAATGGCACTTTCAATATCTTTTTGACCGGTTAAGGCCAACAATTCCGTTTCGTTGGGTAAAAAAACATCAACCAGCGGAAGCAGCCTTTTCACATCAATATCCCATTTTTCTTCCGGATCCCACTGCATATCCAGCGAAGTGGTTAAGCCAAGGCTCTTTGCCTTTTCAAATAGTTTTACAATATCGTTTTTAATACCCGGTTGCAAATAAATAGAAGATACATGCATGTGCCTTGCTTTCAGCATCACATCTTCGTGAATATCATCTAGTGTCATGGCTTCCATGGCGCCCGGGTAAGTAACCATCGCCCGGTCTTCACCATAGTTCAATACGATAGTGACTCCTGTTTTTTCTGTTGCTGATTTAATAATGAACTCCGTGTTTACCTTTTTCTGTTCCAGACTTTCAACTACCAAATCACCAAAGCTGTCATCTCCTATTTTACCAAGAAAAGCAACCTTATTACCTAATATAGATGCATTTGAAGCAAATATGGCTGACGAGCTGCCAAGGGTCAAAGTCATCTCTTTCGCCAAAATCTCTTTTCCCTTTTCAGGAAGAGAAGGCAACTGATTAAGGATTAAATCAACATTTAACTCTCCCACTACCAATATATCAAATCTATCCATCATGATATTTCCATCTCCATATTTTCAACTATCACTAAGTCCTTCAGTTTATCCACATCTTTTTTATAAAACATTCCGATTTCCTGGTGCAGGCAATTGGCAGCTCCGGATGCTACAGCAAGTCGTGTTGTACTTTTATCATCATATCCTCTGACCATCGAGACACAAAGCCCAGCAGTAAGGGCATCGCCGCTACCTACGGCACTATGAATATTTTCAAGACCAAGCTTACCATGCAAGATATTATTGTCATGCATCAAATAAAGCCCCCGTTTTCCATCGGTAACAGCAGTCATAGCCACCTTGTCAGCCAGATTGATGAGCATCCCTCTAATATTTTGCATACCTGTAAATTGAGCCGTTTCCTTTTTATTAAGGTGAATGGCTGCCGGTTTTTTTTCTAATCCCTTTGCAAACCGATTGCCTGTGGCATCCAACACGACAGGAATGTTTTGGCTGTTGGCTGTTTCAACCAACGATGCATAAGCATCTTCGGGAGCACCCTGAGGCCAGGAGCCGCTCATGGCCACTAACGACGAACCTTTCACCGCCTCTTCAAACAAATGATAAAACTGTTGTAATCTATTTTTATCAATCACGGGTCCAACACCCAACACCTCAGTTTCGGTAAAAGAGTCGTTTGTTCTGTAGGTATAACAACTTCTTGTCCATCCATCTACTTCAGGCCCAATACATACAATCCCTCTTGATTTCAATTGTTGCTTAATCCATTTCCCTGTTGGCCCAGCCCAAAACCCAAGCAGCATAACCTCTTCACCAAGCTCCTTAATGCATTTGGCCACATTGGTTCCTTTTCCACCGGGAAAAAATTGTTCATCAACCACCCTGTTTACTTCACCACCCTTAAAATGGTCGAAGTTGACAACGGTATCAACAGAAGGATTTGGACAAACAGCTACAATCATTTTTACTAATCATTATAAATTTTAACACCCTGCACAACCCTGTGAATAGCTCCGCTGGCCGAAGGAGCATCAGGATTCAGTCCATACTCGATAGACTTAAAAATACTAAACAACTGGACAGGAACCAGATAAGCCAACATAAAGTAAGCTTCATCAATACCATATTTTTTTTCGGAAAAAGTAACAACGGCGTCATAATCATCATCACTATCGCAAGTATCACAAATACCCAGCTTGAATGCAGGATTCTGCTCCTTATTAATAGAGCGTACCAAATCATCCTCGTACCTTCTAACCTGAGCCTTGGGTGAATGCAGATAAACCATCAGTGTTTTATCGTTAACCACCACCTTGGGACCGTGGCGAAACCCTAAAAATGAATCAAACTTACAGATTAATTGACCATCAGTCATCTCCTGCACTTTCAGATGAGCTTCGTGAGCAAGGCCATAAAAGGGACCTGACCCCAAAAATACAGCCCTTTCAAAATCACGAGAAGCAATCTCAGCCAACATGTTGCCATATTTTTCCAAGACCATCTCCACGAGAGATGCTGCCGCTTCAATCTGCTTTTCCTGACTTATTAAATTATTTAAGTTGGCTAAAAGAAGTACTACCAATGCCATTGAAGTTACACTACTTGTCATGGCAAGCGCTTTGTCGTTTGCCTCTTCGGGCAACAAGTAAACAAATTTATTTTCAAGGCTTTCACATCTTGCCAATTCACCGTCTTTGTTGCACGTAATAATAAGGTGTGCAATGTTAGGGTTTGTCTCCTCTGCCATTTTTACCGCTGCCACACTTTCCGGGCTATTTCCCGAACGGGCAAAAGAGACTAAAAGCACAGGCTTGTTCTTTGAAATATAATGGGTAGGATAAGTAACAATCTCGGTAGTTGAAACCGCTTTGGTTGTACGGCCGGTTTTTTCTTGAAAATAACCTGCCACCATCTCGCCCACAAAAAAGGAAGAGCCGGCACCGGTAAAAACCACTTCACTATCGTGCTTCATATAGACATTCAAAAAACTTGATATACGATCCTTCCCGGCCAGCACATCAGCATAAACTTTCTTCCACAAACCGGGCTGCTGCGCCACCTCCCTGTAAACATCCAAAGTCTCTATTTTCATTACAGAATTAATTAATATGCCTTTATTTCCTTACGATATATTTTCTGACGACAAATATAATAAGTATTTGAAAGGTATCCAAGAAATATTTAATTTTTTTTAAACCTTTTCATTAGTAACCAAAAAAATATAAAAGAATAAATACGATAGTAAATGCATTTTTTATAATATTGATTAATAATAGTATAGACAAAATATTATTAAAATAAACTTTAATGAGAAGCAATAACTTTTCATAATTAACGCTTACTGTTTAAAGGAAAATATTTACCTTTGTCTTTCGTAACCTTTCGTTTAAAATACAATCCATGCCCATAAAAAATGAAAATGATACCTTAAAGCGTCGCTCCACCATACTCGATCTACTGGAAAAACAGGGCGACATCTCGGTTGTTAGTCTGAGCAAAATATTTAAAGTAAGCGAAGTTACCATCCGAAACGACTTGGCAAAATTAGAAGAAAAGAGTTTGCTTATCCGCACAAGAGGCGGTGCTATTAAAAAGGTGCCTATCACTTATGACTTTAGTTTAAATCAGCGATTAAACAAAAACAAATCCGAAAAGCAGAAAATAGGAAAGCGTGCGCTGGAATACATTAAAAATGGCGATACCATCGTAATAGACTCCGGTTCCACCACCTTGGAAGTGGCTAAAAACCTGAACACATTTAAAGATATAAAGCTAATTACCAACAGTCTTCCTATCGCCGATTTGGCAGCCGATTTTAATGGTGTTGAAGTGATTGTACCCGGGGGCATCTTGCGTAGCGAAATGCGGTCACTCGTGGGACCGATGGCAGAGCGAAGTTTAATGAATTATCACTGCGATATCGCTTTCTTAGCCGTAGACGGTATTAAGGTAAACGACGGGATTTACACCCCCGTTATTCACGAAGCCACCCTTTGCCGGGTTATGATGCAGATATCAAAAAAAGTAGTGGTGGTTTGCGATTCCTCTAAATTTCTCAGAAAAAGCTTTGTTAAAATTGCCCCCATTACCGATGTTGACATCATTATTACCGATGCCGGTATTCCTCCCGCCGAAAAAGCACGCATCAATGAGCTGCAGGTGGAATTGGTTATCGTGTAAATTTTCTTTTAACTGCCCATCATTTTCTCTGCCACAAACCACCTTTTATATTACTTTTACCATCTTATTAAGAGAATAGTATCTATTTTGCAATATCATGAATATCAAACCTTTTATTTTATTAGGATTTTTGTTTGTTGCCACCATCGGCATTGCACAAAACAACAACAAGGCATCGTATCACCGGATGGAAGGTTCTATCGGAAACAACATTGAGGTAACATCAAACTTCATCAGATTATTTGACAAGGTAGAAGGGAACTATCAATATAAGTTCAAGGAAAACGATGCCACCACCTTTTACGGGAAAATGCTGGAAGTGGAAGGGAAAATCTTAAAAAGCGACAGCCTCTATCTGAAAGAGTATGGTGCTGATGAGGCATCATTTTTAGGGGTTTGGAATGATAATAGCTATCATGGCAAATGGAAAGTTCCCGGCGAAGACAACGATTATATGGAAGTACTTCTAAAGGAGTACTACCCACACGGGAGCCTCCCTTTCAAGGTTTATTATATGAACTCGGAAGAAAACTTGGTAAACGGAAATAATAATTCGCCTTCAGCCACCCTTGAGCTTACCTTTATTTACCCGGAAAACAACGCTTTACCCACGCCCGTTCTCGATTC
>QMPP01000168.1 GCA_003650425.1 Bacteroidota bacterium | reverse complement strand
CTGTTGACATTTTTTTCAAAAATGTTCTACAATATTGCATTAATGCAAAAAGAGGATTTTCTTAATAAATTAGGAAGACATATAGTTTCAACACGTAAATCTAAGGGGTTAACACAATCCGAGCTGGCTAGTTTGTGCTTTAAGGATCGCCAAAGTATTGAGCGCGTGGAAAATGGCAAAACAAATCCAACAGCATTTTATTTATTTGAACTTGCACGTGCACTCAATGTTTCTTTGAAAGATCTGTTTGATTTTTAACCCCTTATCTGGTGATTATTACTGTATTCATTATTTATTTAATTCCTTTGAAAGAAAATCAACATAAAAATGTCAATCATTAAAAAGAATCTTATTCAATCTGGTGCTCTTTTTCGTCGTCGGTGAGATGGTATACGTCGAGTGCCACGAGAATAGCAATAAATCCCCAGAAGGGGACAGAAAGTTTATCAGTATCGAGGAAGTTGTTTAAAAAGCCGTGAGCAAAGTATGTTATCAGTCCCAGTAAAGACATCATACTTAAAAACTTCACCTCTTTATCTTTGGTCTTGATGTAAACTTTTATTCCGGTGTAAATAACAAAGCCAACCAATAGTAATACGATTAAGCTGCCGAGAAGTCCCTCTTCGGCCAATGGCCCCAGATACTCGCTGTGGGCGTTTCCTTTATCTCCCAGGTTGGTGCTGATAATGGTTTTCTCTTTCGACCGTTGGTAAGGCGCATATACAAACTGATAAGTGCCCGGTCCCCATCCAAATACCGGTTTGTCTTCAAACAGTCGTAAAGCCGACTGCCAACGGTTGATTCGCTCCAGGTTAGAGGCATCGGATGATATGTTGGCCATGGATTCCACGTGTTCAACAAAATTTCTGGATGACTCGGTTTTATTTTTTTCCAGCTTATCGAAAACCTGTTGCTGGAAAGTGAAAAACAGGGTTACTAAAACAGCTGCTGTTAAAAATATCCATTTGAATTTAATTTTTAGCAGGATCAGGATAAATACTAATAAAGCGGCTCCAACACTTAACCAGGCAGCGCGGCTGTACGACAGGATAATGGCGGTAATAAAAATAACCAACACCACGGACGAAATTACTCTTGTCCATTTTTTAGCGCCGGGATAGAAAATAAACCCGACAATTACCGGAAAGTACATGGCGAGCGCTGCCCCGTACGCGGTATGGTCGTTGTAAAAAGGCGACATTACCCAGTGGCCGGAATCCTCATCGAAATTGTACCTGGCATGCACGCTGATAGTGTAAAAAATAACTCCGATAAATGCGATGATATATAACCAGTAAAACCGTTTGATGTTTATTTTATCTTTAAACATTAGTGCTGCAACAAAATAAAACGGTACTACAAACCAAAGCCTTGATAACAGGTATTTTATTGAAACCACCGGCATTTCGCTGGTAAAGGTTGTGATCAGCATCCAAAGAAGGCTTAAGTAAATAACATACGAAATCGGATGGCTTCCAATACGGATGTCATATTTTTTATGGTTCACCAAAAGGTTAGCAATAAAGAGTATCAACACGCCAAACATTAATGGCTCGGTGGGAAGTGATACGCCCAAGCCCATGTCAATATCGCGGATGTTAACTGCCAATGGCGTGAAAAAAGTAATGAAAAGCAATACTTTGTCGAGTGAAACCAGATAGTAATACAGAACAATTAAGGCTAGCGGCAATAAAAAAAACCAGTAGACATCTTTATTGATAACAAGGTAAAAGTTTACAGCTAAGAAAATAACTGTAAGAGCGTAAACCCATACTATTTTCGTTTTTTTTAACAAAATGGATATTAAGCGTTTTTAGATTTTTTCGTCTCAATAATAATAATGATAAAAAAGGCAAATATAAAGGCAGCAAGGGTAATCATTGCTACCACCAGCCATCGGATGGGGTAGCTCTTTTTGTCGGCCACAAACGGGTGAGTGATGATGTTGGAGTAGGTCATGTTAGAATAGAGAAAGCGCTCGGCCAATTCCAAATCCTTTTTCGTTTCTACGTAGGTATTAGCTTCATCGCGTAACATTTCGGCGACCTCTATCAACTGTCCACTATTTTCACCCATATTTTTAAAAAGTCTTTTCGACTCCTTTTTATTAATGTTCGATTTTCCACCACCAATGGTTCCAAGGTAACCCTTGGTTATTTCCTGCGATTGGTACTCATACTGGAAAACACCTTTTTCTGAACCGAGATAAGCCAATATCGTTTTTAGCGAATCCATATCATGACGTTTGCGTGCCAGGCCGGCTTTGTACATCTTAACCACTTCGGCATATTTCGATTTGTGTAAACTGGCAACTTTCCAATCGTAGAGATGTAAAATTTTGTCCACCATCTTTTTTGCCAAAACAGGGTCAGAATCTTCTACTTCAATCATCACCGATTCGTAAGGTGTTTTACCGATTTTAACTTTGCTGTGATACTTGCTTAATACTGCGGTTTGGTAGTGTTTAAAAGATTTCTTGATGTTATAGTGGTTTCCAAGGTCAAAGTCCAGAATCATGCTATCAGTAATATCTTGGGAGTTTAATATCTGAAGCATCTGCTCTGTATTACTCTCTTCCGAATAGGAGTCGATGTTGGCGGGATAGGCAACAGCATAAGATTTATAAAGTGGTGTAATAAAGGTTGGGCCGGAAAAAATCATTCCCAATACAGCTGCTACAATAACAATTACCAACAAGTGAACCTTCCACTTATCAAGTAACCTGATCATATTTGAGCTGTTTAATAAATTGTCCATTTTTATATTCTTTACTTTATGTTCGATGATTATGTTACTATTAGCTGACATTTTTAATTCTTTATCCTGAAGTAATTTAACAGGTTCTGACTGTTCTTTGTTCAGGGTAATGTTTTTATCAGTTGCTAACCATTTTTGTTTTTTTTTCCTTTTTTTTTTAAGGTGATGTACGCTTCTTTTTTTTTAAAATCGCTTATACCTAAAATAATAATTGCCAGTAGCAATGCCGAAATAGTAGCGATAACAACAATCAACCAGCGTATGGGATAGGCTTTTTTTTCGGCTTTATAAGCACTACTTACAATAAAAGTATGTGGTAGGTTATCAACAGCATCCACTTTGGCCTCTTCGTATTTTCCTTTTAACTCGCTAAGCTGTTTTTTGTCATGTTCCAGCGCATCTCGCAACGAAACGTAGGCGCCACCATATTTTGCGAGAACGTCAAGTTTTTTCTGAAGTCGTTTAATTCCGGCGTTATTTCCTTTTGCCATTTCGATGGCCAACTGACGGTTAAACATTTCGGCCTGACTTTCATAATCATGCACTCCCAGTACACGTAGTTTGGTAAGCGAATCTTCTTTGGTCTGAATGAGGTTTTTCTGTTTTATATATTCTGCTTTAACTATGCTAAAAGCTTTAATGGCAATGGTTTTTTGCATTCGATTGATGGCAGAGTCCAATAATTGGGCTACATTATTGGCCATATCGGCAGCCATCCCGGCATCTTTGTCTAAAACGGTTATTTGCACCGCCATAAACTCGGTACGGCGAAATCTAAAATTGTCTTCGTATTGTTTGAATAATTTGGTAAACCGGTACTTTTCGTTGGGTTTGATATTGTAGTGCTTCATCAAATGATACTTCTGAATGATACGGTCACGGATTTTGTTTGAGTTTAAAACCTGAAGCATCTGTTCGGTTTGTTCATCCTCTCCAAATTCTAAAATATCTTTGGTATTATTAAAGGTGCTGCTCAACAAAGCTTTTGAAATGGAGTTGCTGGCAGTAGGAAAAAGAATAACCTCCGATTTATAGAGGGGCGTAATAAAGGTTGGCCCTGAAAAAATGGCTGATAAAATAATAGTTAAAGCAGCAACAAGCAAAAGGGTTGTTCGGTATTTTACCACTATATTAAGCAGAACAGCCGAGGTAAACAGCTGTTTTGATTTATTTTTACTACTCATGGTTTCTTTTTATACAAGAAAGCAAAAATAGGAAATTAATTCAATCAACCATCAATCTGGTATAACTAATTGGCAATTAAAAAGGTTGATAAAGGGTGCTTGTGTTTTATTTTTCAGTTGACTCGTTCACGCGTAAAATAGCTATCATATTTTTGATGTCAAGCAGCTTCAAAGTAAATGCTGCCCCCAGCCCGGTCAGTAGTGTAAGTGAGATGGTGATTGGCCACGAAAGTCCTGAATACGATTTTAGTAGCCACGCCGTAGCACCTGTAAAAAAGGCGGTTAGCAGCACGCGTACGAGAAGCATCCAATCGAACCTGAATTTGAAGATTTTAATGGCGAGCCAAATGTTTAGCAGTGCGGTTAAGCTTTGTGCGGTTAAACTGGCGTACGAAGAACCCAGAGCCTGAATACGCGGAATCAATATAAGGTTCATGATAATGTTACTTGCCATGCCAACAAAAGCAATAAGGTTAAGCCACTTTAAATTGTTGTTTGCCGTGAGTAGCGTGCCAAAAATATAGTTGGAAGAGATGGCTACAAAGCTAAACATGAGTACTCTAAACACGGCGGCCGATTCAGCAATCCTACTCTGAAAATCAACTGCCGACTCGATGCCGTGTGGCACATACATCAATAGCATCAGTTCTTTTGAATAGAAAAAAGCTGTTACTGCAATAATTAGTGAGCCGGAAATAATAATTGAAAAAGAGAGTCGCAACAGCTTTCCAATGGCCAGCTGCTCATTTATCATTTTTGAAAACAGGGGAAGCAGCAATACCGAAAAGAGGTAAGCAAAATTTTGGCCGGCATCCAGCATTCTAAAGGCAGCCGAATAGATACCCGATTGTAAATTACCTTCTTTCCCGGGAATGAGCCTCTCTAGAAAAACAGGGTCAATCCGGTTATAAAAACTCATAAGCAGAACCAACAAGGCAAAAGGAAGGCTCTTTTTAATAATCATAATAAAGAAGGCCGGATTCCAACTAAACTTCAGTTTCGACGTGTGTGCCAATACCACACTCAAGGCCACTAATACCGATACAAGGTAAGCTGCTGTTTGACTATACACAAACCATTCAATATTAAAGCGGTGGTGTGCAATGCCTGTCCATAGAAGAATGCCTACAATTAATATCATTAGCAGGCGGTCGAGTATTGATAAAAAACTATCGATGGCAAAAAGAAGAAGTCCTGAAATATTGGAACGCAGGTAAAGTAAAAACGAGAGCAGAAACTGGTTGATACCAACCCAAAAAAGTAATTTTAACTGATCACCCCTGTATCCAATAAGGTATCCAACCACAAAGATTATGATGCCATAAAGTACACCAAGTAGCAGCTTGATGGTGCCAATTCCCATCAAATGCTTATCCAGCAGCTGATTGTTTTGGGCTATGTTTCGGTTATTAAAATTGGTAATGCCCAGGTCGAGAAAAATAAAGAATAAAAATGAGAAGTTAAATATTGAAAAGTAAAAGCCATAGTTTTCAGGGCCAACCACGTTGTAAACCTGCCGATCGACACCTAATATCCAGAAGGGTTTTATCAGCAGATTCAGAAAAAGAATCAGGCTCAGATTTTTGAGAAATTTTTTTTGCATTACGGCAAAAGTAAAAAGTTAATCTCAGGAAATAAAAAAACCGGGGTTATTATTTTTTTGTAAAAAGCAACCTGATTTGGCGCCGCGTTGCTTATTTTCCACGCCCCTGAATAACAATAAGCACGGTATAAATTAAAATTTTAAAGTCCATAGCAATCGACATGTTTTCGATGTACAAAATATCGTATTTGAGTCTGTTAATCATCTCGTCAACCGTTGATGCATAGCCGTATTTTACCTGTCCCCACGAGGTAATACCGGGTTTAACTTTTAGCAACAACCGGTAGTGCGGGGCTCGCTTTACAATCTGATCGATATAATACTGGCGCTCCGGACGTGGCCCCACCAGCGACATGTCGCCTTTTAGAACGGTAAAGAACTGTGGGATTTCATCCAGACGTACTTTTCTGATAAACCGGCCGAAAGGGGTAATTCGAGGGTCGTTGTCAGAAGAAAGCTGGGGGCCGAATTTTTCTGCATCAACGTACATTGAGCGAAATTTGTGCATCGAAAACACTTTGCCGTGTTTTCCAATTCTATCCTGCGAAAACAGTATGGATCCCGGTGAGGAAAGCTTCACACCAATGGCGGTAATAATATAAAATGGTGTTAAAAGAACGATGGCTGTCAACGAAAAAACCAAATCGATGATTCTTTTCAAACTCTGTTGCCACGCGGGCATCAGGTCGGGTGATATCTCAATAAGAGGGGTGTGGAAAATACCCTTTATTTTTACCGAACCAAAAATGATATCCTGCATTAAAGGGATCACCTTAATAATAACATTCAAGTCTTCCAGCTCCAAAATGATACGCTGTACCGTCTCCTTTTCTGATCGTTCAATGGCAATAATTACCTCTTCAACATTGTACTCTTTTAAAATTCCGTTTAAGCTTTTGTAGTTTCCCAGGTGGGGCAAATATTTTGCCAATTTGTAGTCTTCGCGGTCAAAAACATTTACAAATCCTACAAACTTGTTACCCGACGATATTTCCTGGTTGGTAATGTCCTCATAAACCTGGGTGGCGTTTCCATTACTACCGATAATGACGGTGTTAAAACCTAAT
>QMPP01000167.1 GCA_003650425.1 Bacteroidota bacterium | reverse complement strand
GCTAATATCGTACACCACGAGTTGCATGCTGCTGTGGTACTTGGTGTATTTGAGCCTGAAGTTGACCGTGTTGCCGATTACCGGATTGGGATACGCCGTTAGTTCTACCCTTTGTTTGGCTTGTTGCCACGCCTCGGGCGTGGGGAACTCGGGAATGGCAGTTACAATATCGCAATCGTTCAGGTATATGGTATCCGACACGATGGCATGCGGACACAAACTGTCGTAAACATACGTATTGGTGTCAATCTCTGCCTGGGTTAAATCGGCGTTGAGCTTGTAGAGGAGGATGTCCTTATGGGTATTTTGTTTTCTGGAAACAAAAGCAAACCGATTATCTCCTGTTTTTGCTGTGGGGTGGAGATTTGAATATGCACCCGGGTGATTATGATAATAATACACGGTATTACCGCTTGTATCTATTACAAATTCGCCGATGGGATTACCCGTGGTTTTATTGCCTACCTGTGCAGTTATCATGTATGTTGTATCGTTCAAAATAATTAAATTCGACAGATCATTATCTTTTACCTCAGGTGAAATATTTTGGTTAGTAATACCGGTAAAACCAGTTTCATTACCGGCAGAATCAAAATCCATAAATATAGTATTGAGCGTATCCGTTGGGTATAGAAAGTAACTTCCGTAACCACGATAGTTAATACTGTCTTTTTGAATAACACCGGTGCCGAATGCATACAAAGAATCCTGCATGCCGTAAGGTAAAAACCATTGTTTGTTAAATAAACTGTCTGTTTTAATGAACATGGCTTTTAAATAAACAAGATTCGGGTCGTTAGGATAAGCGTAGTAACAAAAACCTGATATAAAATAAGCGCTAACAGTTTTGTTGAAATTTTCCGGCATTGGTAGATTACCTAATAGTGTATCTGTTGCTGCATTTAGCACCTCTTTTATCCAAAGCAGGTTGCCATCATAATCAAAACTGAATAATGCACAAATGCTGTTGTAATCCGGTAGAACTAAAGTTCCCATAACAATTATTTTATCATTTAACAAAATAAGATCCCTATAATCACTTTGAATATAATTTTGGTCATTAATAAATTCATTGCACCACAATAATTCCCCACATTCGTTTAGTGTCCAAATAAAAGCATGTTTATCAAGATTTCCAACAATTACTTTCACTCCATTTTTTTCACCTATTGCAACTCCATTATAATATGTTCCGTTATTATTTCTGAAAACTATTTTCCATAATAGTTCACCATTTCTATTTGTTTTGTATAAAGTATTTTGTTGTAAAACATCTAAACTTGTAATTAAGTAGCCATCATCGTAATCAGTTATTATTTCTGCGGGATAATCATCAATATTTGGATTGCCCAATAGTGTTTCCCACCTTTGCTGGCCATTAGCCAGCAAAGGGAAGAAAACACTTAATATGAAAACGGTTATTATTATTATTTTCATAACAAACACTTTAAAGTTTTACAAATTTTCCTGTCTGCAACACTTGCCCGTTATTTGTTAACCTAACTAAATATGTACCCGTATTATATTGGCGCAAATCAATAATTCTCACGCCTTGATTTTTTTGCAAACGGAAAGTGTTTAAATGTTTGCCCGAAAGCGATATGATTTCGATAACAGGATTCGAAATGCCATAATTTAATTTATACTCAATTGTTAAATAACTTGTTGCCGGATTTGGATAGAGTGTAAAATAATCATCGTTATTCCATATGGTAAGGTGTTCTTTAGTTTTAATCTCGGCTGATTTATTTGTTGTTGTATCAAGTAAAATATAAGGTTCGTGATAAATTATACCATCGGTTTTTATTAACAGGTTTCTGGCAAATACTTGTAATAACCCGCTCGTGTTGTCTGCTATGCTATGTAATACTGCTTTTTGCGTATTGTCTGTTTCGTAAATTGTTTTGTTTTGTGCCTGTAATGAAAGCAATATGTCGAAATAGTCTTCAAAATAATTCTGATAATTTTGTTCATAGCTTGTTAAATCAAAATCGGAAGTTATGTCGTTCAGGATGTTCAATACACCTGTGCTATCACCTTTATTATAACGGCAAAAAGCCTGTAAATACCTTGAACCGGGGCTATTAATATGGTCGAGAGTGTTTTCAATGCTGTCGGGTTTTGCATTTATTGTTTCATCTTGCTGAAAGAGTCTGATTAACTCGGTTGTATTTCTTGCTTTTTCAACACGATAAAAAGCCAGTTTGCTTTCAAGGCTCTCTTTATTTCCCAGCACCGTGTCGTTGGCATGTATTTGTGCCATCTCGTTATCGTTGGGCGGGTTGTTGCGCTCGTTTAATGTATTTAAAACATTTTCTGCCTTGGCCGATTGTGGATTTTCCGCCAATATTTCGGTAATGATGCTGTTGGGCAAAACGTCCTCTTTTTCGGCGGCGTTTACCATCACGGTGTCGCTCAGGTAGGGCGAGGCATCTAAAAGTTGGTCGCGCAGTTGCATGGTTTCGGGCGGAAAGCTGGTTACCACGTCAAGGTTGAGCGAGTTTGTGTTACCGTTATCGATTTTGGTATCTAACGAGTCGGCAAAGGTTGAACGGTTGGTTTCGTTAGCCGCGATATCTGATTTTAATTCGGTTTTTGATTTTGCGCTTAGGTGCGAGGGACAGCCATTAATTGAATCCCATGGACTGACCTGGCTTGTGTTTTTAGTAATTGTTTGAGACGTGTAATAAATAGGGTTAAGTTTTTTATTATTAATTAATTCCTGCCAATGTGGCAAATGATAGATAATATGTTCACCTTCATTATTAAAGTCGCTATAGCTCCAAGTATTTAGCCTGCTAAACCTATTACCCGCCGGGGCAGTAACAACATTGTCAGCGCTGCCCTGGTGTTCGGCAATGCCGTTCAGGGATGAGGGATTACCATCCCATGTTACGGCAATATCCTGCCAGTTGTCTTCAAACAGGTTGCATTTGTATTGCAGTCCCGAGGGTGGGTTTCCTTTATTGCGGTTGTGGTTTTGAGCGATGGTGGCGTAATCGAGGCTGTCGAAGGTGTTGTTGTATATCATGTTGTCGTAGCCGCCGCAGTTGTTTACTACCACGCCAATGGCCTTGTTGTGGCGGGAATTACCATTTTTGTAATTGGAGTTAAACCTGTTTTCTTCTACCCTGAACAGGATACTGCCATCGAGGTAAAGGCCGCAAAGCAGCGTGTCGTTATCAGGTGTAAAAATAGGAAATTTTGATACAAACCTGTTTTTAATAACCGATGCAAATGTTTCGGCACTAAGGTAATAGCCTGTTTTGTTGTTGATAAAGTCGCAGCTGTCAACCAGCACATCTTTCATGGTATAGGTATTACCAAAACTTATTATACCGTATTGCAGGTTTTTAAACATTGTGGGCAGGTTAGTAGTGGTATCGGGTACGGCATTAGCCGGCATCCCATGCTTCGATGCCTATGCCTTTATTGTTGTACCCTGTAAAATTTAACGAGGTTGTATTTTCAAAAAGGGCATCGGCGAACATGATGCCTCGTACCCCGTCAAGGATAACGCGTGAGCCGGGTGATTCGTCAAAATAATAGTAGCTTGAGTCGGTAATAAAGTTTGTATTAATAAAGTGGCTCAGGTTGTCGTTATACAATCCGTTTTCATTCTTTGGATAAGGGAAAAACCACACGTCGGTATGGTTGTTTTTAAAGGTGGCATTGTCGGCAAGAATAATACCTCCCGCATAAGTAAGGTCATCGTAGTAAGTGCTATCGTCGTCTGAAAAGGTAGCAATGGTTTTTATACCGGAAACGGCATATTCAATGGTTCCACCGTTTTTAATGATTACCCTTCCCTGGTTCACCGTGTCCTGATAGGCAATACCGGCATTACCCCGCAGTTCCACTCCCGGCCATAAATCGGGGCAGACATGGGTAATGGTGCCGCCGTCAATAACAAGGGTAGCACCGCGGGCAACAACTATTTTAGCATTTACACCCATTTGCAACTCGGTTTTCACGGTCATGGTTACGCCGTTGCTTACAAAGATAGTGTTATAAATTGATTGTGGTGTACCGTATGTGGTATTAGCTTTTAGAAAAACAATATCACCCGTACCATCGCACCCGGGTGCCGAACCGTACCAAACCCCTCGGCCGTAAGTAGCTGCATAGAGGCGGTTGTTGGCTATTTTAATGTCTTTAACAGCCACATTGGGTAGGGTACCTGTAAAATTATACCACTGGGGTTCGCCTTTAGGTTTATAAAATACACCGCCATCGGTGGCAAGGTAGAGCCCATGATAGTCTTGTTCGATAGCATTTATATTTTGTGCCCGTGTAGTATCGAGGTCGTAAGTAATGTTATTCCATGTGGAAGCATGTACAGAAGCGGTATCCGTACCCGTCCAGGTGATAAGGTAAATTCGTTTTCCATAAGATGCAAAAACGGAATTGTTGGGATTGTACCGGTTAAGATGAATACCTCCTATCCAGTTCTTGTTTCCCGGCGGGTTACCCAGCCATTCCCATTTACGGTTACCGGTAGCTAACGGCAGATACTTGTACACCATGAAATAAGTTTTACCTACATCAGGGTTACCGTAAGTGCTAACATACATATTGCTATCGTTAAAAACTTCTATCTCCCAAGTACCGAAATAGTTACAGCCCATTTCGGGATAGATAGTAGGGTCGCTAAATTGAGAAATACTATTCCAACTGCCACTCGAAAGGTTATACCTGCGCACCTCCTTACGCCCTGACATGTACAGGTAATTATTGGTAACCTGATAATAGGTTGACCAGTTTGCATAGGGTACATTATTACCAGTTGTATCGCAATAATAATCGACCGCGGGATAGTATTGTCCGGCTATATTGTGTGCTGTATCGTTAATTATTCTATTAATTATCCCTTCCTGTGTCGAAACAAAATAATCATTCGGAAATTTTATAACTGTTTGATAACCATCTCCACCAAATTCATGTAAACTGACCCAACTAACACCATCAGTAGTTTTATAATAATGAGAGCCGTTATCAAATTGTCCGCTTGTTACAAAATCACCATTACTGTTCACATCGAGATACTCAATATTGCTTACGGCAAGGCCGTTGTTTTTAATTGCCCAGCTTATGGTAGTATCGTTAACGAACAAGCCTTCATATAAACCACCATCGTTACCCTGCCAAATTTTTCCGGTAACCGAATTGATGTGAAGAAAATGGCAATCGTCGTGAGTACCGTGTCCAATCTCTTTAACCATGATTATTTTGTCAACGGCATTAACATGATTAACCAGATCTGTCAGCGTATCAGCCAAAAAATCAAACCTGCCAATATCCTTTCCGTAAATATGTAATACCGAATCAGTAAATAAACTATCTTTAATAGTCCAGCTCAACCCCCTTCCGTACGAAGTCAGGCTGTGGCCTGTATCACCATTAAAGCCGACCCTTCCTCTTTTAACCCATTTATTTTCTGATATTTTATAACGATACATGGTGGTAGCCATATCCCTACATGAAATAATGGCATACAAATAATCGGGTGCGGATGAAACAATATTCATCGATATTCTACGTGTCCAAATATTTTTGTCTTTATCAGGAATGGAATCGGGATAATAAATAGTATCAATATCGAGTATTTTTATAGCATTACCCGTGTTCAGGTTAATTTTATATATACCTGTAGAATTGCTACCGGAAGCAAAAGCTGTATTCATATCATCCGGTTTTATAACCACGTCGTAAAAGTCGCCTGTAATAAGCTTTTCCCAATAGAGCTGCAAAGCGTTGGCATTATGGCTTTGGTAAAACCCTATGGTCGTGGTAACCAAAAGCCACGTGCTGTCGGGGTTATTATCTTTTACCTCTATCACTTTTCGCATGCCGTCGGCAGATTTAAGGCCTATTCTATCCCACGTGGCTCCTTCATCCATGGAGCGGTAAAGTCCAATGGCAGCCTGCCACTGCGGGTGATGTCTGAACCCTTCGCCGTTGCCGGTGGTAACATACCAGTAACCGTTATTGTCGATACATATGCTGGATGTTCCGCATTTAGGCAACCCTTTATCAGTTCCGGCGTTTTGCCAGGTGGTGCCGCCATCAGAGGGGTTAAACAATCCACCGGTGGGTGAACAGGCAAACATGTACTTGATATTGGAAGTGTCAGGAAAATATACATAATGTATTTGCCCGGTATAATTAGTTCCATACATAGCAGATTTTCCATCAGGCCCTACCAAATGCCATTTTTTGTTATTTCCCGCTACACTACTTTGTGCCGGGGTATAGTTGTCAGCGTATGCAAGCATCTGTTGCCGGTAATCTTCATAGTCCTTATCAGGCAACAGGCGAGGAGCCCAGCTAAAAAGGGTTTTCTGGAATTTGGCATAACTGCTACCTTCGGTGGTATCTCCAACCACACCCACCGAATCGTAGTAAGCCTGCTGCTGTTGTATTTCTTGTCGGAAATAGTTTTGTGCTTGAGAACGTGATGAAGTAAAAATCAGTAGCAACATAAGCTGATAAACGCTAATATTACCTAAAAGCCTGATTACCCGATTTGTACGGGATTTTTGAGGGGAGGTAAACTGTTTTTTTCATAATGCTAAAAATTTAGTAAGTTAATAAAATAGAGACCCCCAAATATACAGTAGTAAAAAAGGTAAAACAAGGTAGGAACATGGTAGGTTT
>QMPP01000166.1 GCA_003650425.1 Bacteroidota bacterium | reverse complement strand
TCTTGTAAGTAACAATGTCTCTTATCATTTTGCAAAGTTAACTAATTAGTTTACTAAATCAAGATTATTTTTAAATTATTTTAGATTTCTTGACCTCTATTGCAACCAACGGTTTGGTTATGCGTAGTGCGGGGTTTTGAAATTCTACACTTTCAGTTTACTACTAATTTTATTTGTTTTTACAATGTTCGTATTTAGCATTTTACCCGCATTACGTATAGCTTTTATTACCTGCTGGCTTTTTTCTTTCTCCATTAAATTGTTAGTATCAATTTGCAATCGTTTATTTTTAATTAAGATTCTAAAATATGGACATTTCCCATTTATTGATAGATCTTTTTCATCATTTCCTTTTCTGAACTTAATTATTTCAAATTGTTCTGGATTAAACTTATGCAAAAATGTTATCGGCACACCCATAACACCACCATAGTCTAATGGTATATCTTTTGTTTTGTTAATATTTATACCATCATAGTTGTCATATTTTGGATATTCAATTTCATTTCCAAAATACCTTTTTGTAAGTACAATATCCTCATGTCGTTTAAAAGTATCTAAATTCGTTAACCATAAAGCATTGTTTGGTGAAACTATTCTATTTCCCGAATTATCAATTCGTGCTTCTGTTCCATAAAGCTCATAATGTTCAGGGACAATAAAACCTGAAATGCCTCTTCCAAGATTTATGCCTAACCATGCTCTATTTTCTTTTATTAGCTGAAAGATTTCTTTATAAGTAATAGCGTTAATATTGCCAATTATTAAAAATTTCTTATCATATTTAACTAATTGGGCTACATGCTCTCTAAATAATGAAAATGGGGGATTAGTAACGACAATATCAGTTTGTTTTAATAATTCTATACTTTCAGCACTTCTAAAATCTCCATCTCCTTTAAACCGATGAATATCCGTTGAACTTGGTATGATTTTTTCCTTCACTATTCCGGTATATTCATAATAAAAGCCACTTTCAAATTCTTTTGTATTAAACAAATCTCTTTCTTGTTTGACATAACAAGATGATATTAATTTTTTTAAACCAAGTTCTTTAAAATTTATGGCAAAATAGTTATAAAAATTACTAATTTGCGGGTCGTCACAATTGCAATAAACAACTTTGTTTTTAAAATGGTTTCTATAATGTTGCAATTCACTCTCTATATCTGAAAGTTGGGTGTAAAATTCATCACTTTTTGATTTTTTGGCTTTATGAAGTATTTTATTTGTTGCGTTTCTTGCCATTGTTATACTATTTGCTTTCAGTTATTTGATTAAATATTTCACTTCCTAATACTTTGAGAGAAGTTTTAGAAATCTCAGTCATAATATTTAACATATTTTTCGCATCCCATTTCTCTCCATTTCCTTGTGTATATATGGAAGTTGCTTGAAGCATAATGGTTTTGTCTTTATGTTTGACAAATTTATTATTTGCATAAATTAGTATTAATCGGCATCCCGTAGTTTGCTGATGTTAGTCTATCTAATCTGTTTAACATTCCTGAATTGTATTCAAGTTTAACAATTCTGCCATCGGGTCTTTTGATAGAAATAGTTTCTGTCAAGAAATTTGAACCTTCCAAAAATAAGACATAAGGGCAATGAGATTCGGATAACATAAAATTGGCTATTTCAGATATGTTTTTATGAGACCTTTCTATTGCATTACCTGCGGCCATCAAGTCTTGATTGTTGTTTTTGCCAACTAATTTACCTTGTTTAATATTTTCAATGTCTTTTCCTTGATGTTTAGCCTCTGACACTAATATTACTCTCCAATTATCGTTATCATCTTTCACTTCAATTATTCCACCGTCAGGTATAATGCTCGAATTTGGAACAAAAAGAGTTTGCCCTAATTCCGGATCAACTTTTTTTAAGGCTTCATTTATCTCTTCTTTTTTTATGCCTTTTCTGTGTCTAAAAGTCAATTGAGGATATTCTTTTTTGAGTTGTTCAATTACAAGATGTGATATTTTCCAACTGTTATATCGTGTAATTTTGCTTCGCCTCCAAATATACCAACTACACCTTGCGACTGTTTATGTTGATTGGTTAATCTTTTTGATTGGTTCTTTTTTGCCATATTATACCTTATCTAATCACTATTTAATTTTATAAAAATACATATTTTTTATTTCTCATCTTAATTTGTCCCAGCTTGCAACCAACTCAAATATATCCACTACACTTTTCTCACCACAAGCTGTCCGTTGTTATAGTCGGTTACGGTTACCTGTGAGTCTTTGTTGATGTAAGATATTTGCGAAACGGCGTCGTATTGCTCGCCGTCAATAACTATTTTGCCGGCAGGACGTAGCTGGGTTTGTGCAATGCCTGTTTTTCCTATCATCGACAGGTACTCTTCTTTGGCTACGGTGTAGCCTTCTGTCGAAAGTTGTCGGTTGTTTAGGGAAAAGTGGAAGGAGGGGGATTCCAGCAGCCGTTTGGCCAGGAAAATGGAAATAAGGATGCCAAGGGTCATGGAGATAATTACCAAAAAGAAGGCTTTTAAAAGCCCGGTTAAATCGTAATCAAGTGTTCCGGGACCGACATGTTCCACCAGGCTGAGTGTAAGCCCTGTGGTAATGAGCAGGACGCCGGCAAAACCGGTGACACCAAATCCCGGAATGGCAAATATTTCTAGTGCCAGCAGTATTAACCCGGCAATAAAAAGCAGTATTTCCCAATGGTTGGCTAGTCCTTCAATGTAAAGCGGGGCAAAATAGAGCAGGGCAGCCACTACGGCAGCGGCGAGCGGAAATCCTATGCCCGGTGTTTGCAGCTCGAAATAGATACCGCCGATGATAATCATGATGAGCAGCCCGCTTATCATGGGGTTAATCAGGAATCCTGTAATTTTATCAGCTGCTGTTAATTGCTGTTTTTCTATTTTGTATTTATCAATGCCGGCATGGTGTAAGAGCGCTTTTACCGAGTTTACCTCTGCTTCGCAAAATCCGTTTTTCAGGGCTTCTGAGGGGGTAAAGGTCAGTACTTTTCCGCTGTCGCTTACGCCTGCAACATAAATGGAAGGGTCAACCATTGCCTGAGCTATGTCGGGATTACGGCCGTTAACTTCGGCAGTGGAGCGCATGATGGAACGCATGTACGATTGGTATTTATCGGGAAGCACTTCCCCTTTTTGGTTGACTACGGTGGCGGCGCCTATGCTTGAGCCCGGCGTCATGTAGATGCTGTCGCAAGCAATGGAAATAAGTGCCCCGGCAGAGGCTGCGTTTTTATCGATGAAAACGTAAACGGGTATTTTTGAATCTAAAATTTTGGTTCGGATGGAGTCGGCAGCATCAAGCATTCCACCATAGGTGTTCATGTGTATAAGGATGATGTCGGCATGTAGTGCCTGAGCTTCTTGAAAAGCTTTTTTTGTATGATGCCAAACCGGTGGGGCAATTTCCTGCCTGATGTCAAGCTCATAAACCAAAGGATAGATATTAGTATCCTGTGATCTAACGGTTACTGTGGCCATTAAAGAGATAAAAAAAAGCAGGTATGTCGGCAGTAATCTCAATTGTTATTATTTATCGTTTTTCTCATTTTTTTTATATATTTTCTTCTGGCACGCCGCTCCCAATATTTACCCCAAGTGATGTTGGTCCAAACTCTTTCGTGCAAATAGTACAATAATAACTTGGCAACCACATCAACGCCGGTAATAATGGAGGCTGTTTGCAGTACTTCATTGTTGGTTTTGTCGGTGTATTGTTTAAATATGATAAAACTAATTAAAAAAGTTGCCCCTGAGGCAATAATACGCCAGCTAATGGCCTTCGAAATACTTCGTAAAGGGTTGTCTTTATTAATTTTTGTAACCTTTTCTTTTGTCATAGTTTTGTTATAATTCCTTTTACAATAGTACAAAACAAATGGATAATAAACCAATTATTGTTAAAAATAATTTTTTAGTTTTTTTAAAAACTCGGCGTGTGTTTTGTGGTTCGAGGCAATAATCTTTTTTCCGAACAGATAGTCGTTTTCTCCTTCAAAATCAGTAACATGTCCACCGGCTTGTTTTACAATTAACGCGCCGGCGGCTACATCCCAGGGGTTTAATCCGTATTCGTAGAAAATATCGTAACGGCCGGCGGCCACGTAAGCCAAATCAACAGCCGCGGAGCCTAGTCGTCTAACGCCATGACTCGATTTCATCAGGTCTTTGAAAAGTTCCAGATAGGGGTCTAGCAACGAATAGTCGTAATAAGGAAATCCGGTGGCGATAAGGGAGCTGTCTATATCGGGACTATTGGATACTTTTATCTTTGTCCCGTTCAGGTAAGCAGAGCTCTCTTTCCAGGCATAGAAGGCTTCGTTTAGATTGATTTCGTACACTACGCCAAGTATCGTTTCGTCGCTATCGGTTAAGGCAATAGAAATTGAAAACGGGGGTACGCCATGAATAAAGTTGGTGGTGCCATCCAACGGGTCAACAATCCAGTTAAAGCGGTCGGCACGCTGTAAACTTTGATTTTCTTCGGCAATAAAACCGGCTTCGGGTAATATTTTAGTTAGCTCCTGTACCAGCATTTTTTCGGCGGTTTTGTCAACATACGAAACGAAATTGTGCTCTCCTTTGACTTCAATATCTTTTTCTGAAAATTTTGTGGCTTCCTGTGTGATGAATTTACCAACACCTCTCGATAGATTTACTACCTGTTTTGTTAAGATATCCAGTTTCATTTTTTTCATGATAAAATTAAACCCGTTTTGACTGTTTCCTGAAAATAACAAACATCACCAAACCTGATAAAAAGAGAATGGGAGAAATGATTTCAGCTTGTGTAACGGCCATGCCTGCAATGTGGTAAACATTATTTACCCGTATTAGCTCTATTAAAAACCGTTCGGTGCCATTAAACATCAGGTAGATGGCAAAGAGCATTCCCGGTATTTTGATGCGCTTACGCAGATACCATAAAATGGCAAAAATAATGAGCGCCATGGTGGTTTCGTAAACAGGAGTGGGGAAGACCGCTTCTGCCAGCTGATAGCAATGGGGGCCACTACAATCCGGTATTTTTATGCCATGATTAATAATGTTGTGAGGATAGTTGTATGCCCATGCCCAATCGGGGAGGAAGGACAACCAGTCCGGTTTTTGCAGATGGTTTACAATACCCCAGTCGCCATCGCCGGCAACCTGACAGCCAATGCGGCCAATGCCGTATGCTAAAATCAGGCCGGGTGCAGTTACGTCACCCAGTACTTTCCAGGGGATACCGTTTTTTTGTCCGAAGTAAATAAGGGCAATGGCTCCTGTTATCAATCCACCGTAAAAGGTGAGGCCGCTAAAGGAGAGGGTGGTGCCGATGGGGTCTTTCAGAAAATCATCAAAATTTTCCAGCTGATCGAAAAGCTTAGCTCCAATCAAACCAAAAATAATCGCGATAAAGATTATTTGCCACAGCAAATCTTTGGGGTGAACCTCGATCTCTTTCCATTTGGGAGGCTTGATCTCTTTCCTCTTTTTATCGTAATACGACCATCCGGTAATTATAATAGCTCCCAGGAAGCCAAACAGCCAGCTTCCTTCGCCTGAAAAAATAAAATCCTGTGGGTCGTTGGCAAATGCATCATAATTGATAAAAATGCCAGATAGTTTAAACAGGACGAACAAGGAAATCAGAAAAGTGGTGACTAACTCGCTGATGGTGGCCGGCTTGCCAGTCTGAATTTTTTTTGTCCTTGCTTTAAGGATGCCCTCTTTTTCTTTTCTTTCCAGCTCTTTGTAAAGCGCCCATCCTGAAAATAAAAAAGCTAGTGCCAAAAAAAAGCCATAGCTCTGTATGGGCAGGTTAAGGTTGGTTCCAAACCAATCGTTTATTAAATCGCTGAGTTTCGGATACATGGTATTGTTGTTGTTGAACGAGTAAAAGTAGTAAAAAAGGCGTTTGTGAAAGAGAGAATATAAAGTGTTACCTATTTTTAACAATAGAGGCAATCGGATATCGTACATCGAATTCGTAAACCGTAAATGGTAAGCACCAAAATACAAGCATCAAAAACCAAATAATATCTAAATACTAATTCTCAAGAACCAAAACTACCTCGTTCAATGCGTTTGGGTTATTTTTGTTTTGATATTGGAATTTGTTTGGAATTTGGTGCTTGGGATTTGTGATTTCATTACTTCTAAAATCATTATTCGATATTCGATATTCATTATTCCCTCACCACCTTCACGCTCTCCTTCTCCCTGCCATTAACCCTTAATACTACAAAATAGATTCCTGCCGGTAGTTTATTTCCGATATTATCTGTTCCGTTCCACGGAATTTGGCAGCTGCCCGGCAGCTGTTTGCCGCTTTGCAGGGTTTTGACCCGTAAACTGGCGTTGTTGTAAACTTCTATGTTAACTCGTGCCGTGGTTTCCCATCTCGCGGCAATGTTGGTAGCCGTGCTGAAAGGATTGGGGAAGACCTGGAGGTTTGGCGTTTGGCGTTTGGGGTTTTGCGTTTCGGGTTCATCTGTTCCAACAGTTGGGTTCCACTCGTAGCAGCCCATGTCTATTTTGTCGTTAACAATACGGGGGTTGCCTGCAAGGTCGGTATCGGGCATGTTATCAAGGATAAACTGTGGTAAATCCAGCGTGCCGGCATCGATGCAGGGTGACTCGTTAGAGAGGTTGTACGGAAAATCGGGGCCACCGTAAAAGAGGGGGTCGGTGTCGATGTTGGTGGTGTCGTAGTAATAAAAGCAATCGCCATTGCACGATGAACCTATCTCAATACTCTCTGTACCATTTTCGATTAATGAGTTGTAAATATTTAAATTTGTGTT
>QMPP01000165.1 GCA_003650425.1 Bacteroidota bacterium | reverse complement strand
CAGCTGGAAAATCCCCGGTAAAATGGTAAAGGGAATGGGCGGTGCCATGGACCTGGTGGCTTCGGCAAAAAACATTATTGTGGCCACCACCCATACCGATCGAAAAGGAAATCCGAAACTAATTACGGAATGTACCCTGCCCCTTACCGGTGTAAACTGCGTTAAACGCATTGTAACCGACCTGGCAGTGGTAGATGTAACTCCTGACGGGTTTAAACTTCTGGAAAGAGCCCCGGGTGTAAGTGTAGAAGAAATTGTAGAAAAAACCGGAGCACCTCTGATTGTTGAAGGTGATATTCCGGAAATGAAATTATAGTTTTATTAACCCTTAAATCAAACATCATGGACTCTGAATCAATGTTTCCGGAAATGGGATTAGGAATAACCCTGTTTTATATTGCCGTTATGGTAGTATTTATTATTGCCGAATGGAGAATTTACGAAAAAGGTGGTCAACCCGGATGGGCTGTTTTGATTCCTTTTTATAACCTTTATGTCCTGTTAATAATGGTAGGACGTCCGTGGTGGTGGCTGTTACTTATGCTTATTCCGGGAGTTAACTTTATTGTGGGTATTATCGTGTTAAACGATTTATCTAAAAGCTTTGGACAGGGAGTTGGCTTTACGCTGGGTTTGATATTTCTGTCACCCATTTTTATTTTACTGCTTGGCTTTGGAGACTTTAAATACATTGGTCCCGGAGCAACTATGTAAGCATTTATTGACTTAGTAGTTTCTTTAAAATTGTAGTTTATCTTTGCCGGTAAATTTAAAAAAAACGAACAATGAAAAAATTATTATCATTATCATTTGTTGTATTGGTTCTGTTTGCTTTTAGTGCTTGTAACAGCCCTAAAGAAACTGTTCCCGAAAAAGTTAAAGCATCATTCCAAAAACGGTTTCCAAAGGCTAAACAGGTTAAATGGGATAAGGAAAACAAAAACGAATGGGAAGCTGGGTTTGAAATGAATAACCGTGAATTTTCAGCTAATTTTAACGTGGACGGAATCTGGAAAAAGACCGAATATAAAATTCAGAAATCTGAAATCCCACCCTTGGTAAAAGCTACCATCGACAGTCTTTTTACCGGATACGAAATTGAAGAAGCTGCCGTTATCGGTAACTCAGAAATGAAAGGTTTTGAAATAGAGCTTAAAAACGAAAAAGGATCGATGATTGCTACCATTAGCCGAGACGGAAAAGTCCTTGAAAAAAGAAGTGCCGATAAAAAGCCGGGTAAAGGAGATTCAAAAGAAGACAAAGATTAAAAAATGCTCCGCTAATAAAGTATCTTCGCGCTGTGGAAAAACGGTTTTACAGCAATAAAATACAAATTGGTAATTTACTAATGGGTGGCGATTTACCCGTGCTGGTTCAAAGTATGACCAACACGCCAACCGCTGATGTTGAAGCTACTGTTGTACAAATTAAACAACTGATTTTAGCAGGTTGTGACATCGTACGCGTAACCGTTTCCACCTTAAAAGAGGTTGAAAGTTTCGGAATTATCAGAAAACAACTTCACGACCAGAATATTGATGTTCCTTTGGTGGCTGATGTTCATTACTCACCAAAAGTTGCTGAAATGGTGGCTGTAATAGCTGATAAAGTACGTATTAACCCCGGAAACTATGTAACCGACAAAATCAAAGAACGCTACTCAGAACAAGATTTTATCGCCTCCCGATTGCAGATTGCCAAAAATATTCAACCCCTTGTCGAGGTCTGCAAAAAGCACAAAACATCCATCCGCATTGGCGTTAATCTGGGTTCTCTTTCCAAACGAATTCTTTACCGCTATGGCAATACTGCCAAAGGAATGGTAGAGTCCGCCTTGGAGTTTATGGGTGTTTTACTTGATACCGGTTTTCATCAATTTACCTTGTCGTTAAAAGCCAGCAACGTACGCATTATGCAGGAAGCAAACGTGATGCTGGTAAAAGAGATGATTAAAAAGAATATTTACTTTCCACTTCACCTGGGTGTTACCGAAGCCGGTTCGGGAATGGATGCCAGAATTAAATCGGCGGCGGGAATAGGGGCTCTTCTTCAATTAGGAATTGGTAATACCATCAGGGTTTCGTTAACCGAAAACCCTGAAGCTGAAATACCTGTGGCGAAAAAGTTATTAAAATTTGTAAATAATAAAGGTGTTTCGATAAGTGAGATTGATACGCTTCATTTTCATGCGGTTCCAATTGACCAGAAGTTGTCAAATCAAAGTGGGCCATTAGTTATTGCCAGCCAGGCAGACAGTCGAGCAGATTACAGTACTCAAAACGGTAAACTCGTTAGTACAAAAGAGAATAATGTAATCAATTCAAAAGACTTAAACATTTTTACCTTTGAAAATGATGAAGCCGATTTTGAAAATTTTATATTCAATGCAACAACATCTTTTGCCGCTGCCTTTTTGAAACATCCGCCGCAGGCTTTTTACTTAAAAAACCGTTATTTTAACTCTTCCATCTTAACAAAATGCACTCTCGATATCTTGCAAGGATTGGGACTCCGGTACTCGAAAACCGAATACATTGCATGTCCCTCCTGTGGAAGAACCCGGTTTGATATTATGGAAAAATTGAAACAGGTGAAAGAAAAAACCTCTTCTTTTAAAGGGTTAAAAATTGCAGTTATGGGTTGTGTTGTTAACGGGCCCGGAGAAATGGCTGATGCTAATTATGGGTTCGTGGGTTCCGGAAAAGGAAAAATAACGCTTTACAGAGCAGGTAAAGCAGTCATAAAACAGATTCCCGAAGCAGAGGCCGTTGAAGCTTTGTTAGAGCTAATAAAATCAGATAATCAACCCTAAAGATTTTTCACAAAACACCTTCTGCGTTTATGCTGAATGTGATCGTAACTTTTCCAGTGAGTAATTCCTTTTTTGTTGGTTTCAAACATTCCGGTTGTTTCTACAAACTTGATGTTATGTTTGTTAATAACTCCAAGTAACTCATTGATAAGCAAGGCCGGTAAGCCAAGTTTTTGATAAGCCGGATCCACACCGGTAAGAAGCAAGTCCATTACCTCGGGATGTTTCATCGATTTAAGCAGATGCACAAAACCAAATGGAAACAGTTTACCCTTGGCTTTTTGCATACCTTCCGAAAGGCTGGGCATTCCCACAATAAAAGCAGCAATTTTACCGTCTTTTTTAAGTACCACCACATATTCCGGATTTAATACCTTAAAATATTTATCGGCGTAATAGTTTATCAGTTTCTGTGAAAACGGTGCAACATAAGGTAATTCGTCAAACGCTTTATTGAGTAAACCAAAAACATCGCGCATAACGGCTTTCAGGTCGCTTTTTGTTTTAAACCGAAGCACCTCCAGATTGTTCCGTTCTTTAATAATTTTAGCAAGACGCGTAACCTTTTCAGGGATTTCATCCCACATCTTTAACCTGAACTCTACCCAGTCAATCTCTTTACCATAACCCAGCGCCTCAATGTGTTTCTGATAATAAGGAAAATGCATTACCGATGCTATGGATGGTAAATAATCAAAACCCTCAATCAATAAACCCTGATTATCAAAATTGGTAAAACCAAGAGGTCCGTGGATTGCTTCCATTCCTTGTTCTTTCAACCACTTTTCAGCTGTTTGATATAACTGTTTTGAAACCTCTTTGTTATCAATAAATTCCATCCGGCTGAACCGCCCCATTTTTTTACCAATCTTCTTATTGTATGAGTGGTTTACAATAGCACCAATTCTGCCAACACATTTTTCCCCTTCCCAGGCCGTCCAAAATTTAGCATCACAAAATTCAAAAGCGGGGTTGCTTTTCGGATGAAGGGCTTTTTTTTCATCTTTTTTGAGGGGAGGAACCCAAAATGGGTGGTCTTTATATAGTTCAAATTGAAAATCGACAAACTGCTTTATATCTTTTGATGTAACTACCTCTTTAATTGTAACCATTGTAATTATATTTCGGATTAATTGGCAAAGTTAAGATAACCTGTGATTGATAAATCGAAATCGTTCTAAATATCTCTCTTCAAAATAATAAAATTCAATTTTTTAGTACGTTTGCATCACCTTAAAAACAGTTAAAAATATGGAAAAAATATTGGTAATCGGTAGTTCCGGCCAAATTGGATCGGAGCTTGTATTGGCTCTTCGAAAAATATATGGCAACGATAATGTATTTGCCACCGATATTAAACAACCCGTAAAAGAGGTAAGAGATTCCGGGCCTTTTCAAATGTTAGATGTGCTTGATTATAATAACCTGCTTCATTTTGTGGTAAGGTTTAAAATTACGCAAATTTATAACCTTGCTGCTGTTCTTTCGGGCAATGCCGAAAAAATTCCGTTGCAAGCCTGGGATATCAACATGAAGGCGTTGATGAACACGCTGGAGGTTTCTCGCCAAAGTGATGCCAAAAAACTTTTTTGGCCCAGCTCTATCGCTGTTTTTGGTCCTACCACCCCGCGCCACAATACCCCACAACTTACCGTTATGGAACCCAACACCGTTTACGGTATTTCAAAACTGGCCGGTGAGCGCTGGGGCGAATACTATGTTAAACGCTATGGAATCGACTTTCGCAGTGTACGTTATCCCGGACTTATCAGCTATAAAACCGAACCCGGTGGCGGCACTACCGACTATGCTGTGGAGATATTTTTTGAAGCCATTAAAAATGGTAAATACGAAAGTTTTCTTAACGAAGATACCGCCCTCCCCATGATGTTTATGGATGATGCCATTCAAAATACCATCAAACTGATGGAGGCTGACGAAAGCAAACTTTCATTACGGTCGGCTTACAATATAGCGGGCATTTCATTCACCCCTAAAGAGCTGGCTGATGAAATTAAAAAACAGATGCCGGGTTTTACAATCTCCTATAAGCCCGATTTTCGTCAGGCTATTGCCGATAGCTGGCCCGCCAGTATTGATGACAGTATTGCCCGTAACGATTGGGGTCATGATGAAAAATATGATCTTGGTAAACTGGTTGATACCATGCTGGAAAAGGTGGCTGAGAAACTGAAGGGGTAATCTGTTTCGTAAAATGGTATTCTTTTTAGAGTTGAGTATCGGATAGCATCACCACAACCTTGCGGAGAAGTCTTAAGCGAGGATAAGCTGCGTTGAAACAACCATCCTCGTTACAAACGAAACCGAGAACCGTTGATGCTAAAATTTTTGTACCTTTATGATTTGTTAAACAACCTTCCCTGTTTACCCGGGGAAAAAACGTTACGGTCATGAATAAACTGGGAAAGTTTACTAAATCCATTTTTGAGTCGATTGCAGATGCCGGCGAAACTTTATTGGATATTACCAAACTTCGGGGCACACCCGTTCAGGAGATTCTTGAACTGAGCTATGACCTTGTGTCACACAAAGGGCTGGCCACGGGCATAGCACTGGCTCGTCAAATTGTAGCCCGTTACAACAAGTTAAAAAAGAAGGAAAAACTTGAATATTTTCAGGCACTTATTAAAATTACTGAAGTTGATATTCGGGAAATTAAAATGAAAGCCGAAGCCCTTTATAATAATCCCGGCCCCGAAACCAGAGAAGAACTCCATAAAAGCTTAAAGACAAAATGCCAGAAGCTTTTTAGCCGGATGAATATGGCTCCCAACGGAACCAAGGCCATTGTTAAATTACGGGAAGATCTGTTAGATTTTCTTCCGGAGCACCCCGAACTTAAACCCCTTGAAGTTGATTTAAAACTTTTGCTTACCTCATGGTTTAATCCGGGTTTTCTGGTTTTGAGAAAACTGGACTGGGATACGGAAGCATCCATTCTTGAAAAAATTATTCGCTACGAAACCGTTCATAACATTGGAAACTGGAATGACCTTAAGCAACGATTAACCGAAAGCCGCTACTGCTTTGCCTATTTTCACCCTGCCCTGGAAGATGACCCGATAATTTTTGTAGAGGTGGCTTTAACCAAAGGAATTGCCGGATCGGTTCAGTCAATATTGAACGACAGCAGTAATAAAACCAAAAGGAATACGGCTATCTTTTACTCCATCAACAATTGTCAGCGTGGATTAAAACGGATTCCTTTGGGAAATTTCTTAATTAAAATGGTAGCCACCCAAATAGCAAAGGAAAATCCCGAGATTAAAACTTTTAGCAGCTTATCACCGGTTACGGGGTTTGCAGAATGGTTAAAAAAGGTTTTGTTATCAAACAAAAGCAAGCTGTTTGAAAAGGATTCCGAGACATTGAAAATGGCTTTAAATCCGGGATGGCACAAAAACCCAACCATTGTTCGCAAGGTTAAAAAACCCATGATGAAGGCCTGCTATCACTATCTTGTTAAAGAAAAACGAAAGGGGCGTCCTGTTAACCCGGTAGCCCGGTTTCATTTTGGCAATGGTGCCGAACTATATCGTATTAACTGGATGGGAAATAGTTCCGAACACGGCTTGAACGATTCGTTTGGACTCATGGTTAATTACCTTTACAATCTTAAAAATATAGAGTTCAACCATGAAAACTACATGGTTCACGGGGGGCTGGCTATCTCAAAAAGCGTGAAAAAACTGGAAGAGTAATTTAATATTTACTCTGTTAAGTTATTGGTGTCAAGGCTATTTATCAACGCAGAAAAATATAATGGAAGGGAAAATAGAAATACTTCGATCCGTTTACTTTTTAATAAACTTTTTACAATACAACAATTTGCCGTTATTGTAAACTACAATTCCATACAGTCCTTCAGGTAAATCAGCCACTGAAACCGGACGGTTAACATTGGTTATCGTTTTAACCATAAGCCCCGTACTGTTGATAATATAAGCCATATCATAATTTAAGTTATGGCCGTTGCTTTTTAGATACAACTGGTTGGTGACGGGATTGGGGT
>QMPP01000164.1 GCA_003650425.1 Bacteroidota bacterium | reverse complement strand
TTCATCCATGGCACAAAAGTAGAAAAAGAAACGCGACGCAGCCTTTTCAATCATGGCAAAAAACAAGTAGTTTTTAACAATTCAGAGGGGCAAATTAGTAAGAGCATCAAACCGAAACATTTAAAGATTTGTTTGTAATTTTTTTGCTGATTGATTTAAATAATTCTTGTTTTGTCATGATTTATGCTTCCTGCGTGCAGAAAATCCAACAAAACAGATTACTCTTTCTATTACTACCGAGGGTTAAAACCCCGGGCTAACCATATATTACGCCTAACAATTAGGCATCGTTTTCAGCGATAGCCGAATAGGTGCCGAGTGTTGAGCCAAGGCATTGCTAAAAAATAACTCGTCCATTCAAGCCCGCTCTTTTGCACGCTAACTTCGTTAAAAATACTCGCAGTAGCTTTAGCTATGCCCGTGTTTTTTTCCTTGTTACCGCACAAAATAATTTCGCTTGCTTTAGCCAACTTATTTCGTGGCAAAGCCTAAATTTGACAACTCAATAAAAAAATAATTATTTTCTGATTTTAAACGTCTTACATTTGTAATCATCAAGTTAACTTTAAACAACTTCAATAGAAACATCATTAATACACTATCGTATTAAAACTACTTTCTTATACAAAGATTTGCCGTTACTGTCCTGTAAAATTATCAGATAGGTATGAGAAGCCACCGTTTGATGCAGGTTGTTTTTTCCATCCCAGATAATGGTTTTCCTGCCGGGATTAGTAATGTGTAACGTGCTTTTGAATACAGCGTGACCATAAGTGTCAACTACCTTTAGTTGATAATCTCCGATTCGGGCAATATCAGCATCCATCGAAACCATGTCGGAAAACGGATTAGGATAGGGGTCGTGCAACGTGAAATCAAGCGTTTGTGTTGCTTCGCTTTCATCAATGCCAACAGGTCCGTTTATAATAATTTCGGTATCGATGCCGTCCCAGTTAAAATGAAACTGTAAAATATGAGTGTTGTTGTTGTAATACCATGCCTCCTGTGTTGAAAGGTAATCACTTTCGCTTTCGGTTCTGTTAAGAGAGTTTCCGTTTACCGACACATTATCGGGGCTCGTGGCTGTTCGCTTGACCTCGAACATTAACTCGCGATTTTGTGGCGATCCGGGATAGCTGTTTCCTTTTTTACCAAGGCTGATGCTAATTTTTTCGTTTTGCACTTTACCGATAAAAGTAACGAGGTCGTAGCTGCTTTGTTGTATTGTGTTGGTGGAGTGTCCATTATCAAAATAGGTCTGGTCGGTTGTATTAGGGTTAGATAAATCGGGGTAATACCATACCAGCAGCGTGTCGGGTTGGTAAAAGTCGGTGGAGGTCATAGGGGTTGCCATAGGTAGAAAAGCACCCGCTTTTACAAACAACGGAATGGAACCAAGGGGTGCTGAAATTTCATGAATTGACTCGCCGGTAACGGTTTCGTTGGTGAAAAAGTTAATCCATTTACCTGTTGGAAAGATCATGCTGCGGCTACGCTCTCCCACGTTTACTACCGGTGCTGCCAGCAGATTTTCTCCCCAAAAATACTGATCGTTAATATTGTTTAAAAAGGGATTGCCCGGCTCAAAGTAATCCATAGGAAGAGCCAATGGTCGGCCGGTAGTGCTATTTTGATAAGCGAGTGTATAATTATAAGGCAGCAATTGGTAACGTAACCTGATAAAATTGCGAGCTATTGTTTTATAGGGTTCCGAAAGATATACCGGCTCAGTCACGGTGTTTACGCCGTGAGCCCTCATAATGGGGGAGAAGGTGCCCTGTTCAATCCAGCGGGTGTAAAGCTCGGGATTGAAATCACCGGTAAAGCCTCCCAAATCCGATCCCATGTAGCCCACACCGCTCATACTCATGCCCACCATGATGGGAATTTGTGTCTGTAAACCTTCCCATGTTTTTTGAATATCGCCAGACCACGGAAAGGTGCTATATCGCTGCATGCCAGCGTAACCCGAACGGATAAGGTTAAAAAGACGTTCGCCGGGGTAGTCCGTTTGGTAATGTTTAAAAAGCATTTGAGCCCACAACAGCGAAAACAAGTTGTGCACCTGACAGGTAGTTCCTTCGGCGTGCATCATGTCGTAAGGATGGTTTTCGGGCTCCCCTAAATCGCTCCACCAACCGGCAACACCCTCTTCTTTGCGGTCTTTATAATAATTCCACATCCAGTTTCGAGCTTCGGGTTTGGTAAAATCGAGCAGTGCCGCCGAACCGGCCCAGAAATTATCAAGCACGTAAGTCTCACCCGAAGTTTTGGTTCCAAAAAAGTGCTGCTGGTTAAGGTAGCTGTAATGACTCGAATTTTGTGTAAAATAGGGTTCGGTTATTAAAATGGTTTTAACGCCGAGGCTTTTGAAATCGTTAATCATTCCAACAGGGTTATGAAACCGGCTGTAATTCCACTGCAAATTACCCATCTTGCCGGGATCGCCAAACCAGTATAAATCTAAAATGATGGCGTCAATCGGAAATCCCCCGTTAATCATGTCGTTAACGGTGGTGCGGGCATGGCTTTCGTTTTCGTACCCAAACCTCGATTGAAAGTATCCCATATTCCATAATGCCGGCAACGGCTGCTTTCCGGTAAGGTTAGTGTACTTGTTTAACAAGGCATCGTTGGTGCTGCCTTGAATAAAATAGTAGGTCATTTGCCCCTTTTCACAAGCATAATCCAGCACGTTTTCCTGTGTATAGCTTAGGTCAAAAGTTCCCTTGGAGGGATTATCGAAAAAGAGAGCGTACCCCTTTGAAGAAATTACCAATGGAATGGAAATGTTGAGGTTTTGTTCTCCCAAACTGTATCCGTAATGTGCCTGATTCCAGTTTTGAAGTTGATAACCCCTTCGGTTGATTGGGATGGCTCTTGAGCCAGTTCCTTGTAGCACTTCCGTGCTGCTTAAATTAAACTTTACCCCATTTTCGGTGGCATGAGTGTAAAAACCCTCTTGTTCAGAGGCGATAAGTTGATTTTTTGAAAAGTAAGCAGTAGTAACGGGGTTTTTATTGATAAGAATTTTTAGTGAATCGGTGGTAAGCACCAGCTTGTCAGTCAGGTTGTCAACGGTAATGTCAGGGTGTTGTGGTTGCAAAACAACCGACAAGGATGGCGAAGCAGCTGTTTGGCCGGTAGAGGAATACGAAACCCGGCAGATAGATGGGGTATAGGGCAGGTAGCTCAGGGTTCCGTGAGTGGTGTGGACGATAAGTGTATCGCCCGATTGGTGGTGATTAACGTAGTTGCCAACACCTGTTTGGTTGATGGAGTAGAAGATGTCGCTCTGACTATCTGTGCGTCCCACGAGGGAGCCATCTTCGTTTCTGAACACAAAGGCCAGGTCGAGTACCTGTTCCTGTTGGGGGTTTACGCTGTAAAATGCATCAATGGTAAAGCTTATTTGATATAAATCGCTGCCAATGCGCTGCATCAGTACCCGGCTGTCGGCTGAGCCCCAGTTGCCCACTACGTGTTTCCAATCGTTGCCATTCTGGCTTTCTGTGGTTATCAAACCGGTGTGGGTGTAAACATCGCCCGTGTAGCCCATCAGCTCGCCATTGCCTCGCGTAGCATCATAAACAATGGTTACATGGCTCGTGGTAATTGGATTGGCAGGAGTAACGGTAAGAATTTGTGTAAAACCCGTAAGAACCGCCAGATTCAAAAAGATTAGAAGAAATACTTTTTTCAATGGAACTTGCTTTTCTGCAAAAATAGTCATTCTGCCTGTTGCAGGCATATTAAATGTGAAATATAAAAAAAGAGTAACACTATGCAACGAAGTCTGTCAGCCGATGTTTGCTACTTCTAAATGATTGATGTATTTTTGCCTCTTATCATCAAAAAATGCGTAAACTAATATATTTAACAGGGTTATTGCTTTTGGTAGCCGGGCTTTTTTCGTGTGTCAGTACATGGTCAGAGGGTTTCCCGATAGGTAAAGTTTCATCAAATCTGGAAAGTACCGATTCATCGGGCCGGTATTTTACTTCACAAGGTGCTGTCAGGCTTCTTTTTAACAGCGTAAAACAATCGTCAACCCGGGAACATCATAGTAGAAAGCATTCGGTTTTTGTTGATAAAAAGCACCCCTTTGCTTTAAATACGATCTTTGAGGTTGGCCCCGACTGGTATTTTAAAGTCTCTGTTTGGCGCAAATCGTCTGACGGTAAAGGAGTGGCAGTTGTTGCAGCCAATAATCCGAAACAGTTTTATAAGGTAATTTCAGAAGTGGTTGAACGAGATGATAACGGTTGGGAAAAGTTGGAATCTACCTTTTGGACCTCGCCACTGTTTACTACAACAACGCTAAAATTTTATGTTTGGAACAATGGTTCGTTGGATACGGTGTTTTTTGATGATATTGCCATTGAACGGTTAAAAGGAGAGCATTTCCCGGTTTACAACGAAAAGTATTTTAAATTGATGATTGATTCCACCGCGTTTCAAAAATTGTATAAAAACCGGCGGTCGGCCTTTGCTAATGGGGTTTTGCAATCGTCGGGTGATGATTGGGTGAATGGAATGGTGTTTTGGAATAATGAGGTAAACAAGGTTAAGTTGCGCTTAAAAGGTGACTGGCTCGACCATCTGGAAGGATTTAAATGGTCGTACCGGATTAAGATAAAAAAAGGTAAGGCGTGGAATCGTTTGCGCACCTTCTCGGTACAGACACCTGTTTCACGGTTTGGGGCTTCCGAGTGGTTTGTGCACCGGATTTACGATTCAGTGGGGATACTAACAACGCGTTACGGATTTATGCCTCTTAGCCTGAATGGCAAAAATCTGGGGCTCTATGCCTGGGAAGAGCATTTTGAAAAACAACTGGTGGAGTTTCACCGGTATCGTGAAGGGCCGATTTTGCGCTTTTACGAAGATGCTAACTGGGATGCCAATCGCTACCTGGCTCATCATAAAAAACCTGCCAATTCCGACTTCTTCGACGCGGCCGTCATTAAACCTTTTGGCGTGTCGAGGATAGTGAAAGACCCCGGGTTATATCGTTCATTTATTATTGGCCAAAATCTGCTTTATCAGTATAAATACCGACTTAAACCGGCTTCCGATGTTTTTAATATCGATGCCCTGGCTAAATTTTACGCCTTGTCGGATGTGCTGATGACGCGTCATGGTACTATTTGGCACAACATCCGCTACTATTATAATCCTGTGCTGTGTAAGCTGGAGCCTATTGCTTACGATTGTTATACCGAGACCGGGTTTCTTGATTGGGTTGGAAGGCCCGTTTACGGCTGGATTAAAGAGGAACAGGGGGGCAGCCATGAGGGGCAATATTTGATGAGCAGAGCACTGTTTAACGATTTTGATTTCCTGAAGCTGTACACCCGCTATCTTGAAACTTATTCGGCTCAAACGTTTTTAAATGATGTTTCAGACAGATATAGCGGACAGGCTGAACTATACGGTTCGCTGATAAGGATGGAGTATCCCGAGATGAAGTTCGATACTGCCTTTCTGTTTAGCAACGCGAAAAAAATCAGGAAACTGTTACCGGAATTCAAAAATTATGTAGCCCATCGAATTGAAACCAATCAGAAATTTAAAAATCAACCCTGGAAACCTGATTTCGACTCAACCCTTGAGCCTTACTTTATCGACCATCTTACCTTTGGTTACGTGATGCCACAGAACCTCGATTCTGTTTTGGTACGTATCGTTAACCTCTATCCGGAAAAGTTAGCGTTAAAGGCTTTTCTGATAGGTGATAAGCGGTATGTGCTATTTCCGGAGGAGCCGGTTATGCTACCTGCTTTTCATAATAACAAAAATAATTTTGTTGACGTTTGGATTGCCGGGAAACCCGCCTTTTTTGTAGTTAAATTGCCGGGAACCGATAAGCAATTCGAATTACCTGTTTACCCGTGGCCTCAACCAACAGGAAAGGAGAGTCCCTGGCAGGTGATAAAGGAGCAGCAGGAGTTTCCTGATTCTGATTTGGTAGATCGCATTTCGGGCGACACGGTTTTTGTTAAGCAGGATAAGCTAACGCTAAACCACAAGGTGATGATTCCACGGGGATACAGGGTGGTTTTTAGCAAGGGAACCACGATTGATTTAATTAAAAATGCCGCGATTTTATCCTATTCGCCGGTGTTTATAAATGGAACAAAATCCGAGCCGGTTGTATTTGTTTCGTCAGACCACTCTGCTAACGGGTTTGCCGTGTTGCAGGCAGGCGAACGCAGCAGGCTTGAGTACGTCAGGTTTGAGGGGTTAAACACTCTTTCGTTTAAGGGGTGGAACCTAACAGGGGCAGTAACTTTTTACGAATCGGACGTGGATGTGTTGAACTGCGGGTTTGTAAACAACAGCTGCGAAGATGCGCTCAATATCGTTCGTTCCGAATTTTTAGTCAAAAACAGCTTGTTTGACCACACCTTCGGTGATGCGTTTGATGCTGATTTCAGTACCGGGCTGGTGGATAGTGTATGGTTTACTCAAATAGGTAACGATGCTATCGACTTCTCGGGAAGCCGGATTTCCGTTATCAACAGCATTGTCAGAGGTGCAGGCGATAAAGGGGTAAGTGCCGGTGAGGGGAGTAAACTAACGGTTAATAATATACAAATAGAAGGAGCAAACATTGGATTGGCTTCAAAAGATCTATCCGTGCTAACGGTTGTTAACACAAAGGTTACTGCCTGTAAGTACGGGGTTGTGCTGTTGCAAAAAAAACCTGAATACGGACCGGCTGTTATGAAACTTATGAATGTTGATTTGGTGGGTAATCAAACTAAATATTTAATAGAGAAGAGGTCGAAAGTGATTCTCGACGGACGCGTTATTATGGGCGACCGTAAAAAAGTAGCTAAAATGTTTTATTAGT
>QMPP01000163.1 GCA_003650425.1 Bacteroidota bacterium | reverse complement strand
CTGGAAAAATACGGAAGGATTTATATGTATCGTTTTCGTCCCGATTACGAGATGTATGCCCGTCCCATCCATGAATATCCGGCACAAACCCCACAGGCAGCGGCTATCATGCTGATGATTCAAAATAACTTAAACCCGGCCGTGGCACAACATCCGCACGAGCTGATTACTTACGGTGGTAATGGTTCGGTATTTCAAAACTGGGCACAATACCTGCTCACCATGCAGTACTTAGCCACCATGACTGAAGACCAAACGTTGGCCATGTACTCGGGTCATCCCATGGGACTTTTTCCATCGCACAAAGATGCTCCCAGGGTTATAGTTACCAACGGAATGGTGATTCCCAACTACTCGAGCCAGGATGACTGGGAAAGATTTAATGCTTTGGGGGTATCGCAATATGGTCAAATGACAGCCGGTTCATACATGTACATAGGCCCTCAGGGTATCGTTCACGGAACTACCATTACCGTGATGAATGCTGCACGCAAGGTTGCCAAACCGGGCGAAGACCCCTTTAAAGGTAAGCTGTTTGTTTCATCAGGATTGGGTGGCATGTCGGGAGCTCAACCCAAAGCAGGCAATATTACCGGTGTGGTTTCGGTAGTGGCTGAAGTCAACTCTGCTGCTGCTCAAAAGCGCCACCAACAAGGTTGGGTAGATGAAATTTTTACCGATATGAACCAGCTTATTGAAAGGGTTAAAAAAGCACAAGCTGACAAGGAGGTGGTTTCTATAGCGTATCAGGGAAACATCGTGGATGTTTGGGAGCAGTTTTACGAAGCCGGTGTTTTTGTAGACCTTGGTTCCGATCAAACATCGCTTCACAACCCATGGGCAGGTGGTTATTACCCTGTTAGTTTATCGTTTGACGAGGCCAATGAAATGATGGTAAGCAACCCTGAGCAATTTAAAAAAGAGGTTCAGGAATCGTTACGCCGGCAGGCGGCTGCCATTAACAAACACACGGCACGAGGAACCTACTTTTTTGACTATGGCAATGCTTTCCTTCTTGAGGCTTCGCGTGCAGGCGCTGATATCATGGCTGAAAATGGTATCGATTTTAAATACAAATCTTACGTACAGGATATCATGGGTCCCATGTTTTTCGATTATGGTTTTGGCCCTTTCCGCTGGGTTTGCACTTCCGGTAATCCAAAAGATTTAGAGATTACCGACAAGATAGCTTCGGATGTATTGGAAAAATTGATGAATGAATCACCTGAGCCCATTCAAAGTCAGATGGCCGACAACATACAGTGGATAAAAGGAGCACAGGAAAACAAACTGGTGGTAGGGTCGCAGGCCCGTATTCTGTATGCCGATGCCAAAGGACGGATTCAGATTGCTGCCGAGTTTAACAATGCCATCAAAAAAGGTATTTTGTCTGCCCCGGTAGTGCTGGGTCGCGATCATCATGACGTTTCCGGTACTGATTCCCCTTATCGTGAAACTTCCAATATTTACGATGGTTCAAGCTTTACCGCCGACATGGCCATTCAAAACGTTATTGGCGACTCCTTCCGCGGTGCCACCTGGGTATCTATCCACAACGGTGGTGGTGTAGGCTGGGGAGAAGTGATAAACGGAGGTTTCGGAATGGTACTGGATGGCAGCGACGACGCTGATCGCCGACTACGCTCCATGCTGTTTTGGGATGTTAACAACGGCATCTCACGCCGTAGCTGGGCTCGCAACGACGGTGCCATGTTTGCAATAAAACGCGAAATGGAAAAAACTCCCGGATTAAAAGTTACTTTTCCCAACATCGCCAATGATGATTTATTGGAAAGTTACTTTTAAACCCTTTGGGCTGATTTGTCATCTCTAATGACAAATCCGGGTTAATGCTGTAAATCGGCATTATCCATATCGTTTATCAGTTGATGATATTCGGTGGGCGAAACACTGTTTTGCCAGTGTCCTGTTAAACGCGCCACTCCGGTAAAAAGCAAAAACAGCCCAATAACAATGGCTGCGTAAGCCCATGCAGGTAACGAAAACTTCGATTTTTTATTGAGCCGCAACTTAAGTGTATCCGGTTCCGGACAAGCTTCGATACAGGCAACACACGACATACATTCATCGGAACGGATGCGCTGTTTTTGATGAACCTGAATATTGGCCGGACAAGCATCGGTACAATCGGCACATCCTGTGCAAGAATCAGGATTACGAGTTACTTTTAACGGACTAAAAACCGACAGAAACCCAAGCAGAGCACCATAAGGACAGAGATAACGGCACCAAAAGTTTTTTACAAACAACGATAACACCATCAGGGCAACCAACACCCAAAAAGTAAAAGAGGTCATTTTAGTAAAAAAGTACAACATCTTCACATCCGCAATTTTATTGTAAGAACCGTATAAAAAGGCTTTTAAATCATCAAGACTCATGGCAAAAACGGCATACACGAAAAACAGTAATATTAAGTACTTTATTGAGCGCAGGGGAAAATCGACCCAGCGTGGAAAAACAAAGTTTCGTCCAAAAATTTTTCTACCGGCTTTCCAAAGATGTTCCGAAAGCAAACCAATGGGGCAAATCCATCCGCAGAACCCTTTTTTCATAAACAGGGCAATGACCAAGAACAACATAAACAGAACCATTCCCGCCGGGTGAATGGTATTAAAATCACCACTCTGTATCCAATACCTCAACCCCATTAACGAGCTGATGGGCAAAAATCCCTCAACACCGGGAGGACGTTCCACAGAGGCTGCAACACTATGATCCTGATAATAGTTTACAAACCCATAAAATCTATAGCCTGTCCATAAAATGATTACCAAAAACAAAAGCCGAACCAACAGGCGAATTTCCTGACTTTTTATCAACCTGATGTTTTTAATTAAAAAGCTGCTTTCTTTCTTATTTTTATTGCTATCCTTCAAAACTTCTTTTTTTATCTGTTTCGGTTAAATAATGCTCCTCCGAAAGCTTTCGGGCGGCTCACGGCAAAACTTACAAAGCAGATACCTTTAGAATGATAAAACTTATAGTTTCTGTTCAGAAAACAAAATTAGCTTTTTTATTAAAACTATTTTGTTGTTGGTTGAGTTTTTTAGCTTTTTGATTTTGTGGCTTATACCCAACATCCTCATTTGCAACGGGAATTCCTGAAATATTTTTATTATTTGTTATGCCAAGGCAAGATTTACCAAAGATTGTGAGAGAAAACCTGTCATCTCTTAAAAAATTATAATCTCTCGCCAGGCTGTACTGAAAAACTGTTCTTCCTGCTATATTTGCAGGATGAATACGGTTAAGCGGCTTTGGCTTTTTCTTTTTGTTGTGTTGATGATCCTTCCCCGCTGGAGTGATGCCCAGGTTAAGTACGATTACTTTTTAAGAGAGGGCAACGGCGAAATAATGCAGGGACACTACGTGGATGCCATTAAAAAGCTAAATGTGGCTATCGCTGCTAAAGAGGATGGTTTTGAAGCTTTCTTTTTAAGAGGCATTGCCAAGTTTAGCCTCGGAGATTACCAAGGTGCCGTGAACGACTTTTCAAAAACCCTCGATATCCATAACCTCTATACAAGAGCCTACTTTTACAGAGGAATCTGTCGCGACAGGCTTTATGATTATGCCCACGCGCTAAGCGATTACAACAAAGCGTTGGAAATAGATCCGTTTAACCCGGAGGTTTTTATGGCTCGGGGTGACACGCGAATTCATTTACATGACTTTAAAAATGCTGTGAGCGATTATACTAAAGCCCTGCATCTCGACAATAAAAAAGCAGGTGCCTGGCTCAATAGGGGAGTGGCACGTCATTTTTTACATCAGGATTCGGCAGCCATCGAAGATATGAATAAAGCCATCAAATTGGACTACTTCAACAAAGATGCCTGGCTAAAACGCGGAATGATTCGTTACGAGATGGATAGCGTCAATAGTGCCCTGACTGATTTTACACACGTTGTAGCCATGGATTCAACCTACCCGCTGGTCTATTTTCAACGTGCCCTTACGTATCTCAAATTATCGGATACAACTGGTGCTTTGCACGATTACAGTAAGGTTTTACAGCTCGATTCAACCAACTCGTTAACATACTATAACCGGGCGTTGGTATATACTGCACAAAAAAAGTATCAGCTTGCTTTGCAGGATATGAATAAGGTAGTGGCTTTAAACCCCTTTAATGTTTATGGCCGTTTTAACAGGGGGACAGTTAACTTTTCGTTAAAAAACTATAAGGATGCCGAGCAAGATTTTACCCGGGCAATAAAAATATTTCCTGATTTTGCCGGCGCTTATATTAACAGGGCAGCGGTAAGAGAAAAACTGGGAAAATCACGCGCTGCTTATGCCGACAGGCTGACTGCAAAGGCCATTATCAGAAAAGTTAACGGTAACGATAAAAATATGGCCGCGTTATACAGCCGCTATGCCGACTCGGCCTATTTTAGTAAAATGATGGAGTTTGAAGCCGACTTTGTTAGCGGCGAAGCAAAACGAGGCAGGATACAGTTTGATCGTGTAAAGATTGAACCCAAGCCCGATTTTTTTATTGTCAACGCCTTTAGGTTACCTGATTCGGTTACGGCAAAATATCGAAAATCAGCATACTTCGACGAAAAACTTACTCAGTTTAACACCGGTAATCCACTCGGTATAAAATTGGCGTTTACCACGCGTCAATGGCCGGTTTCGGATGATAAAGCCTTTAGCGAGCTTCAACGAATCGATAGAAATACGCTTATTTTAGGCGATACGGCCGGTTCGTGGTTTATGAGAGGAGTAATTAATAGTATGCTGCAAAATTATAGTGTTGCCATCGCCGCTTATGACAGTGTTGTAAAGTATAACCCTGATTTTTTATACGCCTACTTTAATCGTGCAGCCTCAAGGGTTGAGCGCGACGAATTTGTCTATTCCGATCAGCAGTATCAAAATACCATTACCATTAGCATGACTTCCGGAAGTCAGCCGCCAAAAAAGCTGCCACCGCCTAACCATCGCGAGAGTTTAAAAGATTACACACGTGTGATAGCGCTTTACCCGGGACTACCCTTTACCTATTACAACCGGGCAAACCTTAAAATTTTCATTAAGGATTATCAGGACGCCATCAACGATTATTCAAAAGCCATACAATTAGAACCTGCCATGGCTGAAGCTTACTTTAATCGTGCCCTTACGTTGCTTTACCTGCGCGAGGATAAGTTGGCCTGCAAAGATTTGAGTAAATCGGGCGAACTTGGCTTAAAAGAATCGTATAATATTATTAAGCGGTATTGTACCAAGTAACCGGCAGATGGTTTAAAAGCACAATAGCACCCTAACACTAAAGGTTAGTCAAACTGAGTTTGGAGTGCATAGAGTTTGGAATGCGCTAAAGTATTTGTGTTGGGTCGTTCATTTATTATTACTTCTTTCATTTAATGTTTTAAACTTTCAACTTTAAAGTACTCTAGGCACTCCAGACACTTTAAGTATTCCAGGCACTTTTCTAATAATACTGCATTCCCGAATTTTCAATGTTGCTAATCATTTCGGTTAAAAAGCCTGTCGATAGTGCCACAATAAAGAATACCAAGGTAAGAATCAGGAAAATTAGTATCAAAACGCCATAAACAGTAAAGTAGAGGCCGATCTTTTTTTGAGCTTCAATAAGTGAAAATTTATCGCCTGAATTATAGGCCATGTCCATTTTGTTGGCAGCACCGGTAACCAATATGCCTAGCCAAATAGGTATCCAGGCAAAAATAATGCCCACGATGGAAAGCGCGTAAAATACGCCGACAACGATTAATAAAATGCCGATAAATTTCATCCACCCTTTAGCACTATATAATGGTGCACTTACTTGTTGGATAATTTTTTTCTGAAGTAGATCATCTGTTTCCATGTTGTTGAATTTTTATTGCAGTAAATGTCGGAAAAATAATTATACTAACAGAGGGTTGTTTAATAATTATTGTGTAGTGTAAGATAATTACCGGAAACCATGTATCTTTGTTCATTACATTTTTTGATATTATTGGTCTATGAAATTTTTTAAACGATACATTCATAATTGGTTTTTCTATACCGGGCTGCTTTTTGTGGTGTGGATATCGTTTTTTGATAAGAACAGTATGATAGAACAATCGAAGCTTAACGTAACCCTGAGAGACCTCGATGCTCGAGAGCAGTTTTATCAATCAGAATTGGAAAAGGCCTCCAGCGAAATTCAAGCTTACGAAAATGATACCACTCTGCTCGAAAAGTTTGCCCGTGAAAAGTATTACATGAAAAAAGATAACGAAGAGGTTTTTGTTATCGTGCGGGATGAAGGCACAGAGAAGAAATAGAGAAACAGCTATTTATTGACGGTCTTCCGTTTTCCGTAATGAGATCCCCAAAAAAATATTAATTCTGTTCAATTTCTTTTATAGAAAAGAAACGAACCTCGTCTTTGACGAGGATGATGAGCAAATTCATTCATAACAAACTCCACCCACCAATACCTCGATACAATTTACCTCCGCTATCGCTGTGGTAAATCACTCGGTATGACCTTCGCATACTAATTAATATAAACAATTAACGGCTAAAGCCGTTGAAAATAAAATTGATTGTTTACCGCCCTGAAGGACGGGGCAGAAACTATTTTGTCCGGTTTTCTATGATTGACGAAAGGTACTGTGCTTACCTCATCTCATCAATATTTTTAAACGATTGAGATATGGTGCGGCTTAAGGTTGCAGCTTGTGAACAAAATCCGGTAGAGGTCATCCCGGGTGGTTTTTTCTGACGTTAGGAAGAAAAAATTGTATCGAGGGATGTGGGTGGAAAATTAGCAGCATCCTCGATGCCCCGCCCTGAAGGACGGGGCAAAAACTATTTGTCCGGTTTTCTATGATTGTCGAAGGGTACTGTGCTG
>QMPP01000162.1 GCA_003650425.1 Bacteroidota bacterium | reverse complement strand
TAAACAGTAACAACCACGGTATCAGAACTGGGAGTACATGTTCCATTAGAGATAGTCCAAACATATTTGTAAACACCAGGATAGGTGTCCGGAATCATATTGGTAATTTGTGTTTCAGGCTGAATAATAGCCTGAATCACCGGTGTTGTACCGGCAGGCAGAGAGGCTGTATCGATTGACCAGTTTCCAACTCCCACGGCAGGGGTATTACCGGCCATGGTGGCTTCGGTACCACAAACGTTTGTTTGGTCAGGTCCGGCATTAGCTGTAGTAGGTTCTTCGTAATTAGTAATTCTTACTTGATCTGTATTGCTGCACGATTGATTAGCCACCGTCCATTCAAAAATATAAACACCCGGTGTGGCATTTATGTAGGTTGTTGTAGGATTATTAGCATTGGTAAATGAACCGCCGTCGGGACCGCTGGCCTTTGACCAGGTTCCTGTTCCTGTAGTAGCTGCATCGGCATCCATGTAAAAAGTGGTTTCGTTACACTGCTCCTGGTCAGGACCGGCATTGGCCATACTGGCAGGATCGTAAAGCGTAACATGCATGGTATCGGTAGAAGAGCATCCCGGTTCGGTGATAGCATAAACAAAGGTATATTGTCCGGTAACCAAATCGGAAGCTACCGCCGAGTTGGCCGAAATTGAGTCGAGGGTGGCAACAGAAGGAGTCGTCCCATCTTGTGTCCATATACCCGAACTGGAAGTAGTACCAACGAGGTTGGCTTGTGTTATTGCATCACAAAAATCTTGATCAGAACCCGCATCAGCAGCCAATACCACCGAAACTTCCACAGTGTCTCTGTTAGGAGCACAAGCACCTCCCGAAGTAGAAGAGACTGTCCACATCAACTGGTAGGTACCGGTTATCATGTTGTAAAGTCCTGAGGTGTCGGATGAAGGATTAGCAAGGGTTGGCGTATTGGGGCCGCTAATCACCGACCATAACCCGGAACCTACTGTGGGTGCCACGGCGTTAAGCTGCGTGGAGTCATCCTGACAAACTGCAATGTCGGAGCCGGCATCAGCGGCTGATATTGCCGGATTGGAAACATTCAGCCGAACGGTATCGGCCGAAGAACAAGCCCCGTTGGTAATCGTCCAGGCAAAATCATACACCCCGGTTTCCAAATTAACAACATCCGTAATGTAGTTGTCAGGTGTTCTAATGGTATCGCCAAAGTTACCCGAAACCTGTGTCCATTGACCTACACCGAGCGTGGGATTATTACCGGTCAAGCGGGTGCTATCGCCACAAACATTGTCATCTGCTCCTGCATCTGCCTGCGTAACCGGATTATCGATGGTTATTAGTACTGTGTCTAACGATGGGTTACATCCACCACTGGAAATGGCCCACTCAAATTCGTAGTTACCATCGGAGGTAACCGTGACAGTTGTATTGTATAAGGTGTTGTCGGTAATAGTTGCCCCGGCCGGCCCTGAAGTCTGGGTCCATATACCAGTACCAGGAGTAGGATCATTTCCATCAAGTGTAATAGTGGTTGTTCCCGATGCAAGACATTGATCATCACCGGCATCCGAGTCGATAGGGCCTTCATCATCGGTAGTGGTTACAATAGCCGTATCACCAGGCACCGTATTACAACCGTTTCTAATAGTCCATACAAAGGTGTAAACCGTATTAGCCTGCAACCCTGTTACAGCAGTATTGGGATCGTGTGTATCATCAATAGTAACACCCGCGGCAGGATCTACCGTCCAAGTCCCCTGTTCAAAGATGTAGGTTGGGGGATCAGCATCCATAATGAGGGTTGTATTGTAACAAACTGTTGTGTCGGACCCGGCTGAAACTGCCGTGGGATCTTGGCTAGAAACCAGTACCGTAACCCTATCGGTGTTAGGATCGCAACCAGGACCACCACTAATAAGCCACTGGAAAGTATAAAACCCGTTGCTTAAGCCGGAAATACCCAACGAGGGGTCGTGAGGATCAGAAAGTGTTACCTGTGTAGGGCCAAATACCTGCGACCAGGTACCTGTACCATATTCAGGAGCATTTCCTGCAAGATTAGTGCTTGTAATATTACATCCTAAAATTTGAAAAGTACCGGCATTAGCTTCAGACGGGGAACGGGAGGTAGTAACCTCTACTACATCAGTAGCTGTACCACATTCCACATCAACGGAGGTATGTCTTCTGAATTCGATGGTATAAGTACCAATACTATCCAGCCCCGAAACCGGTGCCGGTGTAGGATTGGCGGTCTCCCAATCGGTAGGATAAGTTAACCCTGCCGTAACCGGCCCGTTAGTAATACGGTACTGGTTAAGGCCGGAGCCACTATAAGTATAATCGATGTAGGCTGTGGTTGAATCACAATCTAAAAATATTTGATCCTGGGTAATGTCAATTACCGGCGGGTTATTCATATAGCTTAATTGCACCGAAGTTTGACTACTACAATCGGTAGTATCGTTGGTAATGGTATAATAAAAGGTATACGAACTGCTACCATCCAGCCCCGTTACTTGCGTTGTTGGGGATGTGTCGTTAACAATAACAGCCCCCTGCCCTGCAGGCTGTGTCCATTTTACGGTTTCGTTTACATACTGCGGAATGCTACCTTCGAGTACGGTGGAGGTTCTTCCATCACAAAAAACCTGATCGCCGCCAGAAACAGAAGCTCCGGTAATATCGGAAGTAGGAGCCGGTACAATAACCGTTAATGAATCGGAACCATTAACACAAGGCCCTGAAACATCCCATCTGAACACATAGGTGCCTTCAATAAGATTAGTAACGCTTGAAGAGGCACTATTGGGATTAGCAATGGTTGGATTGTTGGAACCGCTAATCGTTGTCCAGGTTCCCTGTTGCCCATCAATACCCGACCCACCATAAGAAGCAGCAAAAGTCATTGATTGTGTAGAGGAATAACAGTGAGATAAAGAATCTCCATTAGGGTCGTTTTGTCCTGCATCAACGGGCGTTACACCACCACGGTTGGTAATAACTACGGTATCTGAGGAGGTACAGCCATTGGTATTGGTTAATGTCCAAACCAAATTAGCATTGCCGGAAGTGCTTCCCGATAATGATACTGTAGAAGTTGGAGATGAGTTATCATCAACAGTTATACCTGCTGAGCCACCCGTCCAAAGACCGTTTTCATTAGTTCCGGGGCTATTGGCCGATAACGTCCCGGTTGAAGTACCGGGGCAATAAGTAGCATCGGGTCCCGCGTTGGCATCGTTGATGGATAAGACCGTGATGGTAACATCCTGGTAAACCAGATTACCATCTTCACAAGTGGCCGAGAACCTGTATGTATAGGTGTTACCGCCCGTAAAGTTGATCACTTCCGTTGTGGCCGAATCGGGATGAACAATGGTTGTTGAAGGACCACTAACCTGTGACCAAAACGGGCTACCATCGGGACTTAACAACCCACTACTATTGCCATGCAATATAAGAGCGTCGTTGCCGCAAATAGTTTGGTTTGTTCCGGCATTTACCGAACAGTTTTGAGCCGTAGCCCAAAACGATAAAATAGAAAAGACGAGCGTTAAGAGTAAACGCGTGTTTCTTTTACCTGAAAGCAGGAAGGGAAGTAAACTTATTTTCATAATGTGAGGGTTTAAAAATGCTTCTTAATGAGATGTGAATTTATTATTTCGTGTTTCAATTAATTTTATTATTTACATAATATAGGGTAATATTTTGCTATTTTGATTTGTATAAAAATCAGCCTTTAAAATTATATTAATAAAATAACATACCCTAATAATTTGATTAAAAATTTAATACCTTTTATTTGCCTCGTTATTTCATCGAAAAAAAACCTAAACAACATGCTTTTTTTCAAAAAGAATTTACGCAGCAGGTACATCAGGCAACAAAAATGCCACAGAATCAAAACATTTTACATGTTATTAATTATCAGTATTTAAAAAAATACTTACTGTAAAGTTGTTATTCTGTTTTTCTCTATTTGGGAATTCGATTACCTAAATAGTGAATTAAGCACAACCTATAAAAGGGGAATAAAAGAATGATAAAGCGGTTAAAAACTTAATCGGTAGGAAAGTTTTAATAGAAAAACATTGCTTGGAGATGATTCAAAAAGGTTAGTCAACCGATCCTGAAGGTAAAAATTTCCCTCACCAACGCTTCCATTTCTACCCTGTGACCAGACAAAATAGGCTGTTGAACCGGGGATATACTCCCAACGAATAACAAAGTTACTTCGGAACTCGTAAAAACTAAAATCAGGATTTTCAAAACTGTAATCGGGTTGGCTGTTGCCTGTTTCATCCACAAGGTAACTATTGGAACTTTCATCATAGGTAATTTCATCTTCGGTATAAACATGAAACTGGTCGTAAAAGTTTTTGTTTCCTGCATCGGTTACTTTTTGAAAGTTACTGTAATTTCCTGAAAAGAAATAGGGTTGACCCCAATATTGAATGGAGAGGTCGGGTGTTAAGGAATAATTTATTCGAAAATTAAACTGAAAGCTCACTCTGTCAAGAGCAGCAGAAATATAAACCGGATTGCTATTATACTCATCAGTTGCAACATAACTCGTCGATACATAACCGGATGAATAGAGAGGATCGATAGAAAGTTGCAGATTAGATAAAGGTTGGTAACTAAGGTTAAAACCGGTTTCAAAACTTTTGTGCCATTTCTGACCTCCCCATCCTTTAGAAAAATTGATTCCTGCAACCAGTTTTTTACGGCTGTCGGATTTTATTCGCATCGAAAAATTTGTATTTCCCGGTGTACGCAACGAAGGTCCTCCTCTAAGCTGATGGCGGTCAACATCAAAACCCTCACCTGAAAGACCCATACTATACGACCAATAGTTTTTAAACTGGGTTTCCAAACCGGCTCTCCAGCCCGAATAGAGCCAGGTTCCTTTAAAATCCCACCCCATCCACTGATTCACTCTTATATTCATTTTTCTGAAAATGGAGAAAGGATTCCACAACACATATTGAACCCATGAGGTTTCATTTATAAAATCGGCTCTCCGCATATAGCCGATATCGTTTATTGAAAGCCCCGGAGAAACAAAATTAAATTTAAACCCATACCGCCAATGCCCTGTGGCTATTTTACCAAGGTCGATGGAGCCGGCATAACCGGTTAACTGCGTTAATGTACTATCTACCTGTAAATGGGTTGCGTCGGGCCGTTGAAAGTAGCGCTGAGGTGCCATTTGGCGCTCAATCATCGACTCCTCCGTTCCGGCAACGGTACTTCCCACAAATTTTGCTTTTAAACTATATGTTTTTTTGAGCCAGTACTGTTCAAAATCAATACCGGCCGAATAGGCAGCTTTGGGCAGATACATCATCGACGAATCGACAAAAAAGCGGTTGGTAGCAGTAACAATACCTCCCAGTATAGTTTTTCCTCTTATAATGTCTTTTTGAACCCGTGCAACAAAATAGTTTGTCATGGGCTCTACCAGTTGTTTGTTTCGCGTTCCAATACTGTCGATGGTAGCATACTCGTTATTGGTAAGGTTTTCTATTACACCTAGTGTCCATCCGTTTTGTGTTTTTCCCGATAATTTAAAAGCACCTAAAATTCTTGTATAACGTGGTAACTTAACATATTCGTTTGATTCGGTAAAGGGATATCCCTGTGGGGTTCTTCCTACTCTTCTTGAGTAAAAAAGATTTTCCCGACTCCATCCCGACCCGGCTATTAACGGATATTTAAAAATGGCAGCTCCTTCAACAAAAAACGGGCGGCGCTCATTAAAATAGGTTTCAAAAGCAGTTAGGTTTACTTCTGAAGGATCAGCTTCTACCTGCCCAAAGTCGGGATTAATAGTGAAGTTTAATGTTAGATTGTTGGTAATGGCAATTTTTCCATCCAAACCGGCATTGTAGTTCCAATCCGTTCCGGTTTTAAATGGGTTCCCCTCTTCTTTGGGGCTCTTTTCAACGCCGCCCATAACATAAGGAATAAGGGCAACCTCTTTTTTAGGTTTAATATGGCTGATTCCTTTTAACTCGCCCCACATACTCACCCATCCTGATGCGTCCTGAGGCACCATTTGCCACAGCGACATTTCCTGCTTTCTGAAAAGGTACCTCATCACTTCAAAGCCCCAAACATAGTTTTCCTTTTTTCCAAATCGCAACTGGTTAAAAGGAATTTTAAACTCTGCTACCCAGCCTTTATCATCAATACTGGTTTTAACATAATAAACCGGATTCCAGGTATCGTCCCACTCGGTATCGTTGGTAACTATTCCATCTCCTTTAACACCCATGGCATTAACACTAAAACCGTATCCGGTAAGGTGATCGAAATGGCTGCTGACTCCCACGGCAATCCAATCGCCTTCAAAATGGTCACGACGACCCAGCCGCCTTTCAATTTTATCAGGCTCATCATCAAAAGCCCTTACCGCAACATACAAATTGTTGTCGTCATACAATACCTTAAATACGGTTTTTTGGCTTGGAGGAGCAAATTCGTAAGGTTCTTTTTGGGTAAAATCGCCCTGCCATTCAACGGTATTCCAAACCGGCTCGTCGATATGTCCATCAATAACCGGTGCCTTGGTTTTGATTTTTGATGTTCTATATTCTTTAACCTGACCCATGCTCAAAAGCGGCCACAATAAAAATCCCACCAAAAAAATCAACAAATTTTTCCTCATCATCTTCCCTTTAAGGATGCAAAAGTACAATAAAACCCGACTTGGTTGATTTTGCAAACTATATCATTTCAATGCTAAAAGTGCTCACTTTGACAAGGCGACAGTTAATAATGTTGCACATTTTATCAGTTTGAGGAATAAACAGGCCTTTCTCTCTGTCTAACTGGCAAACCTTAAAACTTAAAAAGATGAAAAAAATTATTATTAGCATGTTAACCGGTCTGTTTTTATTGAGCGGTTTAGGATTAACTGCCCAACCTTATGGCAATGGAAACGGAAATGGGCCACGCCAGTCCTTCAGAATGTACATGGAGCAAAACATCAAGCC